>CAYWYJ010000016.1:0-1491 GCA_964462635.1 uncultured Planctomycetales bacterium
TGCCACGAGTTCATTCAAAAGGCGCGCGGGAATTGGAGATTTTCAGAGGCCCCGCACGTCATTTCACCAGCGGCAGGACCTTCTTGAAGGCTTCCGTCCCGGACTCGTACAGCAGTTGGAAGATCGCCGACTCCACCGTCGTCACGACCGCGCCCGTGGCCCGCAGCCCCTCCAGCGCCACCTGATAATCCGTGGGACAGCGCGACCCGACGGCGTCCGCCAGCACGACCGGCCGCATTTGCAGCCCCAGCAGATCGAGCGCGGTCTGAAACACGCAGACGTGCGCTTCGATGCCGAGCAGGAGCACCTGGGGCCGCAGGGCGGCGGCCAGGTGCTTGCGCCCGGGCTCGTGCGCGACGAAGCTGAACGTGGTCTTCTCGATGCGGTGGGCGCCCGTGGCGGCCTGGGCGATGCGCGGCACGGTGGGGCCGAGTCCCTTGGGGTACTGCTCCGAGAGCGTGATCGGCACCTCCAGGGCCACCGCGGCCCGGATCATGAGTTCCGCCTGGTCCACGAGCCGCGCGTGGTCGGCGATGCGCGGCAGCAGCTTTTCCTGAATGTCGATGATGAGCAACTGGGCGTGCTCACAGTCCAGTCGGGCGGGGATCGTCGAGAGCATGGTTCTCCGTCCAGCGCGGCGACGCGTCGGTCCGGCTCCGCACCGCGCCAACGCCAACCTGCCGCGGTCCATAGTGTGCCGTGGGAGGGGCCGGGCGAAAAGGTGCCGCCGGCGAATCTGTACACGCTCCCCCGCGGGGGTCTGGACACGGCACAGGGCGCAACGTACTATTCTGACGGTTTCGAAGCGAGCGACCTTCCACTGGTCACGGACGATGAGGTACACGCGATGGACCGCGACGAATACCCAGGAATCGTCGAGGCGGGGCCAAGCGACCGAACACGCGAGATTCCCGTCGCGCTGCTGACGGAGCCGGACGAGGTTCCGGCTGACGCGCCGGCCGCGCCGGCTGAGCAGCCCGCGCCCGTCTGGCCCGCCGACGCCGCCCCGCGCGACGCGGTGCGCCCCGAGCAGGTCATCGAAGCGCTGCTGTTCGCGTCGGATACGCCGCTGAGCCTGACGCGCCTGGCCGAACTCGCGGGCATCACGTCGCTGCGCGACGTGCGCCTGCACATCGCCGAGCTGAACGCCAAGTACATGGCGGCCCGACTCTCGTTCCGCATCGAGGAAATCGCCCGCGGCTTCCAGATGCTCACGCAAGCCGCGTTTCAACCGTGGCTGGCCCGCCTGGCCCAGCAGCAGGCGCAGACGCGGCTGAGCCCGGCGGCGCTCGAAACCCTGTCGATCATCGCCTACAAGCAGCCGGTGATTCGGGCGGACATCGAGGCCATCCGCGGCGTGGGCTGCGGTGAGGTGCTGAACCGGCTGCGGGAGCTGGGGTTGGTGAAGATCGTCGGACGGGCGGAGATCGTGGGCCGCCCGCTGTTGTATGGCACCACGCGCAAGTTCCTCGACGTGTTCGGCCTGGCCGA
>CAYWYJ010000016.1:1591-23800 GCA_964462635.1 uncultured Planctomycetales bacterium
GGCCCCGTTCCAGACCGATACATCCGGTGATGAGTCGGTGGTCCGCCGCGATACGAGCGCTCGTGCCGAGCAGCTTGACGGCACGCGGGGCCGTCCTGGTGCTGTTGATCGGGGCCGCCATCGCCGGTCCAGGATTTATCGGTCTGCGCCTGCACGCGGCCCGGTCGGAGCGCGACCGACACGAATGGGTCGAGGCCCTCCTGGCGACCGCGCTGGCCGCCCATCTCAGCACCGACGCAGCCGTCGAAGAGGAACAGGAACACTGGCTCTCCGGGCTCGGTGAGCCGGCCCGGCGCGTGCGCTGGGCCGGGGTGTTCGACCGTGACGGGCACGGTCTGGAGTTTCGACGCCAGGCGGCCGTCACCCTGTCCCAGATCGCCGCCCAAATTGACCGCACCGCGACGGCGGCGCGCTCCACCGCGCTGCGGATCGAGGGCCGACCGTCCCCGCGCTTCGTCCTGGTGACTATTCCGCGACCGGCCGACGGCCTGATCCTGGCGTTGGTCTACGAAGCGGGGCTGCCGCAGGGGCTGGGCATGGCCGCGGTCGGGCTGGTCGGGCTGGCGTTGGTCGGATTGGTACTGGCGTGGGTCTGGTTCGAGCTGACGATCGCGCGGCCGATCCGCGGGCTGTCGCAGCGCGTGTCGCAGGTCGGCGCCGGTCTGGCCGAGGCGGCGGTCGAAGGCGTCCCGTTGGAGGAAATGCGCGGCGTGGTTCGGGGCGTGGGCGCGATTCAGCGGGAGCTGAAGCGCTGGCAGGCCGAGGCTACCCATTGGCGGCACACGGTCGACGCCCGCGTGGATGCCCGCACACGCGGCGCCGCCAGCGCCCAACGCGCCGCCGAGCACGAGGCCAAGACGGACTCCCTGACGGGGCTGGGGAACCGGCGGGCGTTCGAGCAGGACTTCCCGCAGGTGTTCGAGCGGCATTTGCGCTCCGGGGGTGAGCTGGCCCTGGTCATGTTCGACATCGATCATTTCAAGCGGCTCAACGACACCCTTGGTCACCCTCGGGGGGACGAGTTCCTCGCCTTCGTCGGCGAACTGCTCCGTGCTGTGCGGTTCGCCGGCGACGAGCGGGCCTACCGCTACGGCGGTGACGAGTTTGCCCTGCTGCTTCCGCGGGCGGCACCCGACGACGCGGTGGCGATTGCCCGGCGGCTCGCGGCCTTGTTCGCCCAGCGGGCCCGGGCGTTGCCGTCGGTCCGCCCACTGCCCAACCTGTCGGCCGGCGTCGCCGCGCTGCGCGGGCACAAGATCGGGACGTGGGAGAGCCTGCTGCGCCGCGCCGACGAGGCCCTGTATCTGGCCAAGCGGAACCAGGGCGGCGTGGCGACAGCCGCCGATGTGCTGTCCGCCGCGGGTTCCGTGCCTGACCATACCGGAGCCGAGCTGCCCAACTCCCCTCCCTCTCAGGTCGCCGCCGGCGACTCGCTGTGGCGAGGAGGGATTGGGGGAGGGTCGCATCCGACCTAATCAGCGTTTACACAACCACCCGGCCCGCCGGCTGCCGCCCCCCGTGGGCGCCGCCAACCGCCTGCGTACAATTCCCCAACCAGCACGCCGCATTGGACGCGGCGACGCCCGTACGAGGATGCCTGAGTTCCAAGACCGTCCCGCGCGATTGGGCGGTCCATGCTGGGAGGGCGAGCCGCGGCTCGGCAGGCCGGCAGGGTCACCGCAGGAGACAGCCTCGCCCTCCCGCGCCGCGTGTCCGCGCAGGGTGATTAAGGATGGGAAACGGCGTCACCCCGACAACCCGGCGGACCCCGAGTTCAACAAGGACGCCCCGCACGCGAACCGCGTGGGCGGAGCGCGCCCTGTGGGTGTTGGCGGGTGCCATCGCGGGTGGTCTCGGCGTCGCCTGGTACATGCGTCCGGCACCGCCGCCCGCTGCCCCGCCGGACCCTCTCCGCACGCCGCCGCAGCAGTACAACTGGACGGTCCCCCCCGCGCCGGAGTTTCCACTGCCGCCGTACGCCCGGCACCTGGCCGGCGTTGTGATCGTGCTGGATCCTGGGCACGTGGGGCAGCGCGACCCGGGAGGGAATTGGAAGCGCGGCCCGACGGGGCTGCGCGAGGCTGAAGTCAATCTGCGGGTGGCGCAATTCCTGCGCGAGTTCCTGGAGGCCGCCGGTGCGCAGGTGGTCCTCACGCGCGAGCAGGACCGCAGTCTGGACCTGCCGGACAAGGAGGATTTGCGGCAGCGCATTGAAGCCGCAAACCGCGTGCGGGCCGATCTGCTGCTCTCGATTCACCACAACGCCTGCGACGATCCGCAGGTGAACTACACGACGGTCTTCTATCACGGGCACCCGCCGGCCAGCCCAGCGAGTGTGGCCGCCGGCCGGCACCTGCTGACGGGGCTGCACGACGCGCTGCGCTTACCGACGCACCTGCCCTGCGCGCTCGTCAGTGATTTCGCGGTTCACGAGAACAACGGCTTCGCGGTGCTCCGCGAGGCGGATGTGCCGGCCGTGCTGTGTGAGGCGTCGTTTCACTCGAACCCGCGGGAGGAAGCGCGGCTGCGCGATCCGGTGTACAACCGGCGTGAGGCGTACGGGCTGTTTCTCGGCCTGGCGCGGTGGGCCGCCGCCGGTCTGCCGCGCGTGCGACTCGTGCAGCCGGCGGATGGGAAGGTGCGCCGCGGCGGCGCAGTCATTGTGGAGCTCGATGACGGGCTGAGCGGGCGCGGGGGTTGGGCGGCCGACCAAAGCAAGATTCTGCCGGACTCGGTGGTCGTGAAGCTCGCGGGGCAGATCGTCCGGCCGCAGTTGGAACTGGAGAAGCGGCGTTTGCGGGTGACGGTGCCGCGCGCGCAGCGGCGCGGCCCGTGCGAGCTGCACGTGGACTTTGCCAATGTCTTCGGGCAGACGGTGCTGCACCCGCGACTGGGGCTGCAAGTAGTCGACTAGGTCAGCGTGCGCGAATCCGCGCCGCGGGTCGTGCGACAAGGCTCTGCCTTGCCGCAGTCGCAAGGCAGGGCCTTGCGGTACGGTTGGCGCGACATCGCGCACGCTGACACAGTGGCCGCATCGCACCGGGCGTTGGCCGGGGCCATACGAACGCGGGTGGGCCGGGCGAGCGCCGGCGGGGCGGTGTGGGGGAACACAAAGAAAGCGGCCCGTCCGTTGCAGGACGGGCCGCGAAGCAACGAATCAGCAGGCTCGTGTCCAGGGCCCGCCGGGGCGGCCGGTCCGTCGGCCGCGCCGTCGACCCCACTTATTTCCAGGGATAGTTGTTGAACGGGCGGGCGGTGGGGGTGCGGCTGGTGGCGATGAGCCAGCAGTTGCCCTTGCCGCGCGTCACGTCCTTGATGGTGGTGCCGTACTTCTGCCGGAGGTAACGGAACGCGGTCCGCGGGCTGGAGTTGTTCCAGCGTCGGCCGAAGTACCGGCAGAAGTCCTTGTTGTTGAACTTGTACACCTGCGCGCCGCTGTTGATGTAGCGCATCCACTTGTTCGCGTTCGTCGGGGAGAAGAAGGTCTTCGTCCCCGCCCCCGTGAACTGGGCGTACACGTTACGGTAGGACCCCATCCGCCACTGGCACTCCTCCCGCGCGGTCCGGAACTTCGGCGAGTTGCACGGGTAGGTGGTCGACGTCGTCGGGCGCCGGTGGGTGTAGGTCCTGGTGGTCCAGCGATTGGTCCAGTTGTTCCTGCGTGCAGTCTTTCTCGGTGGCATAAGGCTCTCCACAATGGCCTGCTGTTCGTCTCGGCGACTAAGAAAAGGGTTCACGTGCGTTTTATCGGGAAACTCGGACCGCGAATTGAATATTCGTTTCGCAAGATCAGACGCATCGGACCTTCGCCGCCGCCGCCGCCCGCCGACCCCCGGTCAGCGGCTGCGCGCCGGTCCCTTCTCGGACGCCCGCCGTCGGATATGATCCTCATGGAGGCCGGGCCGCCGGTCGCCGCGCGGCCTTCCAGGCCCGGAGGACCAGACCATGAGACGGTATGACCCCCAGCTCGCCGGGCGTGTCGGCGGCTTGTTGGTGTTGTTCTGGGCGGCGGCGGGCCCGCTGGCCGCCGGGGACCCGCCCGCACGCCCCCGCGGCGCCGTCATCCCCATCAACGGCACGATCGACGACATCATGCGGGACAGCATCGAGCGGCGGCTCCGCGAGGCCCTGGACGCGGGGGCGACGACGATCATCTTCGAGATGGACACCCCCGGCGGCCTGGTCAGCAGCGCCCTGGACATCTGCCGGCTCATCAAGAACGTCCCGTCGAACATCCGCACCGTGGCCTGGGTCAACCCGCAGGCTTACAGCGCCGGGGCCATGATCTCCGTGGCCTGCCGGGAAATCTGGATGAGCCCCTCGTCGTCCATTGGTGACTGCGCCCCCATCATGGTGGTGCCGCTGGGCGGCGTGCAGGAGCTGGGCGGGGCCGAGCGGGCCAAGGCGGAAAGCCCTATCCTCCAGGAGTTCCGCGACTCCGCCGCCCGCAACGGCTACGACCCCCTCCTGTCCCGGGCCATGGTGGTCGTCGGCGAAGAGGTCTGGTGGATCGAGCGCCCGGGCGACACCCCCGAGCGACGGTTTGTCGTCACCGAGGAGAAGAAGAAGCTGATCGACGAGGTGGCGCCGGAGCAGCGCGAATGGCGGCTGGTCGAAAGCTATACCGAGCCGGTCACGGGCAAGGTCATTCCCCTGGCCCAGCCCGTCGACCGGGCCGACGAGCTCCTCACGATGTCGCAGTTCGACGCGGTCGCTTTCGGCTTCGCTCGGGGAATCGCCACGAACTTGAATGACTTGACCGAACACCTGGGATTGGCGGCCGGGCCGGTCCGCTACGAGCGTTCCGGCTGGGAGAAGTTCGCCGCCTGGCTGAACAGCCCGGTCGTGCGCGGCATTCTGCTGGTGATCGTCCTGGTAGGGGGGTACCTGGAGTTCCAGTCGCCCGGCCTGATCCTCCCGGGGGCCACGGCGTTGATCGCCTTGGCCATCTTCCTTGCCGCCCCCTACGCGGCCGGTCTGGCCGGCATCTGGACGGTGGTGATCCTGGGCGTCGGCGTGATCCTGCTGGGGATCGAGCTGTTCGTGCTGCCGGGGTTCGGCATCGTGGGCCTGGTCGGCGTGCTGCTGATCCTCGTCGGCCTCCTGGCGACGTTCGTGCCGCAGGAACCGGCGTTGCCGACCTTCTCACCCCCCAACCTGCGCGGGATGTGGGAGGGCCTGCTGACCGGCATGAAAGTCCTGACGGCCAGCGTTCTGGTCTCGATGGCCGGCATCGCGCTGCTGGTGCGCTATCTGCCGCGCACCAGGGTGGCGGCGGGCGTGGTCCTGGCCAACCCCAACGCCGACGCCCTGGCCCTCAGCGACGCTCACCCCGAGGTGGCCGCCGTCGGCGATGTGGGTGTCGTCACGGGTGATCTGCGGCCCGGCGGGCAAGCCCGTTTCGGGCAGGAGATCGTGGACGTGACCAGTCAGGGCGAGTATGTTGAGGCCGGCCGGCGGGTACAGGTCATCCGGCGTGAGGGCATGCGCATCGAGGTCCGGCCGCTGCCCGACGAGCAGCACAACTAACGGCCACTGCGAGGCGAGGGTTCAGCATGGAATACATCTGGTTTGTCGTGTTCATTGTCATCGCCATCTTCGGGCTGGTTCTAGTGGTGGTCTTCGCCAACTTCGGCCGGTTGTGGATCACGGCGTGGTCGGCCAAGACGCAGGTGGCCATGAAGGAACTGGTGGGGATGTGGCTGCGGAAAGTGAACGCGAGCGTCATCGTTCACACCAAGATCCAGGCGTGGAAGGCCGGTCTGACGGACATCTCGACGGCGGACCTGGAGAACCACTACCTCGCTCGCGGCCGCGTGCCCAATGTGGTGCAGGCGTTGATCTCGGCCCAACGGGCGAAGATTCCTTTGGACTTTCGCACCGCCTGTGCGATCGATCTGGCGGGCCGCGACATCGTGGACGCGGTCCAGACCAGCGTGAACCCCAAGGTCATCGACTGCCCGAACCCGGCGCAGGGGCGGGCCACGATCGACGCGGTGGCCAAGGACGGCATTCAGCTAAAGGCCCGGGCCCGCGTGACCGTGCGCACGAATATCCAGCGGCTGGTCGGCGGTGCGACCGAGGAGACCATTATCGCTCGTGTTGGCGAGGGCATTGTGTCGGCGATTGGCTCAGCCCAGTCTCACAAAGAAGTGCTTGAGAACCCCGACAAGATCTCCAAGGCGGTGCTCCAGAAGGGGCTCGACGCCGGAACCGCTTACGAAATCCTCTCCATCGACATCGCCGACATCGACGTCGGCGCGAACATCGGCGCACGCCTCCAGGCGGACCAGGCCGAAGCCGACAAGAAACGCTTCCAGGCGGAGGCGGAAAAACGCCGGGCGATGGCCATTGCCCAGGAGCAGGAGAACGTCGCCAAGGTGGCCGAGAACCGTGCGCTCGTCGTGCTGGCCGAAGCGGAGATCCCGAAGGCCATGGCCGAGGCCTTCCGCAGCGGCAACCTGGGTGTCATGGACTACTACCGGCTGCGCAACATCCAGGCGGACACCGGGATGCGCGATGCGATTTCCGGTCGTTCCCCCACCGAGCCGGGCAAAGGCTAGCCCGCTGAGTGATTCATGACGGGCGTATGGCCAGTTTCGGTAGGCTCACCGGTCGCTGCCGGACTCGACAGCGACTTGGTCATCTACATCGTGATCCTGCTGGCGAGCGTCATCGGCGGCATCCTCCAGAAAAGGAAGTCGGGCGAAAAGGAAGCGGAGCGACGGGCCGGTGGACGCCGTCGGCCGACCGCCGCTCCGCCGCGTGCTGAGCCCGCCCCGACAACGATGCCGCCTCCAACCGAGGGGGCAACGCCGACCGCCCGCCCCGCGCGGGTTCCGCCCCCGCCACGGCCCGAGCCGACGAGGGTCACGGTGCCGCCGCCTCGCCGGTCGGTTGAACCGCCCGTTTTCACGCCAGCCGAAGGGCCACGTCTCGAACGCCCCGGCGTCCGCCCGCCGCGCCGCCCTGTGGAGGAACGCCGCCGGACTGCGGCCGGGCCGCGACGGCCCGTTCCCGCCGAAGCGCAGCCCGCGCCGGAAATCGAACCGGAGGAGCTGGAGCCGCACACGACACCGCTGGTGGCGACGCCGGAGACGGTCCCGTTGCGACCACAGCCGCGGGGGTCGTCCGCGGTGCCGGCGGAGCGGCTGCGCGCGCTGTTGCACAAGCCGGCCGACCTGAGGGCGGCCGTGGCCCTTTCCGAGATCCTGGCCCCGCCGCTGGCCCTGCGCGACGAACATTAGACGGTGTTCGCCGCCGTGCGACACGGGAGGGCGAGGCTCCTGCCGAGCCGCGGCTCGCCGCAATCGGGACACCCCCGCGGGCGTGGTGTCAGCGTGTGGGCACGGTCGTCGGCCGGGGACCGCCACTCACGACGGCGGTCTCGGCGGGCACCAGCGCCACCCGCAAGCCCAGAAACTCGTACTTGTTCTTGGCGTAGACGAAGCTGCGGTATGCCGCGCGGCAATGCTCCGGCGTGTTGAACACGCTCCCGCCGCGCACGACGCGTCGTTCACCGTCACCGGCGAGACAGGGATCATTGGTCGGCGACTCGAGGTAGTAGCCGACTTCGTGCAGGTCGGCACACATCTCGCTGACGTTGCCGTGCATGTCGTGCAGCCCGAACGCATTGGGCTGCTTGCGGCCAACCGGTTGGATCTCGCGGTTGCTGTTGAACAGGAACCAACCGACGGCGTCGAGCGATTCCGGTCCGTCGCCGCCGGCGTACGCGGTGGCCGTCCCCGCCCGGCAGGCATATTCCCACTCCGCTTCGGTCGGCAGGCGAAAGACGTATCCGGGCGGCGCGAACCGCTGGAGCGCCGGCAACAGCTCGCCCGCGACCTGCTCATAGGTGACGCCGGTGGCCGGCAGGGTCGCGTCGACGGCGCGGCCCGCGGCACTGCGCGGCGGCTCGCCGGTCACCGCCTGCCATTGGGCCTCCGTGAGCTCGAACTTGCCCAGATAGAACGGTCGGGTGTGGTGGACGCGGTGCAGATACTCGTCCGCGGCGCGTTTCTCCTCTTTCGGCGGACTCCCCATTGCAAACTCGCCGGCGGGAATGAGCACGAGTTCGAGCGGCACGTTGTCCGCCAGCGCGATGCTCAGGGTCACGGGACGGTCCGCGTCGGCGGCCGCGGCCTGACGTTGACGGGCGGTGTCGGTGTCGAAGACCCACCATGAGTTGTCCAGCAACATCCCGGTTTTGGCCAGCTCGTCCCGCGTCTCGATGGCGACGAGTTCCGCGGCGCGGGCCTGCGCGATGGCCCGCTCCTCCTGCGATTGGGCCGCGACCATCGCCTGGACCGCCTTTTCCAGGTCCGCCAGCGCCTGGACCGCGCGGGCCTCCTGGGCCCGCGCCTCGACCGTCGCCGCCTCGGCCACGTGGCGCTGCTGCGTCTCGGCCTCGCGGGCGGCGATGGCGGCTTCTTTCGCGGCGCTCTCCCGCCGCTTGGCCGCCGCGATCCACAACGAAGCCACCGTTAGCACCAGAATGAGGCCGACGGCCAGGCTGACCGCGGTCGCGCGAAACAGCCGCAGCCGGCGTTTGGCCGCGGCGCGGCGGCGTTGCGCGTCGGCGACCTCCGCGACGAGCGTTCGGTGCGCGGAGCAGTGGGGGTCCAGTTGTGACGCGGCGAGGTCGAGGTCGCCGCGGGCCAGCGCGCAGCGGGCATACGCAGCGCGGGCCGCGATCAGGCCGGCCTGGGCCTCCGCGTTGCCGTCCCACACTTTCAGGGCCTCACGGTAGCCGAACACCGCCTGCGAAAACGCGTCGTAATCGCCGCGGTCCTGCGCGGTCCGCAGCACCTCCGCCGACCGCTGGGCGAGATTGATGCTCTCCGCGTGTGCCTGGTATTCCAGCAACGCGTCCTTGAACGCCGCCACGGAGGGATAGCGGTCGGCCGGGTCGGTCCGCATGGCACGGCGGGCGATGTCCACCAGGACGCCGGTGCGGTCCGTCGGACGAATCACGTTGTTGCGGGCGTTTTCGAGGCATTCGAGGATGCGCTGGCCGTCGTGGGGGGGATTCCCGGTGACGATCTCGTAGAGGATGGCGCCGAGCAGGTACACGTCGCTGTGAATCCCGACGGGGCCGTCCTCGCCGGTGACCATCTCGGGTGCCATGTACGCCGGTGTCCCGCCCGCGGCGCGCGAGGCGGTGAGCGGGGCCAGGCGGCCGTCGTCCACGATGGACGCGCCCAGGCCCCAGTCCATCAACTGCACTTCGCCGAACTGCCCGAGCATGACGTTCTCGGGCTTCAGGTCGCGGTGAATGACCCCCTTGGAGTGGGCGAAGCTCACCGCGTCGCACACGTCCAGCAGAATGCGGAGGTTCTCCGCCGGCGACAGCTCCGGCAGGCGCTGGCTCCACGGCGTGCCCTGCACGAGCTTCATCACGTAGAACGGCTGGCCCGCCGGCGTGGCCCCCAGATCGTGGATCGGGACGATGTTCGGATGGTCCAGCGCGCCGGTGACCAGCGCCTCAGTCAGGAACTTGTCGCGCTCGTGCGGGTTGGCGGCGATTTCCGGCTTGATCATCTTGACCGCGATACGCCGGTCGATCGACTTCTGGATCGCCTCGTAGACGACGCCGACGCCGCCCTCGCCCAGCACGCTCCGCACGTCGTAACCCTGGATGGCGATGCGCGGGGGCAGCGCTGGCGGGGCCGCCGGCCCGCCCGGGGGCGTGGCCCGGACCTTATCGGGCCCCTTGAGGGTCATGTGCGGCGTCAGTCCGGGGAAGTCCTGACCCCAGACATCCGCCGTGTGAACCGTCGAGCGCGTGACCCGGCCCGGGTCGTGTCCCGGCGGCGCGACATCCCGCGTCTCGGGCGGGTCGAGCGGGATCGTGCGATTGGGATCCCAGGTGGCGACGTCGTCGCCGGTGGGAAACCGGCGGCGAACGTCCGATAGCCATTGCGAGCCGTCCGTCGTCTGGGACGGGTTGCCCGCCGGCGGCGTCGGTCGCGCGTCGTCAGCCATGCTCAGCGCACCGTGGAATCCTCGACCCGCTTCCGCCGGTGCCCGCTAACTGGAGCGCTCGGCCCCGGCGGCCGATCTAACGGATGAGTCTTTGGGATTATCGTCACGCGCGAGCGGCGAGGTGAGTGCCGCCCCGGCAGGCTGTCGCCGGGGCCGGACGAGGAGTGAATCATGACCGACGAGTTCCCCGGCCTGGACGAACTCCCGCCGATCGAGCCGCAGGACCGCGCGGAAGTGGAGGTGGCCCCCGACGGGCCGCGCCAGCACGCCCATCGGCCGTACCTCCAGGTCTTTGGGCCGGACACGGGCGTGTTCGAGTACTATCTGCCGTACGGCAGCGTGACGATCGGCCGGTCGAGTCACGCCGACATCTACCTGCCGCACCACACCGTGTCGCGCGTCCACGCCACGATCACGCTGGACAACGGCGAGTACGTCCTGGAGGACGCGAACTCAAACTACGGGACGACGCTGAACAACAAGCGCGTCGAATCGGCGGTGCTCAAGCACGGCGACAGCATCCAGATTTCCCTGTACGTGCTTCAGTTCCGCACGCACCCGGCGCTGCCCGGGGCGACCGAGGCCGCGGCCCGGGCGCGCATGCTCCTGCGGAGCAAGTTCTGTCTGCTCCCGTCGAGCATGCGGCTCAAGTACCGCACGTTCAGCGTTTCGCCGCGCGAAATCTTCCGCCCGGGCGACACGCTGAAGATCGGGCACGGCGGGCTGCTGATCCCGACCAGCACGTCACCGGGCGACGCGGTGTGCCTGGAGCTGCACCTCGTCTGGCCGAACAACCGCTACAAGCGCTACCTGGGCGAGATCATGGGGGTCATTCCGCAGGCGGCGGCCGACTGGATTTGCGTGAAGCTGCACAGCGTGGCCAAGGAGCTGCACGACGTGATCGTCAACGCGGCCAACCCCGGGTCGTGGGTCGAAGTCCCGCCGACGTAAGGCCCCGTTACAGAACCCGCTCCGCGCGTGGTGGACTTCCCAGTCCCGCACGCAACAACACTGCGTAATTCGGTAACGCCGACGGGGAGGGCAAGCCTCCCGGCGAGCCGCGGCTCGGCCGGAGCCTCGCGCTCCCCTCCCTCCCAGGTCGCCACGGGCGACTCGCCGGGGCGAGGAGGGGTTGGGCGAGGGCATCAGCGCCGGATGTCTCCCACTTATTGTCACACTGGATGCTCTGGACCGTTCTCGCGTTCGACCCGGCCCAACTCCTCCGGCGTGTTGACGTTGGTCCAGCACGGCCGCAGGTCAGCCGGCACCCTTGGTGAGTGAACCCCCGGCCGGCCGGCCAGCCGGTGGGGGGCCTGGCTGCCCTCGGCCACCAGCTCCTCCACAAGCGGCAGCGCATCCGCTTCGTAGACCGCGAGCAGCGGCTCAACGCGGTCTCCCGTTGCGATGGGCAGGATGGCTCGTCGGCCCGGTCCGCGTTGCCGCAAGAGCCACACGACCGCCTCGCCGCGCAGCAGCGGCAAATCGCACGCGGCAATGACCCAGCCCGCCCGCCGGTCCGAGCGCAGGGCCGCGAGGATGCCCGCCAGCGGACCGCGCAGGCCCGCGGCGTCCGGCACACGCCGCAAGGGGGCCGGCAAGTCCGGCAGGGGGCCGTCGCCCAGCAGCAGCACTTCGTCCACGACGGGTCGCAGGGCCGTGACCACCCGTTCCACGAAGCTGACGCCCTGATGCGTCAGCTGCGACTTGGGCTGCCCCATGCGCGTGCTGCCGCCGCCGATGAGCACGGCGCCCAATAGCGGGCCTGCGTCGTCGCGCTGGCCGTCGTCGCGTGGCTCCTTTGGCCGGTTCATGCGCCGTCGCTCACGGTCCGGGCTTCTCGACCGCGGCCGTCGCCTCCGCGATCACCTCCGGCGGACAGAAGTCCGTCTTGGTCCAAACGTCGTGGAGCCGACGACCCCACTCGTCGCCGCGGTTCTCCTCGACCAGGAACTTGACGTACTCGGCCGACACGGACTGGTACAGCAGCCGGACCTCGACCCGGGTGGCACCCGGGGGCAACTCCAGGTCCACGTCGTCCCAGTGCTGCCCATCCGCATACGCCGCTGCGACCGGCTCGCAGTGCCGCTCCGCGAACGCGGCGTTCGCAAAACCCTTCGGCGGAACGCGGTTGTCCTTGGCGATGACATCGTTGAGCACGAAAAAAAGCGACGGACCGGGCTGTTTGCCGTATTTCTTCGCCTGAGCTTCACTCATGGCGGGCAGGCACTCGTAGACGCGCGTCCGGTCGGGGTCGAGCAGCGTCGGATAGCGCGCCGGGCGACCCGCGACCGTGTCGTCCTTCTCGCCGTAACGGCCGCGCTCCTCGATCAACCGGCCGTCGGCGTCGTAGCAGCGCGTTTGCAGCCACATCCGCCGGCCTTCCGGGTAGCCCGTCGGGAGCTTGTGCCCCGTCAGATTGGTGATGCGCACGCGCGCTCGCCCGGGCTGCGGGAAGCTCAGTTCGAGGCTTGCCGCGGTGCGGAGCAACCGCCGGGCCTTCTCTTGCCCGCGGTCCAACGCCGCGCGGTCCATGTCCCGCCCGTCCCACAGCCGCCAAATCGCCTCCTGGACCCACGTCGACCCCCCGAGGGCCCCGTGCTCGGCGAACGGTTCGCGTTTGGGGTTCTCGCGGAAGCGGCTGGGGTAGCCGCCGCCCGCGACCGTCGGGTAGTGACACGCTTGGCACGATCCCGCCCGGCCTTGCTGAGCGAAGTCACTGAGCAACCACTCGCTGTAGGTCCGCTCGATGTGCCCGTAAGTGTGCGGCGGCTGCGTCTGCGCGTCTTCGGCCAACGTCGGGTTCGACACGTCGTGACAGGTGCCGCAAAGGTGCCCCGACATCACGAAGGGTGATTGGCGGGCCTGGTGCGGTCTCATGCGGAGCTTCGGGTCATCGCCGTAGGGCCCGCGCATGACGTACGCCGGGTCAAACACCATCATGCCGTTTCCCAGGCCGGGGGGGACGGTCTTGGTCAGCCAGCCGGCTTCCGGGGTCCGCGGATCGACGAGGCGGTGGCAGGTCGCACAGCTCACGCCGTGGAGATCGTCCGGCTCGAGCGCAGAGCCGTCCGCCGGCTTCGTCCTTCCGGACAGGAAGCCGCGGGGAGCGTGGCAGCGGTGGCAAAAGTCGCCGATGCCGGGGATATCCTGGTTGGCGATGGCCATTGCGGCGCGAAACACGGGGTCTTTGGAGGCGAGGGACATGAGGCCGGTCTGCCACGCGGCGTGCGGGTCGTACCGGCCGCTGGCCGTCTGGCTGTGACAAACGGCACACTGCTCGACCGTTTCAAGGACCAGGTTGTGCTCGTGTGGCTGGGTTCCCGGCAGCACGATCTGAGCGCTGGCCGGCGTGAGAAACACGGCGACCAGGAGGCCGCAGGCTGCGGTGACCACACGGGACTCCAGGGACATAGGACACGTGACGGGAGGGCGAGGCTCCTGCCGAGCCGCGGCTCGCCGGGAGGCTCGCCCTCCCGGGCCGCATGTTCGCGCACGGTGGTTCACGGACGTGGTGATTCGCACGGCCAGGTTCCGCCAGTTTGACCGAAATGCCGCTGAAACGCCTCGGCGGTGCCCGTTTCCACATCCCGGCGGAAGGCCTCATAGGCCGCCAGCAGGGCTTGGCCCGCGGGGGTGAGCTCCGTGCCGCCGCCGCCAGTGCCCCCGCGTTGGGGCGTCACCACCCGCAGCCCGGTGCGCTGTTCGATCTGGCGCAGGTGCTCCCAGGCCAGGCGGTAACTCATCCGCAGTCGCCGGGCCGCGGCGGACAGGGACCGCGTTGCGGCAACGGCGGCGAGGAGCCGCAGCTTGCCGGGGCCGACGGTGCCGTGACCGGGAACCTCAATCCACAAGCGCAGACCGGGCTGCCATTCACCGCGGCCGTTCGAGGCGGCCGGGCGACGGTTGGGCTTCCTCTGGGGCTTTCTGCGGGGCACCGCGTTCTCCGCGATGGGGGAGACGTCTCGGGAACTCAGCAGGTGCAGGATCGCTCCCAACCCGGCCGCCGTCAACTTTCCCCTTGGTCCGGGAAAATCCGTGCGGGCAGCCTTGGCGCGATGGCGGATGTGACGATACGATTGTCGGTAGCTGGGGCCCGCCGTCGGCGGGCTGCTCGAACAGGCGCTGCGGCGCCCTTTTTGAGGCGATGCGTTATGCTCGCCAAAGCACATCGATCCGATCCGCGAGTCTCCGCGAGTGTGGGGTTCACACTCGTCGAATTGCTGGTCGCGGTCGCGGTGATCGGCGTCCTGGCGTCGGTCCTGGCGCCGTCGCTCGGGGCGGCCCGGCGGCGCAGTCAGGAGGTCGGCTGCGCGGCCCGACTGAAGCAGTGGGGGCTGGCGCTGGCGTGCTACGCGGCCGAGAACCGCTCGATCTGGCCGCACTGCGATGGTCTGGACCGCGGCCCCCGCGACCTGAACGACCCGCGCGTGTCGCCGGAAGACGTCGCGGACTGGTTCGGCTGGATCGACATGTTGCCGCCGCTCATGGGGCTGCCGCCGTGGCGACACTACCCCCGCGGCGAGCGGCCGAACGAGACGACGTTCTATCAGTGCCCGCTGGGGCGGCCGGTGCCGGAGCGCGGGGCGTACAACTACTACCCGGGGCGCGACGGGTACTTCAGCTACGCGATGAACTCGTGCCTGATGCTGGACGCCAACGCGTGGCCGCCGCCGGGGGCCGAGGGCTATCCGCTGCCGTCGTTTCTGAACACGGACCGGATCGTGCGGCCGGCGCAGGTGATCGTGCTGTTTGACCAGTTGCTCGATCCGAGCAAGGGTTTCGACGCGCAGCAGGTCTATCGGGGCGCCGGGAAGTACTCCGCGAGCTACCCGAAGGCGTTCGCGGCCCGTCATGCGCGCGGCAAGAGTGAACTGGGCGGCAACGTGGCGTACGCCGACGGGCACGTCGCGTGGCAGGCGCGCGTCTGGAAGCCGTGGTGGCCGCGCGATCTCGAGGTGCCGCCGCGCGACGACCCCGACTGGTTCCCCTATCCGGGGGCCGGCGCGACGGGCCGCTGACGCCGTTGTCGCGGCGACCAGCCGCGCGAGGAGAGGCGAATGGGCGATCGGGGCAGTCTTCGAGTGATACGCGGGCCAGTGTGGCTGCTGGCGGTCGTTGGGCTGTGCGCCGCGGCGGCGGCGCAACCGCTCACCATCTACCAGATTCAGTACACCACCGATCCCGCAGGCCACAGCGTGTACGCGGGGCAAGTTGTGGACTGCGCGGGCGGGGTCGTGGTGGCGAAGTTCGCGGGCACCCGGCCGCGGCTGGTCGTGCAGGACCCGGCGTATCCCGACGGGTGGGGCGGGATCCAGGTCAAGGACTGGATCTACCCGTACCAGATGTACAACGACGCCCAGGTGGGGGATTGGATAACGTTCACGAACCTGCTGGTCGAGGAGTACCGCGGGACCACCACGCTGCAACGGCAGGCGGCGTACAACCCCGGCTACCAGATCGTCAGCCACGGCCACCCCTTGCCGCCCGCGCGGCTCATCGACGTGACCGCCATCGCCGCCCCCGTGTACGGCATCCACCCAGTCTACGGCGAGGGCTGGTACGTGGCGGACCACGGCGCGGAGTACCTGGAGTCGATGCGCGTGATTGTCCGCGGCGTCGTGGTGACGGAGCGCGACCTCGGCAAGGCGGTCGATAACTACAATCTGCGCGGGGCCGGCGGCGACTGCTGGGCGTCGGATTACATGAACATGGACGCCAAGCCGGCGGTGTATCACCCCTTCGTGGTCGTTGGACAGCACTTCTGTGCCGTCGGAGGCATTCTGGAACAATACACATATCTTCAGGATGGCTGGGATTACTACCAATTGCTGACACTGGCAACACCCGACTTGGCGATCTGTGGAGATGGCAACAGCAACGGTATTATAGACTGCGGCGACTTCGGGCGCTTCGAGGAATGCGCGACGGGCCCGCAGTGCGAGCTGTTGCCGGCCGGCTGCGATCCCCCGGCCTGGACGGGGCCGCCGTCGGTGCTGCCGGTCGGGCACTGCCTGATGATGGACTTCGATTACGACGGCGATGTTGATCTGCGCGATTTCGCGGCGTTTCAGCGTGCGCTGGGGCGCGGCTGAGCCGCGGGCGACCCGGAGAATGGTAGCGTGAGTGCGCGGCCCCCCCGGTGGTCACTCCATGACGTCCTGGTCATGGCGACGCTGGCCGCCCTGGGCGGCATGGGCGGGAGCGTGGTGAGCCTGGTCGGCAAGGCCGTGCAAGCCACGCTCGGCACGTTCGGCGGCCTGCAATGGCTCGCGGGCCTCCACGTTCTGTGGCTGGTCCTGGCCCTGGGGCTGGTGCGCAAGCCGGGGGCGGCGACGCTGACCGGGTTGCTGAAGGGCGCGGTGGAGCTGATGTCCGGCAATCCACACGGGCTGCTGGTCCTGCTCTACAGCGGCATGGCCGGCGTCACGGTCGATATCGTGTGGCTGCTGCTTGCCCGCCGGCATCATGTGCTTGTGTACGCACTGGCCGGGGGCACCGCGGCGACGACCAACCTGCTGGTGCTGAAACTCGTCGCTGACCTGCCCACACACGGGGCCGTGCTGGTCATGCTGAGCGGGCTGGCACTCGTGGCGTTCACGAGCGGCGCCATCCTGGCCGGCGTATTGGGTTGGTGGCTGATCGGCGCCTTGAGCAGAGCGGGCGTGACGAGCGCGTCGGCTGCTACGGGATGATCCGCAGCGAGCACTTCGGCTGGCAATACGCCGGCGCGCCGGCCCCGGCCTTGCGCGAGGTTACGCTCCGTATCGGCCGCGGCGAGTTCGTCGTCGTCGTCGGCCCCAGTGGTTCCGGCAAGACGACGCTCGCGCTGGCCATGTGTGGTCTGCTGATCGGTCGTCACGCGGGTCAGGCGCACGGGGCCCTTGAGGTCGGGGGCCGCGACGTGGCGACAGCGCCACTGCCCGAACTCGCCCAGCTCATCGGCCTTGTGCAGCAGGACCCGCAGGCCCAATTCGCCACGCTGAATGTGGCGGACGAGTTGGCGTTCGGCCTGGAGAATCGCTGCCGGCCGCCCGACGAAATCCACCAGGGTAGCGCCACGGCCGCGGAACAAATGGCCATTGCGGCACTGCTCGACCGCCCCCTCGCCACCCTCTCCGGCGGCGAGCAGCAGCGCGTCGCCGTCGCGTCGCTGCTGGCGTGCCGGCCGGCGGCACTCGTCCTCGACGAGCCGACCGCGAGCCTCGACCCGCAGACGGCGGGCGAGTTGTTCCGGTCACTGGCCGATCTCGCCCGGCGAACGGGGCTGACCGTCGTCATCATTGAGCACAAGCTCGCCCAGCTTCTGCCGCTGCGGCCGCGGCTGATCGGCCTCGACGAGGGCCGCGTCGTGCTCGACCAGTCGGCAGGAAGCGCGGGGGCCCCGCAACTCGCTCGCCTGATGGGGCCTTCGCCGGGCGACGTGCCGGCCCCCGCGCCGCTGGACGACCACGGTGAGCTTCTGGTAGACGCCACGCACGTCACGGTCGGGGCCGAGGGTCGCGCGGTTCTTGACAACCTCTCACTGCAAGTGCGCCAGGGCGAGGTCGTCGCGGTCCTGGGGCCCAACGGCTCCGGCAAGACGACGCTGCTGCACTGCCTGATGGGGTTGGTCACGCCGCAAACGGGCTCAATGCAAGTCGCCGGTTTGAGCGTGCCGTCGCGTGCGGTCTCACGGCTGGCCCGCGAGGTGGGGCACGTATTCCAGAACGCCGACCATCAGCTCGTCGCCGAGACCGTGTGGGACGAGGTGCTGTTCGCGTGTCGGACGCAGGGGCAGCCGGGCGGCGACGTGGAACGCGAGGCCGCGGCGCTGTTGGACGCGGCCGGGTTGGCCGCACGCCGCGGCGACCACCCGTACCGCCTGAGCTGGGGCCAGAAACGCCGCCTCAATCTGATCTCGGTGCTGCTCCACGGACCGCGGCTGCTGCTGCTCGACGAGCCGTTCGCGGGGCAGGACTGGGAGAACGCCCGCTTTCTGCTGCGGGCCATCGGCGACGTCGTGAACGGGTCACCCACGCGGCCGCGCGGGGCCTGCCTTATCGTGACACACGACCCGCGCGTGGTCCGGCACGGCTGCTCGCGGGTCGTGTTCATGTCGCAGGGCCGCGTCGAGCTGGACGCCCCCGTCCCGGTCGCTTTCGAGCTCCTCCGCGCCGCCGGTCACGCGGCGTATGTCGAAACGGGGGCCGCCGGATGACGGACATCGCCGCCACACCCGGCATGCACCGCCTGCACCCGCTGGTGAAGCTCGCTTGGCTCATCGGCCTGACGGTGACGGTCTTTCGGACGCCGGACGCCACAGTACCGTGGCTGACGGTAGGGGGGGTCACGGTCCTGCTCTGGTGCGCCACCATCCCGCCGTGGAGGCTGCCCGGTGTGCGCTTGTGGCTGACGCTCGCCCTTGTGATCGTGGCGGTCCATGTGGCCTTCGTTCGGGAAGGTCGCGTCGTGCTCGGCCCCATCACGGCGGCGGGGTTGGAGGGCGGCCTGCGGGTCGCCGGGCGACTCCTGGCCGTGGTCCTCGCCAGCCACCTGTTCGTGAAGACCACCGATCCGTCGTCCCTGGCCCAGGCACTGATGAAAGCGGGGCTCCCGGTACGTTGGGGCTTCGCACTGGTGACCGCCCTGCGGCTGGTGCCGGTGTTTCGCGTCGAGGCCCATCACGTCTATCGCGCCCAGCTCGTGCGCGGTATGCCTTACGACACGCACGGGCCCCGCCGGTGGTGGCTGCTCCTGCGGCGGTGCCTGCTGCCGTTGCTGGTTTCGGCCCTGCGTACCGCGCACGCGTTGTCGCTGGCGATGGAGGGACGCGGCTTTGGGCTGCACCGCCGGCGGACGTTCCGGCGTGAGGTGCGCCTGACGTTCGGCGATGCCGTCGCCGCCGCGCTGCTGCTTGTGTTTATCGCGGTGACAGAGTGGCTGGCCCGGCACGCCGGGTGACCCCGGAGAAACGCGGCATGAGCCTGTTTCTGCTCGTTGGCGACCGACACGGCGGCAAGACCTCGACCTGCCGGACCCTGGCCGCGGCGGCGCGCGCCCGGGGCTTGACGGTCGGTGGCGTTCTCGCGCCGGCGGTCCACGAGGGCGACCAATGCGTCGGATACGACGTCGTTGATCTGGCCACCGGCGCCACCACCCGACTCGCCGACCATCGCGGCCCCGGCGTTGAACACGTCGGCCGCTTCCACTTCCTCGCCGACGGACTGCGACTTGGGCGGGCGGCGCTGACTCAGGCGGTGGCCGACGCCCCGCACCTGGTCATCGTGGACGAAGTGGGGCCGTTGGAACTTGCCGGCGGCGGGTGGGCTGAGGCCCTCGACGCGCTCGCTGCTCGCCCCGGGGGCACGGTGTTCACCGTCCGCCGCGACCTGGCCGCCGAGGTCGCCGCCCGTTGGGGCGTGCCGCCCGCGCGGCGGCTCGACCTCGGCGATGAGGTGGACACGGCCATCGCGACAATCCTCGCACACCTCGGGCCAGGGCAGTAGAGGTCACCGGAGGCTGCGATCTGTCAACCGAACCCGCCACGCGAGTGGCGGGACGCCTGCCCCCCGCACTGGCGTGCGGGGTTCTGATAGGCGCTGCGACTGCGAACGTTGAACTTGGTGACTGCCCGCCGTTGGGCGGAGCCGTCAGAACGCGCAGCGCAAGCGAGCGCGGTTTTCGGCCGCGCCGGCGACTGAGCACGCCGCCGCGGAGCCGGTAGAATCTCCGCGGCATCGCTGGTGGACCCCGCCGGGCCGCGCGGGGGGACACGATGTGGCAACGGAGGACCGATCATGGCGGCGGGTGAAGTGCCGGTCGAACACCTGGTGGCGGGCTTCTGCGACGAGTTCAAGACGCTGCGCGACGAGATCGGCAAGATGATCGTCGGGCACCAGGACGTGGTCGAGGGCGTCCTGGTGTGCCTGTTCGCCGGCGGCCACGCCCTGCTCGAAGGCGTCCCCGGCCTCGGCAAGACGCTCCTCATCCGCACGCTGGCCCAGGCCCTGCAACTCGACTTCGCCCGCATCCAGTTCACCCCCGACCTCATGCCCGCCGACATCATCGGCACCAACATCATCACCGAAGACCCGGCGACCGGCCGACGGCACTTCGAGTTCCAGCGCGGCCCGCTCTTCGCCCAGATGGTCCTCGCCGACGAGATCAACCGCGCCACGCCCAAGACGCAATCCGCCCTGCTCGAAGCGATGCAGGAGCACACGGTCACTTCCGGCGGCGTCAAGTACACGTTGAAAGAGCCGTTCTTCGTGATGGCGACGCAGAACCCGATCGAGCAGGAGGGCACGTACCCGTTGCCCGAGGCCCAGCTCGACCGGTTCTTCTTCAAGCTGGTCGTCGGCTACTCCGACCGCCAGGAGCTCAAGACCATCCTCGACCGCACGACGTCGGGATACGTGCCGGACATCCGGCCGGTGCTCAGTGGCGAGCGGATCATCGCCGGTCAGCGGCTCGTCAAGCGGATCATCGTGGCGCCGCACGTGCAGGATTACGCGATCCGGCTCGTGCTGGCGACGCACCCAAGCGGGGCGTTCGCGCCCGAGATCGTCAACCAGTACGTCCGCTGGGGCAGCAGCCCGCGCGGGGCGCAGGCCCTCACGCTGGCGGGCAAGATCTACGCCATGCTCGACGGGCGCTACAACGTGAGCTTCGACGACGTGAAGCGGGCCGCGCTGCCGGGGCTGCGGCACCGGCTGCTGCTCAACTTCGAGGGCGAGGCGGAGGGCCTGAGCACCGACTACGTGCTCAACGAAATCCTCGGGGCCGTGCCGACGGCGGCGGAAGCGGCGGCGTAGCGGCGCGGGAATGCAAAACGAAAAAGGCGGAATGCGAAAAGTGCCGGTCTCCGGCTGGTCGGCCCTCCGTAGCGGCCTGGCTCCGCACCGGCCGGATGGTAGCGGCCGGGCTCTGTACCGGCCGTGAAGTGTGAACAACGCCACGTCGCGCACACAAGGCCCCCCCACGCAGTCCGTCAATCCGCCGGCACTCGCACGCCATACGCCGGGCGGGCTCTGGTTAGGCCGCCGTGACCGACGACCACGTTGCGTTCCGTGCAGCAAGCCGCCAGCAGGAGTCCGCCTGTGGTATGATAGATGTGAAAACCGGTCGTCCGCCGACGCGGGGCCGCAAGCGCCGCTTCGCGTCGGGCGGACGCCACGGCGTCGGCGACTTGTGCGGCGTGTACGTGATGGCCCCGGTAGCCCACCATGCTGCGGCCGGGGGGTGGCGGGGCGGTCGGGGGTTCACGCTCATCGAGCTGCTGGTCGTCATCGCCATCATCAGCACGTTGATGGCCATCCTGTTGCCGTCGCTGGCCCGGGCCCGCGAACAGGGCAAGAAGGCCAAGTGCCTGTCCAACCTGCGGCAGATCGGTTACGCCATGCGCTCCTACTTCAACGAGACCAACGACTGGTTCCCGTTCGAGAAGCGCAACCAGGCGGGGATGCACGGCTTCTACTACGGCGGCCACCCGGGGCGGCGCTACCCGGAACTGCCCGGCGAATGGTGGGGCTATTTCTATGCGATGTACCGCGACACGCCGGCGGGCCGGCCGTTCAACGCGTACCTGTACCCCGACCTGCCGGACTACGACGTGCCGCCGGAAGACCCGCTGTTCGAAATCGTCCGCAACGTGCCGGTGTTCGAGTGCCCGTCGGACACGGGCGGGTTCTGGATGGGGCAGGCGGCGGGGTATGAGACCTCGAACTCCAACTATCGTTTCACGGGCAGCAGCTACACGTGCAACTACCACTTCGCGTGGTGCTGGGCCAAAGACTGCTTCACCAACGACTCGCCGCCCCGCTGGCTGCAACGGGCCAACGCGTTCCTGCGGATGCAGATGATGCGGCACTCGGCGGAGTTCGTCATTCTCTTTGAGGACCCGTTTGATTCATCGCAGTGGAACCGGGTCCCGCGGCGCGGCTGGCACCGCGAGCCCAATCGGCACAACTTCCTGTTTCTCGACGGCCACGCGGCGTACACCTACGCAGATACCACCCAGGGCAGCCGCGGGCTGGGGTGGAAGACCGCCTCCGGCAACGCGGCCGGCGACCCGCGCGCGTGGTGGAACGACCCGCGCGACCCGGACTACCAGTACCGCGACATCGTGCCGCTGTCCGGCTGGTGACGCGGTGCCGGGCGTGCCTGTCGTGCGGGAGGCCCCGAGGCGGGGAACGGGGCAGCGAGACGGGGGGAACAAGGGCGCCCAACAGAACCCGCCACGCGCGT
>CAYWYJ010000016.1:23810-43794 GCA_964462635.1 uncultured Planctomycetales bacterium
CCCCCACCACTTGCGTGGTGGGTTCTGTTGGCAGCCCCTTGAGAGACTGTAGCGCTGGATCTCCGAGTCCAGCGCACCCGCGTCGCCATTGTGAAAACGCCGGACTGGGACGTCCGGCGCTACGGACGCAGACGCCGGGCTGTCATAGGAAGGGCAGTCCACGGCACCCGCGGATGCCCGGGGGGACCGGACGCTACTCCTGCAAGTCCGCCGCGAAGTGCCGGGCCGTCAGCGGCTCGCCGGTGGCCCGACGGATGAGTTCGTTCCACGGGTACAGGTTGCCCGGGGCGAAGACGCGCTCGCGCAGATACCGGCCGACCGCGGGCTGCTCATGGAAACACGGGTGCGCCGGCCCGTCGGTGGCGAGGACTTGCGACGTCACGTAGGCCCGCACCTGGGCCGCGAACAGCTCGCCCATCAGGTAGTTGTGGTAGTACACCGGCGTGCTGAGGATGTGCGTCTTGGCGGCAAAATCCGGGCGATCCAGCGCGTCGGGCGGGTTCTGAAGCTGGTAGCGCTTCTTCAGGTCCCACCACAGCCGGGCGAGGTCTTGGTCCGGGTCGCGGTACAAGCCGTGCTCGAAGTGCAGCATCACTTGCGACCAGCGGGCGAAGATCAGCCGCTCGGCCCGCAGCGCGGCCCGCACAGCGCGGCCAATCTCGGCGGCCTTGGCCGGCTCGACGCCCAGCACCCGCTGTTGCCAGTCCTCATTCTTGACCATCGCCCCGAACAGCAGCGCGATGCCCTCGGTCGTAATCGCGTGCGACGCCTCGTGCAGCAGGAACGGAACGTCGTCGCCGATGTACTTGTCATACACCCCGTGACCCAGCTCGTGCAGGATCGTGTCGGCCCAGTAGACATTCGGCGCGAGGTTGGCCAGGACGCGCACGTCGCCGGCCCGGTCCATGTCCGTGCAGTAGGCGTGCGGCGACTTGCCGGGCTTCTCGAAGAGGTCGCTGCGGGCCAGGATGTCATCGACCGGCAGGTCCAGGCCGGCGAAGTACTTCTTGGCCAGGGCCACGAGGTCGGCCTTGGCGAACAACGCGTCGAGGTCCACGTCCTGCCCCCGCGGGGCCTCCTGGAAGAACAGGTCGCCGTAGTGCCACGGGCGCAACTGCTCGACGGGCACGCGGAAGCGCGCCGCCCGGGCGGCGTCGAGGTCTTGTTTCAGCCGGGCGTACGGTTCGCGCGTCAACTGGTCGAGCTCGTCAAACAACCGGAACAGCTCCGTCTCGTCGATTTCCTGGAGGGCGATCTGCATGTTGAAGTAATGCTCGTAGCCGAGCTGCCGGGCGAGCTCGTTGCGCAGGCGGACCAGTTGCAGCAGTTTCGGGGCCGCCTTGCCGCCGACCTCCATGTAACCCTTCCACGCGGCCTCGGCGGCGGCGGAATCGGTCGTGTCCGCGAGGACCGCCCGCACCTCGTTCTCCGTCAGCGTCTTGCCGCCAACGGCGCTGCGGTGCGTGTTGAAGATCTGGTCCACGTCGGCCTCGAGATCGACGATCCGCTTGCGAAGTTCCGGGTCGGCCTGCCCCGGCAGGAACGCGCGGAACATCACGTTCAGCTCACGGTTCAGGACACGGTCGCCCACGCCGCCGGCGTCCTTCAGGTGCCGCAGCCGCATGAACACCGCCGGGTCGGTGTGCAGGTCCACGAGGCGCTTGTTGACCGCGCGCACGCGGGCGTAGTCGGCGTCGGTCCCGCTGCGGCTCGCGTCCCACTCGGCCTGCCGGGCCTCCAGGAACAGCGGGCGGAACTTCGCCAGGTACGTATCGCGCAGGGGGACAAAATCCTCCGGGGTCGGCTTCACTTGGGCCTGAACGTACATCGCGCACACCAGCATCACACCGATGGTCAGGACAGCTCTGGACCTCATTCTAGGAACTCCTTCGGCGTTGGGGACAGCCATTCGGAGAGCGCGACCGACGTCGTTCAACCTTCGTCGTCGGCCTCGCGCTCGTCATCGTCGCGGATCTCCAGCAATTCAAACAGATTGTCATCCGGGTCGGCGATTGTCACCGCCCGCAGCTCATTGTACGCCTCAATCTCATCCACCTGCCGCCCCCCGCACTCCAGCAGCCGGACCAGCGTGGCGTCAAAATCCGAGGTCGTGATGTCGAAACGGACGGTCGGGTACAGGCCGGGCGTCGGGCGGGCGTCGGCGGGCCACGGCGTCACGGGGCCGAGCAGACGGATCGACGGGCCGCCCTCCGGGAAATCGAGCCGGGCATAGGCGCTGTGCGGGCTGACCTCCTTCTCGACCACATCGAGACCGAGTCCGTCGGCCCAAAAGCGCAGGGCGAGCGTGAAGTCGCTCACGTAGATGTGTACGTCGCCCACGAACAACATGGTGGGTCTCCAAAGGGGTTTCACGCCCCGAGATCGGTGCGGTAGTGCGCTCCCTCGAAGTGGATCCCGCGCACCGCGTCGTACACCCGTTGCCGCGCCGCCGCCAATGTCTCGCCTAATGCCGTCACGCCCAGCACGCGACCGCCGGAAGTGACGATCCGGTCGCCGGCGCGCCGCGTCCCCGCGTGAAAGACGACGAGGTCGTCGCTGTCCTCGGGCAGGCCGGTGATCGGCAGGCCTGTCGGGTACTTCTCGGGGTACCCGCCGGACGCCATCACGACGCACAGCGCCGGTCGCTGGTCCCACTCGAGCTCCGCGCTCTCCAGTCGTCCGGTGACGGCGGCGTGGAGCAGGGCCAGCAGGTCCGACCGCAGCCGGGGCAGGATCGCCTGCGTCTCCGGGTCGCCGAAGCGGCAATTGAACTCGAGCACCTTCGGCCCGGCCGCGGTGAGCATCAGCCCGATGTACAGCACGCCGCGGTAGGGCGCGTCCTGCCGAATCATGGCATCGAGCACCGGCACGAGAATCTGCGACTCCACCTGGGCCGTGACGCGCTCGTCGATCGCGGGAGTGGGCGAAAACGCGCCCATGCCGCCGGTGTTCGGCCCTGTGTCGTGGTCGCCCAGCCGCTTGTGGTCCTGCGCGGGCTCGAGCAGCACCGCGATGTGGCCGTCCACGATCGCCAGCAGCGACGCCTCGCGGCCCAGCAGCCGCTCTTCAACCACGATGCTCGCGCCGGCGTCGCCGAATTGCCGTTTCACGAGGATGTTTTCGGCGGCCAGGATCGCGTCGGCGGGATCGTCGCAGACGATGACGCCCTTGCCCTTCGCCAGGCCCGCCGCCTTCACGACCACCGGCTCGTCGCGCGACGCGATGTACTGCCGGGCCAGGTCGAACTCGGTGAAGATGCGCGCTTCGGCCGTCGGGATCGCGTGCTGCCGCATGAGCTGCTTGGCGTAGGCTTTGTCGCTTTCGAGCCGGGCCGCCACGGCGCGCGGCCCGAAGATGCGCAGTCCGGCTTGTTCGAAGGCATCGACGAGGCCGGCGGCCAGCGGGTCTTCCGGCCCGACGATCGTCAGGTCGATCTGCTCACGGCGGGCCACCGACAACGCGAGGTCCACGTCGCTGGCGTCGCCGGGGATGTTCGTCCCCAGTGCGGCCGTCCCGGCGTTACCCGGCAGAATGAAGAGCCGGTCCAGCTCCGCCGAGCGCGCCAGCGCGTGGCAAATCGCGTGTTCCCGGCCGCCGGAACCGATGACGAGCACGTTCATAGATGCTCCTTGGCGTCGTCCGCGGCGTGCCCCGCGGTCGCGCCGGCCGGCGTCGCCAGCCGGCAGCGCGCCCAATTCGCCGGCCACTCGTCGCGGGCCAGGTCGATACAGCGTTGGTAGTGTACCGCCGCCTCGGCGGACGCCCCACGCTGCCGGGCCAGCTCTCCGGCGAAGAAGTGCTCGTCATCCTGGAACAGCAGACGCCGCTCGCCGACGGCCCCCAGCAGGCTGTCCACCAACGCCGCCGCGGTGCTCTCGTGCTCGATACCGGTGATGACCCGGGCGATGACGCTGGCGTAGGTGGTGGCGACGATGTCCGCGTAGCGGCCGGGCACGCCCGGCTCGCTGACGCGCGCGGCCGCCTGCCGCGCCTCCGCCGGCCGCCCCGCCAGCCACAGGGCCGCCACACGCTGCAGCGCCACCTGCGGCCCCTGCGCCGGGTCGAAGTCCGGACGCGGCA
This sequence comes from uncultured Planctomycetales bacterium, assembly GCA_964462635.1. GTDB lineage: Bacteria > Planctomycetota > Phycisphaerae > UBA1845 > Fen-1342 > JBFMAI01. The sequence goes on from CAYWYJ010000016.1 coordinate 27,891, forward strand.
GCACTTGCGCGAAAGCGTCGGCGGCGCGGGCGTAGTCCTCCGCCAGGTAGTCGCACTGCGCCAGCCGCAACAGCGTGGAGGCGTCCACGCGGCCCCCCGCCTGCTCGGCGGCCTCCCGCAGCCATTGCCGCGCCCAGGCGAACCGCTCGCCCTCATACGCGGCGTGGCCCAGCGCTAGTCGCGTGGCCGGCGACGCCCCCGACAACACGGCGTCCGTCCATTCCGCAGGGCACGCGAGCCGCGGCCGTCGCAGCACCGCCTCCAGCACCGCTTGTTGCAGTCGCCGGCCCCGCGGGCGATCGCTGGACGCGAGGACCGTGGCGGCCGTCCATGCGTCCGCGTACTCCGCCGCCGCCAGCGCCCGTGCCGCCTGCTGCTCCCGGGCATAGGCCCGGTTGCGTTCGACGGCGGCGTCCGCCTCCGCGACGCGGTACTCGTACAAGCCGCTGTCCTCGCCCAAGAGCAGGGCGTCACGCGGCCCGATCCAGGCGGCGATGGTCGCGGCGGACTGGGCCGGCAATGCCCAGGCGGCCACGCTCTCCCCGCTGGCCGGGTCGATCACCCGCACCTGGCCGTCGCGCGTCCGCACGAGCAAGGCGTCGTCGCGCGGGTTGAACGAGAGCGCGACGACCTCGCCAGTGACGGGGACGCGGTGTCGAACGTCGCGGCCGGCCGCGGCGATGATTCGGAGTAACCCGTCTTCGCAGGCCACCGCGACGTAGTCGCCGCCCTGGTCACAGGCCAACGCCGTTCCGGGCGCGTCCAGTTGCATCCAGAGCGACGCCGCGGGCGTCGCGCCGCTCCCCTCCAGCCGCAGCACCTCCCCGTTGGAACGCAGCACCAGCAGGTGGGGCGTGCGCGGCAGGAACGCCATGTCGCGGACCAGGGCGCCGACGAAATCGTGTGTCACGGTGGCCGGGGAAGCCGCGCCCGGCCCCTTGGCTTCCTCCGGGGCCTCCCACGGCCGCAGGACGATCTGCTCGCGCTCGCCCGTCGGCGTGCGGGCCAAAACGGCGATGTACTGCCCGTCCCCGCTCAGCGCCACCCGCCCGGGTGCCGTGGCCGGCGAGTCCCACACCATGGAGCGCGCGGCACCGTCCGGCAGGTGCATGAAACGCAACGTGGTGCGGTCGCGGATCACGGCGCGGAGACCGTCCGCGCTGATCGCCATTGACAGGTCCCCGCCAAACCCCAGCAAGCGGGGCCGCAGCACGGTGCGCCAGCCGGCGTCGCCGGCCTCGCGCCGGGCCTCGTCCTGGGGCTGAAAAGCCAGGACCTGGCCGCGCTCCACAGCCAACAGGACTGTCGCGCCGTTGGCCGACGCCGCCCAGGTCGTCGGGTGCGCCTCGTGGACCCGCCGCCGTGGCTGCCGGCGTTCCGGGTCTCCCCAGCGCGTGATGAGCGCTCGGTCGTCGAGAGTCACGACGGCGCCCACGGCGGCGGCGAGACGAACCTGCTCAAGCCGTCGTCCGGCGGAGCGCCACGAACCGCGCAGTTGCCCGCCGCGATAGAGGGCCAACCGTCCGCCGCGGTGCCCCAGGGCGATGCTGTCGCCGGCCTGCGAAGCGTCGAGCAAGTCGAAGTCGGCGCCGTCATCGAGCAGCTTCCGCCACGTCCAGGGTTGCGGGGCGGCCAGCGAAGCCGCGTACACGCCGTCGGCCAGCACGACGAGCCGGTCGCCGTCGAAGCGGACGGCCCGTGCGCCGGCCGCCTCCGACCAGACAAGGTCGCCCGTCAGGCGATCGTCATCGCGCAGCGAGATCAGCTCGATTCCGGCCGTGGTCACAATGGCGAGTTGCTGCGTCGCGGAATTGAAGTCGGCCGGCCCGGCCGGCAGACCGCGCAGTAGCATCGTCTGCACAACGCGCCCGTCCAGACCGCGAAACAGCCGCACGGGCCGCTGGCCGACGAGCAGCAACGACCGGCCCCCGTCCAGCACGAACAAGGCGTGGGGGCGACCGCCCTCCGGAAGGTGCGCCGCGACACTCGGCTCGAATCGCCCCGGCTCCCAAGCTTGGGCCCAGCCCTCGCCCGCCGCCGCCAACGCCCCATCCTCGGTCAGCGACAAGCGCGCCACGGCACCGGGCGCCCGCACGCGGTGGTCCGGCGCCAAGCCGTCCAACCGTTGAACCGCGACAGTGTCCGGCGTGGGGCAGGCGGCCGCGAGCGCCCCGTTGGGCGACAGCATGGCCGGCCCGCGCAGCTCGACCGCCGCCAACGCCGCCCAGTCGTCCGCCGTTTGCAGGTAATAGCGGCGCAGGGCCCACATCGCGGCGGGCGTCGGCGCGACTTCCACTGCTTGCCAGTAGCTGTCGCGGGCCTCGGAGAGGGCGGACCGCTCGAGGGCCAGATCGCCGCGCTGAATGTGCTGACGCGCCAATGCCCGCCGCAACTCGTGCTGCGCGCGGGTGGCCTCCGCGGTCCGGTGGCGGGCCTCCAGCAGGGCCTGCTCTTGCAGGACCATCGCCTGCCGGGCCTCCGCCCCCCGCTCGTCGGCCAGCCGCCGCGCGTCCCGCTCGCGGGCCAGCAGGACCGCCAGCGTGACCACGAACGCGAACAACATGAGCAGGATCAACCCCGCGGTGGCGGCTTGAAGCTGGTAGCGCCGCAGGGTTTTCTTCAGCATGTACAGGCCGCTGGCCCGCTTGGCCTCGATCGGTTCCCCCAGGCGCAGGTGCCGCAGATCGCGGGCCAGGTCGCCGGCGGTCTGATAGCGCCGCGACGGGGCCTTGTCGAGCGCCTTCAGCAGGATGGTGGCCAGTTCGTCGTTAATGCGGAAACCGCTGCGCGACCGTCGGGCCGCCACCAGCGGATTCAGGGGTTCTTCCTGCGTGATGCGCCGCAACACCTCGCCCAGGGGTCCGTCCACCGGGTAGGGGGGGTGCCCCAGCAGCGCCTCGTAAAACACGACCCCCAGCGAGTACACGTCGCTCCGCACGTCCACGTCCTGGTGACCCGCGGCCTGCTCCGGCGACATGTACGCCACCGTCCCGAGCAGTTGCCCGCTCATCGACAGCATCTGCACGGTGGATTCGCGCGGCGCCGCCGTGTGCAGCGGCTTGGCCAGACCGAAGTCCAGGATGTGCGGTTCGCCGCCGGCATCGACCAGGATGTTCGGCGGCTTGAGGTCGCGGTGAATGACGCCGCGCTGGTGCGCGTAGTTGACCGCCTCGCAGACCTGTTCCAGCAGGTGCAGCGTGTCGCCCAGCGGCGGGCGCTTCTGAGCGACGTAGCGATCGAGCCGCAGGCCGTCCACGTACTCCATGGCGAAGTAGTAACGCCCGCGGCTGAGCCCCGAATCGAGGATCGTGACGATGTGCGGATGCCGCAGCGACGCCGCCAGCTCGATCTCGCGTTCGAACCGTCGGCGGGCCATCTCCCCGGCGAACGGCCCCTCCAGCAACACCTTCAGCGCCACCTCGCGTTTGGTTCCCACCTGGATCGCCCGGTACACGATCCCTTGGCCGCCGCGGTGAATCTCCTCCTTCAGGACGTAGCCTTCGATGCTCGGCCCGAGCGGGACCACGTCCGCCGGCCGGCCCGCGGAGTCCGGGCCGACGCGGGTCGGCTCGCCATCGGAACTGCCCGAGGGCAGGCGCGAGGATTCAGGCTCGTGTGGCGGCGTGCTCACGGGCGGCAACTCCGGTCCCGGCGGCGTCAATCCGGACCATTCTACCCGCGGCGCTCCGCGGCCACAGCCCCGCCGGGGAGGGCGGCGGGCGGGCGAGGGCACTTGGTCGCCCCCGGGGCCGCGACCCGCCACTGCATGACGGCCGGCCACGTCTTTTTCGCGCTGCCGACTTGCCGCGCCGCGCGGGACGTGCATAATGGCCGGCCTAGGAATTGGCGGAATCCTCGAAAGGAGCGCCCATGCCGCAGCGCAAACCGCAGATCAACTTCCAGGTCGACGAAGCGATGAAGCTCCTGTACGAGCAGGCGCGCCTGGCCGGGCATTGGGTGACCCGCCTGTGTGCCGCCGGCCTGTTGCTCATGGTCGAGGACGCGACGGCCCGCGCCCGGGCCCTCAATCGGCTGTGCGAGTGGGAAGCCGAGTACGACGGCGCCTCGGCCGACGAGGTCCGCGCGTTCGTGCAAGGCGCGCAAGCCGCGCTGCGGCGCGGTGCTCGAGGTAGTCGGCCAGCCCCGAAAGCTCGCCCGGGCCGAAAAAAGGCAACACGCGGGCGATCCGACTGATCTGCCGTTCCATCGTCCACGGCTCTGCGGCTCGTGACGCTCTCACGGTCCACACCTCCTTGGTATTCACGGCGTCCGCCGCGCGGAGCGCGTCTCCGCGCGTCGGACGCTGTCGGCGCGGGTGGCCTGCCCTCCGTGGCAGCCGATTCCGTGGCCCGTCCATCCCGCGAGGACCGGGGAGGCATTCGCATCCGCGAATCCGGCTTCCCCACTGTACGGTCGGTGTTAGGTTTTGTAAAGGGCGCGGCCAGGCCCGGGCCAACGACGGCGCTCCCTCCCGTCTCGCGTCCTCCGTCGGCCGTCCGGGCACGGTCTGCCGACGCGAGCGCCCGGGATGCGCCGCCGCTCGCCGCGCTGCGTCGTGCGGAGGGCTGCGGGTACTGGGGTGGTTATCGGCCTGCCGAGTCCCCGTCCCATGCAGGCATCTGCCCGCATTATCGGTACTCGCCCCAGGGCATGCACCGTATCGGCAGATGCCGGGACGTTGCTCCAGCGGTCCGTCTCCCGGCTGCGGGGCTGGCATGATCCCACCATGCGATTCGCCTCGGCTTGGCGCACGTTGCACCGCCGCCCGCGTCGGACACGCTGGCCCCTGAAGGCCGGGGCCTTTGTCCTGGTGCTGCTGCTCGTGCTTTTCCCGCGCGTGTGGCTCATTCCCGCCTGGCTCACTCGCTTGAGCAACCTGAACGCCGTCATCGATCCGCGCCATCCGGCGGTGAACGAGCTCGCCGCGCGCGTGGCGGACGCCGCCGGGCCCACTCCACCCTTGAACGATGCCGCGGTTGCCGTCGAGACGCTCGTGCGGCAGCGTGTGCCGTACGCCTTTGACTGGGAAACGTGGGGCGTCATGGACTACTCGCCCACCGTGGCCGAGGTTCTCGCGCAAGGCCGCGAGGACTGCGATGGCCAGGCCCTCGTCGCGGCCTCGGCGACTGCGATTACCAGAGTGAGAAGCCCGGCCTAGCGCAGCGGAGGGCTCCAGGACGCTGGCGCTCAAGATGCGTAGCCTGCCCCCATTGACCGACCGGCGTCGGTAGCCCACCAGCCAGGGCGGACGTAGTCCAGTTCGCCTGGTCATGCCGAACTCCCGAGCGCGCCACGCATCGATTGCGTCAAACAAGTCACGAGCCCACCGCAACACAGTCGGCGCCATCGCGGTGCCTAGTGGTGGGTGGTGGTTCCGGCCTCACTGTCACGAGGCAGTGTGCGCTTAGGTAGCCGGCCCAGCGAATCGCACCCCATTCGCCCTGGCTTTTCGATTCGGCGCCGCCCCCCTGTGCGCCGGGGGCGTGGGTGCGTTCGCCGCGGCGGACTGGAGGTCTGCAATGCGCTGTTACCGCGGATCGATGGCAACGATCGTGTGTGCCGCGTTCGGCTTGGCGGCGGCGCCGCCACCGGCGGCCGCCGACCTGCCGGCGGATCGATGCGTTGTGTATCTCATGCGCGCCGATCCTGGTGACCCCAACAGCCCATGCGCGTTCGCAGTGACGTTGACCCTGGCAGCGTCCAGCGCCAGCGGGGATTCGATCGGATGGAGCGTCACCGGTGCCGAATTCGTGGAGTTCGACCAGTACAACGTCGCGATCAGAGCGTGGTATGACGACCAGCCAGGCGTCAGCAGCGTTGATGGGCTATGGTGGATCGTGCACGCCAACCCCGGCAGTCCACAGGTATCGGAGTTCGCCCTCCCGCCACCGCTAAGCGGGTCCGCCGCTGCTCAGGATCCGGGGAATGCCAACTTGGACTACGCGGTCAGTGGCGTGCAGTACGATCCCTCGCCGCAAGACCCCTTGTACACGGCCACGGCCGCTCTGGATTATGCCTTCGTCTTGGCAGGGGGATCTGAACCCGTTCGCGTGGGGGAAAGCGAACCGGTCGAAATCGACGACGAGCGCGATCCGCCGACAGGCGGGCAACTCGTCGCCTGCGGCGCCGCCGGCCAATTCGATGGTGCTCAAGCGGTGAGGGACGGTCCTATGGTGGTGGACCCTGGCTGCTCAGCGCGGTCCTCCCATCGGCGCGCGCGAGTCGGCGTTCTTGGATAAGGACCTTGTTGGCCTGAATGGCGTCAAGCCAGCTTTGGTACTTACCGGTCTCCAGCACTACCTGTCCAGCACTACCGAGGCGGCGCAGTGTTGCCTCGGCCTTAGCGAGCAGTTGCGCCGCGGCCTCATCATCTTCGCTCGTGTTCCGATCGAGGTGCCACGTGGCCAGCTTGGTCTGAGACAGCAGGACGTCAACGGCCCGGTCGATCACGTCGGGCTGCGCCGCGAGAAGCGCCGTTCGGATTTCGCACGCGGTCCGGTAGTGGGCCAATGCGGCTTCCGGCTCCCCCAGGTTCCGGCAGCACTTGCCCATCCAATCGTGAATCTCCGCCAGGTCGGCCTGATACTCGAGGTTCGTGGGCTCTTGTGCCTGCAAGGCAGCGCGGATGGCACGTGCCTTCTCGAAGCTCCCGAGGGCCGGGCGCCACTCGCTGTGCGCGGCATGCATCCGACCCCGCAGCTTGTGTGAGAATCCCAGGAGCCGTTGGTGGTCCGGTTGGTCGGGTTCGATGGCCGCCAACCGGGCGGCCAGTTCCACGGCGCGGTCGCAATGTTGTTGAGCCTCGTCGTCACGTCCGTCTCGCAGCAGGAGCCGCGCCAGGGTGTCGTGCGCCACGTATAGGTCGTGCATCCAGAGGACGGCCCGAGGGTCCGCCGACACCAGATACTCTCCGGCCTCCATGGCGCGCCTGTACAGACTCTCAGCGTACTCACGCTGTCCGCCATCGCGCTCCAGATGGCCCAGGTTCAGGAGCTCGACGAGCAGCTTGTGCCGCAGCAACACGTCGGCCGGACGAGCGTCCACGAGACGCTCGCGCAGGCGGACCGCCAGTTCGAGGCGTGTGACGGCCGACTGGCGTTGGCCGAGCTTCAGGTCCAAGCTTCCCCGCGTCGCTTGGGCCGCGGCCAGGAGATCATCCCAGCGCGCCCGGTCGGCGTCCGCGGGCAGGCTTGCTTCGGCCAACTCCATCGTGGCATCAATCTCCTTGACGGCGCGCTCGGGGTGGCCCGTGCTGTTAAGGTGGAACCCGGCCGCCAGGTGCGCGCTGGCCAACTCGTACCTGAGGTCGGCGGAACCCGGATGGTCGCGCAGGAGGCGTTCTCCCAGCGCAATCGCTTGCTGAAGATGTGCGTCAGGGGGGTCGGACACGGCAGCCAGTTTGCGGTGGAGCCGCGCCGTCTGTGCCAGGATCTCAAACGCCGGGACGGGAACGTCCGCGTGGGTCGCCAGCACATCGAGGGCGGCCCTGTAGTGCTCGGCGGCCTCGCGGTCCCGCCCCTGGGCGTGCCCGATGTCGCCCTGTTTCTCGCGCAGCGCGGCCAACACATCCCACATTGCCGTGTCGGTTTCGGCCAGAGGCCGGAGGCGCTCCAGGTGACCGGCGACGCGCTGAACCAACCGGTCGCGCACCTCGGTTCCCCCCGCGAGGGTACGAATCTCCGCCTCGATTTCCGTGACCACATCACTGAGTGCCGCGTGTGCGACGCTCGCTGTGGCCCGTGCGGTGTCGCGCTGCCCGCGCGCATGCACCAGGGATACGGCTACGGCGCCGGCCGCGACGGCGAGGACGACAAAGAGCAACGTCGCGATCGTGGCGGCAAACCGGTATCTGTGGAGCGTCTTGCGGAGCAGGTAGACACGACTGCCAGCCCGCGCGTCAACGGGCTCTCCAACCAGGTACCGGTCGAGATCGTCCGCGAGGGCCGCAGCGGATTGATAACGCTCGGCCTTGTCCTTCGCCAGCGCCTTGTGGACGATGGCTTCCAGGTCACGGGTTATCGCATCGGGGCGAGGCAGCCGGTCGAGGTCGCCCGCCGCTGCGGCTTTGCGAAGCGGTAGGGGTTCGCACCACCGAATGGCATCGCAGACCCGTTCGGCGTCATCCTCGACCGAGTACGGCAGCGTGTCAGTCAGAAGTTCGTAGAGGACAACACCGAGTGAGTAGATGTCGGACCGCACGTCGACCCCCTCGGCCCCGCTGGCCTGCTCCGGACTCAGGTAGGGCAAGGTGCCCACCACCAGTCCCTGGGTCGAGCAGGTGGCGGTCCGTGGGTCGTCGTACAGGCTCTTGGCCAGTCCGAAATCCAGTACGTGGGGCTCTCCCGCGGCATCCACGAGGATGTTCGCGGGGCTCAAGTCCCGGTGGATGATCCCCTGCTGATGGGCATGGCCGACCGCGCGGCAGACCGTGACGAATAAGGCCACCACGTCGCGCGGCGGCAGGTCGTGCAAGATCACGTGTTCGTTGATCGGGAGCCCCTCTACGTGCTGGGTGGCGAGGTAAGGTCGCCCGCGCACCACCCCGTAGTCGTACAGCGTCACGATGTTCGGGTGCTGCAAGCGCGAGGTCAGTTCCGCTTCCCGCTCGAACCGGGCGAGTTGCCGGGGCGTGGCCAAAGGGCCGTCGAGCAGCACCTTGATGGTCACGATCCGGTGGGTCATCCGATGGCGTGCGCGGTAGACGATGCCCTGTCCGCCGTAGCGAATGCGCTCCAGGATCTCGTAGCCGGTCAACGCGCTCCGCATGAACTCGAGGTCGTCGTCCAGGACCTTGCCGATCGATGCCGGCAAGTCGTCTGTGGTGCCGCCGCGCGCCTGCGCTTCCCGCTGGGCCGCTCGAAGCGCCTGCTGCAACTCTGAGACCTCCCGGTCGGATGCGCTCGAACCGGCACTCTCGGTAATGGCGTGGGGGGCCTGGCCCAGGTCTGAAGCGCCCCGGGCACCCACACCTTCGTCGCCGAGGCGACGACGCCCGGCCCGCTTGTCGATCTTGTCGGACGACGAACGCCACCTGCTGATGAACATGGCGTGGCCTCGGTCGTTACACCGCGTCAGGGACTTCGCTGCGGCGTTCCAGCAGTCCGGGCACCGCTGAAGTACCGGGCCGCATCGCCCATCCGGACGCGGAGCTCGTTCAGCCCACGGTAGAGCAAGCTGTTGACGGCCCCTTCCGTCGTCTGCATGATCCCGGCGATCTCCTTGCGGGAATGCCCTTCGATATGTCGCAGATGCACCGCCTGGCGACGATCCTCCGGCAACATACTGAGGGCCACCTGCACCGCGTGGCGGGCCTCTTGCGCCGAGATCTCACGGCTGGGCGTCTTCTGCGAGGCACAGACGCGGCTGAACAGGTCCTCGAACGACGAACGTCGCTGCGCGGCGCTGACTAGCGGTCGCTGGCCGCCGCCGCGCTTCAAGGCACGGACCATCCGCAGCGCATCGACGAGCTTCGAGTGCGTGACGGTGGTAAGCCATCGGTCCACATCTCGGATTTCCCCCGGTCTGGTCTGAAACGCGGCGATCCACACCTCCTGGAGCACGTCCTCGGCACACAGGATGCCGCGGAAGCGGCCGGGGATCTTGCTCTCGACAAGGTGGCGCAGGGACTCGGCGCGTGCGAGCAGTACGCTCGTGATGTCGTGCGTGTCAACCGACGTGCTGCAGTTCATTGGACCGACCTGCCGGCCAAGCGCGAGATTCCGGCTCCCCGTTCCCGGAGCGCGCGCCCGCTTCCTTACGTCATACATCATACCAGGACGGCCCGGCGGCCGGTGCCGGGGGGGCCGGCTGGCCGGGCAACAAGGGTTTCGCGTGCCACGTTCGGATCAAGCCATTCTGCGGCAGCAAAATCCCATTGTCCGAGGCGCGGCTGGTTTAGGCGCTGGTGTTCGAGCCAGAACCGACTTCAGTGGCGGGGCTGAGTGCCCGGGGCGGTTCGGCTCGTTCACCGGCGCCGACCTCGGTGCGGAGGCGAGGCGGGGAAGACGGTGGCAACCCGGCACGTCAGAGCGACGACCGCCCGTGGACGGGTTCGAGGTCGATGGTTACGAGTGGCCCTACGGCGGGCGGCGAAGGACGTATATGGTCGACCTGGCCGTGGCCGCGGCCGACTGCTTTGAGCTGCCCGCCGAGTCGTCCGGGACTTGGCGAGTCGACGTTCTCCGTCTTCTGCGAATTCACTCGCCACTTATCCCGATCGTATTGTCCGACATCTGCGCCATCCCCATGGCACGTCGACTGGATGGGGGAAAGGTAGTCCGCGCGTTCATTCTCGCCTGATTTGATGTCGTCCATGGACGAGGCGCGTGGCGCGGACTGCTCCGCGGGGCCCGCGACTGTCGCGCCCGGGCGGTAGGGGTTCCATACGGGTCTCTGCCGGTAGCAACGCCATTGGCCCCGATGCATGTGCCCTGGCGGCATGCGCTGGATATACACCGGCCATCGCACGTCGGGAGCGCGGGGACAGTATCATCAAACCATGCGATTCGCCGCCGCCTGGTACGCTTTGCACCGCCGCCCGCGTCGGGCACGCTGGCCCCTGAAGGCCGGGGCCTTTGTGCTGGTGCTGCTGCTCGTGCTGTTCCCGCGCGTGTGGCTCATTCCCGCTTGGCTCACTCGCCTCAGCGACCTGAACGCCGTCATCGATACGTACCATCCGGCGGTGAACGAGCTCGCCGCGCGCGTGGCCGACGCCGCCGGGCCCACTCCGCCCCTGAGTGATGCCGCGGTCGCCGTCGAGACGCTCGTGCGGCGACGCGTGCCGTACGCCTTTGACTGGGAAACGTGGGGCGTCATGGACTACTTGCCCACCGTGGCCGAGGTTTTCGCGCAAGGCCGCGAGGACTGTGACGGTCAGGCCGTCGTCGCCGCCTCGGTGCTGCGCCGCCTCGGCTTCGAGGCCTGGCTCGTCTCCGACCTCCTGCACACCTGGGTCGTTGCCCGCGATACCACCGCCGAGCCGCCGCTCACACTCCAACTCATGTCACCCGGCCGCGGCGATCAGACATTGACCGGCGGCGCGGAAGGGACGCGGGCGCGCTTCTCAATGGCGATGCTGGCGAACGCCGGCCGCGCGCTCAGCTTCGGCGTCGCGGTCTTCCCGGCGGAGCGAGAGTTGATCATTGTGGCGGCGTTTTGGCTGATCCTGATGCAGCCACGCTCACTCGGGTGGCGCCGTCTCGCGGGCGGGGCGGTCCTGCTGGCGGCGCTGCTGTGCCTGCGGTCGGCGTGGGGGCCGGTACCGGGGGATGTGTATCGCCCCGGACTCACTGGGCTGGGGCTGGCGTCGCTCGCGGCCGGCTGCGTTCTGCTGATGTACAAGTCACCGGAAGCACGCTCGAAGACCGGCGAAGTGACTTCAAGTCCGCCGCCGGGTTCGCTATGCTGAAAGGGCAGGGCGGCCGCGCGGCCGGCCGGCCACAAGACCTCGGGGCCGACCAAGGGCACGAGCACGTCAACGGCCACGAGGTCGAGCACTGATCCAGGAGGAGGGATCGAAAATGCGCCACCCGCGACTCAGCATGGTTCTGCCCATTGCGTTTGCTCTCGCCCCCGTCGCCTGGGGCCAGGCGAGCCTGCCCGGCTTCCCCAAGATCACGCTTAACGACCAGACCGGAGCGCCGCTGTTCTTCGATATGGACGGCGACGGCATCGACGAGCTGCTGCACGCCAACGGCGACCACAAGACCGACATCTGGAGGACCGGCGGCATCGCCTTCCCCGGCTTCCCGCAGACCACCGGCTGGCACGTCTGGAACATGACCCCCGCCGTCGGCGACATCGATGGGGACGGCGATTTCGAGATCGTCACCGCCTGTGCCGACTATCGCGTGTATGCCTTCCATCACAACGGCGCGACGGTCGCCGGCTTCCCGCGCTACGTTAACGGCGAACTGAGTGGGGCCGCCTGCCTCGCCGACCTCGACAACGACGGCGATCTGGAAATCCTGGTCCAGCCGCGCGGCAGCATCGGATTGGTCGCCTTGCAGGGCGACGGCACGATGATGCCGGGCTGGCCGGTCAAAGTGAGCACGAACGAGGGCGGGTCGCAAACGATGGCGGCCGCCGACCTCGATGGCGACGGCATTCTCGAAATCATCGCGACCTCCCAGGGCATCGGCAGCGTCCTGTCCGTCGTCCACCCCGACGGCACGCCCGTGCCGGGCTTTCCGATCGTCGTGACGTATCTCGTCGGCTCGCCGGCGATCGCCGACCTGGATCGCGACGGCGACCTGGAGATCATCGCCCCTGTCGGCAGCGACATGTACGCTTGGCACCATGACGGTACCGTCGTCAGCGGCTTCCCCACCAAGTGCGGCACTTACAGCCTGTACACCAGCCCCGCGGTCGGTGACCTCGACCGCGACGGCTACGTCGAAATCGCCTTCGGCAGCCAGAACGGCAGCGTCTATGTCGTGGCCGCCAATGGCAAGATCATGCCTGGCTGGCCGATCCCGACACCGGGCGTGGTCCACGCAACGCCGGTCCTGGTCGATCTCGACTTCGACGGCGACCTCGAAATCCTCGTCACCACACCGACCAGTGGCTCCGGCGGCGTGTACGCCTGGCACCATAAGGGCACTCCCGTCGCCGGTTTCCCGTGGGCGACCGGCTCCAGCTACTACGGCGGCCTGTCGCTGGGCGACTTGAACGGCGACGGCCGGCTGGACTTGGCCGCCGGGGCCCGCAGCGGCAAGGGCCTGTACGCCTGGACCAGCCCGTTCGATTACGACGCGACGCGGATCGTCCACGGCCACTACCGGGTCAATCGCCACAACAACGCGGTCCACGACCTGCGACCGTTGGACGGGATGTTCGGCGTCTGGCTGAAGACGCCGCCGAAGGCGTACCTGTACGGCCTGCTGAAGGTGACGGCGTACGTGGAGAACAACTCGCCGCTGGCGCGCGGCGCGGACCTGACGATCTGGCTCGAAGAGCCCAATGGGAGCCGCTGGCTGATGCTGGATGAGCCGGTGGTGTTGAATCCGGGCGAGACCAGCGTGTTCGACGTGCAGGAGTTGATGTCGCCGAACATGCCGCCGGGCGGCTATCGCGTCATCGCCAAGCTGACCGATACCGCGGGGCGCGTTGTGCACTGGGATGGCGAGCTGGTGACGTTCGTGCCGGGGCTCGTCGGCGACCTGAACTGCGACGGCCACGTGGACTTCGGCGACATAAATCCGTTCGTCCTGGCGCTGACGAACCTGCCGCTGTACGAGCAGCAGTACCCCGGCTGCCCGTTCGCCAACCGCGACATCAACGGCGACGGGCGCTTCGACTTCGGCGACATCAACCCGTTCGTGAAGCTCCTCACGAACCCGTAGCGGCTCGCCACAGCGAGTCGCCTTTGGCGACCGGGCTCCGCACCGGACGTGGGTCGCCGAACGAACCCCAAGTGCCGGCGCGGGGCCCGCGTGGCGCGTTGCGGCCGCGTGGGTGCAGCCATGCTCGGAACTCCGAGCGGAGCATGTCCGCCCAAGGCCGCGGGCATTCCAACGAGCCGCACCGGCCATTGGCCGGTGCCACACATACTGCCGTGGCCGATGCCACACGGGCTTCCGCGGCCGTTCACACCAGCCGCTCGCCGCGTCCGCACGAGGAGGCAATCATCGCCACGAGGTCGGGTTGCCCGAGGCTCACAGCGGCCGACTGCCGTTGTCGGCAAGTGCTTGTTGGACAACCGGCAGCGGGTGCAACGGCCCGCGGTCGACGCCCGGACAGCCGTGGCCCGTCAGACGCCAGGCCTCGAGCGTGGTCAGGTTCGACCGCCAGAACGGCCACGTCCGGCACTGGGTCGGGCGGACGGGGTGAATCCGGCAGCGGGTCTTGCCGTCCGGCAGACGTTCCAGAAACTCGCAGTCGCCGCCGGGGAGCTCGAACAGGCTGCGGCCCCGGCCGACCCGACGAACGTGCCGGCGGTTGAACTGCTCAGGCGACAGACCCAGAAACGCCGCGATCGCGTCAATCTCGTCGCCATCGACCCAGACGTGCCCGGGCGCGCCACTACAGCAGGCGCCGCACTGGGTGCAAGCAAACCGGAGGCCGTCGGCGTACCAGGGAGTTACACGGGCGGGAGCGCTCACGAACCCTTCCCGCAGCACTTCTTGTACTTCTTCCCCGACCCGCATGGGCACGGGTCGTTTCGCTGCGGCGTTTCTTCCGCGTGGGCCTGCTCGACGGGGGCGTCGGGGATCGGCGGGGCGTCCGGATCCACAATCTCGCGCGCCAGCTTCTTCTGCTCCTGGCGGCGTTCAAAACGCTTCGAAAATCGGTCGAAAATGGCGGACATGGCAACTCCTGCGGGCCGGGCCCTCGTGGTCCATTATACTCCATCGGCCGGCCGCGTCTTCGGCGCCGGCCGGCCCCGTCGTCCCCGGACCCCGAATGCCGAAAATCGGGGTTGACGAACCGGGGTCGGGCAAGTATGTAGCCGCGCCGGGCGAGCTCTCGCCCGGCCCTGAGTGACGTAAGCGGCGGTAAGCCGGCTGCATAAGGAGCTTGACGATGTTCCGGGAATCCGAGTGGAACGAGGTGGAAACAGCGGGCTTGGCGGGAACCGAGTTGGTCGAGGAGGGTTGGCTGCCGGAGATCGACGAGGAGCCGGACACGGACGACGTGGACGAACTGGACGAGGCGAGCAACGAGACCGACGGGGCGTTGCACCTCGTGGCGGACGGCCGCCGCCGCCAGTCCGACGACGACGACGAAGTTGATGACGACGAAGCGGAAGACGAGGACGAGGAGTTTGAGGAAGAGGAAGAGGACCTCGACGAGGACTTCGACGACGATTTCGACGATGACGACGACGACCTCGATGACGACGTCGACGACGACGTCGACGACGACGAGTAGCCCCCCCCACCCTCAAGCCGGCCACGGTGACGCGGTCGCCGGTAAATCGGACCGCAACATGCGGGGGGCACGCCCCGCCGGAATCGCCGAACTCGGGGTCCCGGCGGGGTGCAGACGGCCGGCCCCAAGCGTCGATAAGACTCGTATGAGCCAGAAGACGACGGAGAAGGTTCCGGCGCGTCGCGCGCCAGCCCGCGGCGGTGCGCCCGCGCCGACAGCCGGGGCCGCGGCCGCCCGCGGCAGGACGCCGAAGCCGGCCCCTGCGGCGGAGCCGAGCTCGGCCGACGGTACCCCCGCGGGCGCCACGCCGCAGCCGGCGGTGGAACGGCGGGCGGTGGTCGATCGCCGCTCCGGGGGCGACCGGCGTTCGCAACTCGATCGTCGCCGTGGTCCCGGCCGCCGGCGGACCGACTATCGTCGGGCCGCCGAAGAAGGCCACATGAATGAGGAGCAGCTCGATTTCCTCAAGGCGGTGGACGAGTACAAGCGCGTGAATGACCGGCCGTTCCCGACGCTGACCGAGATTCTCGACATCGCGCTCTACCTCGGCTACCGGCGGGTCGCGCCGGTGGGCGAGTTCAAGCTCGTGAAGGGGCGACAGCACCCCGCGCGCGGTGGCGCGGCCGACGCCGAAGACACGTCCGCCGAAACCAACGACACCCCGGCGGAACCGGACGACACCCCAGAATAGACGACGCCCGGCCGCAAGCAGCGCCCCACCAACGGTGCTTTCGTGCCGTTCCTGCTTCTCCACGTTCGCACGTGCCCACGTTCCCACGCTGCAGCGGAAGCGGAGCGGGGTTGGGGGATGGTCGCAGCGAGAGGGGGCCAGGGGTCGAGGGACCGAGGGGTGGGTAGCGTCGGCCTCCGGCCGGCATCGAGGGGCCGCGGGGGCGACGGGGCGAGGGGCTAGGGGGCTGAGGGGCCCAGGGGTCGAGGGTCGGGGTCCGGTCCCCCGCGTCCGGCAGCATTCCCCTCAATCCCTCAATCCCTTGATCCCTCAGTCCCTCATTCCCTCGATCCCTCAGTCCCT
>CAYWYJ010000017.1:0-43618 GCA_964462635.1 uncultured Planctomycetales bacterium
CGATCACCCGCCTGGCCCGCGCCTACAACACCGTGGTGCCGCACTCGGGCAAGATCCTGACCGGCGGCGTGGACGCCAACGCGCTCCAGAAGCCCAAGCGGTTCTTCGGGGCGGCCCGCAATATCGAAGAGGGCGGCAGCCTGACCATCATCGGCACGGCCCTGGTGGACACCGGCAGCAAGATGGACGAGGTCATCTTCGAGGAGTTCAAGGGCACCGGTAACAGTGAGTTGCACCTGGACCGCCGCCTGGTGGACAAGCGCATCTGGCCGGCGATCAATATCCCCGCTTCCGGCACGCGCAAGGAAGAGCTGCTGCTGCACCCGAACGAGCTGGAGAAGGTGTACATGCTCCGCCGCGTGCTGGCCGACATGAACCCGGTCGAGGCGGTCGAGCTGCTGCGCAACCGGTTGGGCAAGGTCGAGAACAACCGGCTGTTCCTGATGACGATGAACCTGGCCTGAGCGGGACTCCCAGACCCGGAGCACTCGGCGGGAGGGCGCGTGTCCCGGCCGGCCGCCGCCGTGCGGCCCCGGCCGAGCCGGGGGCGGTCGTGGAGGGCGCACGCCGACGAGTACCCCGATAGAATCCGTGGCGCGCCCCGTCTGGGAGAACAGCATGGCCGATCCCGCACCTGATCCGCGCGCCGCCGCCCCGGCGCTCGTGTCGCAGCACCCCATCGCCACCGGCGACGAGCACCCGCCCGAGTCGCCGCTGTCCATCCATGACCTCACGGTTGCCTACCACCGCAAGCCGGTGCTGTGGGATGTCGACTTTGATGCCCCCGAGGGTCGATTGATCGGAATCGTCGGCCCCAACGGGGCGGGCAAGAGCACGCTGCTCAAGGCGGTGCTCAATCTGGTACCGGCCGCCTCGGGTCGCGTAACGATCTACGGCCGTCCGTACCGGCAGCAACGGCATCTCGTGGCGTACGTGCCGCAGCGCGAGAGCGTGGACTGGGATTTCCCGGTCAGCGCCCTGGACGTCGTGACGATGGGCCGCTATGGGCAAATCGGCTGGGCGCGGCCGGTCACGCGGGCACACAAGCAGGCCGCGCTGGCGGCCCTGGAGCGCGTCGGCCTGGCCGACCTCGCCCGGCGACAAATCAGCCAACTTTCCGGCGGACAGCAGCAACGCGTCTTCCTGGCGCGGGCGTTGGCGCAAGATGCCCGCGTATATCTGATGGACGAGCCCTTCGCCGCCGTCGATGCGGCCACCGAGGCCGCGATCATCACGCTGCTGCACGAGCTGCGCAGCAGTGGCAAGACCGTGCTCGTCGTCCATCACGACCTCCAGACCGCCCGCGACACGTTCGACTACTTGCTGCTGCTCAATCTGCGCGTGGTGGCGCACGGCCCGACCGCCGAGGTCTTTACGCCGGAGAACCTGCGCAAGACGTATGGCGGGCGGCTGACGCTGCTGGACGAAGCGACGCACGCGTTGGCCGGACGCGGGCTGCGGGAGAGCTAGACGTGCGCGACTCCGAGATCCCGACGCGCCGACCACCCTGCCATGGCTCGTGTGGCACCGGCCAATGGCCGGTGCGGCGCTGGCCGCCGACTGGCATCGGTTCAACGACGTGGGGCGTTCTGGCCATCCTGGCGATACTCGCAGCACTGCCCTCGACCACCGGTGCAAGCGAGGTAAGTGAATTGCTGGGCGGGCCAGCCGGCACCGGCCATTGGCCGGTGCCACACCCGCTTGCGTTGGGCGCTTTCGATTGGTCGCAAATTGTCCGCGTGCTCACGCTCCAGGATTACAACACCCGCGTCGTCGTCATCGGCGTCAGCCTGCTGGGGCTGGCCGCCGGGCTGATCGGCTGCTTCATGCTGCTGCGCGAGCGGGCCCTGCTCGGGGACGCCCTCAGCCACGCCACCCTGCCGGGCATCGGCGTCGCGTTCATCCTCATGACCGTGCTCGGCGGCTCGGGCAAATCGCTGGCCGGGCTGCTCATTGGCGGGACGATCTCGGGCGTGCTCGGCGTCATCACGATTCTGCTCGTGGTCCACCTGACGCGGATCAAGGAGGACGCGGCCCTCGGGATCGTGCTCAGTGTGTTCTTCGGCCTGGGCATCGCGGTGCTGGGGCTGATTCAGAACCTTGGTGCCGGCCAGGCCGCCGGGCTCAAATCGTTCATTTACGGCAAGACGGCGTCGATGGTGTTCAGCGACGCGGCGACAATCGCCGTGGCCGCCGCGCTGATTACGCTCGCCTGCCTGTTGTTCTACAAGGAACTGACGCTGCTGTGCTTTGATCCGGGGTTCGCGCGGGCCCAGGGCTGGCCGGTGTTGACGTTGGACGTGGTCCTGATGGCGCTGGTCGTCGGGGTGACGGTGATCGGGCTCCAGGCGGTAGGGCTGATCCTGATGGTGGCACTGCTGGTCATTCCGCCCGCCGCCGCCCGCTTCTGGACGCAGCACCTGCCGACGATGCTGCTCGGGGCGGCGCTCATCGGGGCCGGCAGCGGCCTCGTCGGGGCGACGCTGAGCGCCCTGGTGCCGCGCCTGCCGGCGGGCGCGGTGATCGTCGTCGTCGCCGGCGTGTTCTTCCTGGTCAGCCTGGTCTGCGGGCCGGCGCGGGGTATCCTGCGGCGCGTCGTGGAGCACCGCCGGCTGACGCGCACGGTGGCGCATCAGCACCTGCTGCGGGCCGTGTACGAGTTGTCCGAGACGCAGCAAGCGGGCATCCTGCCCCACCGTCACGCCGTGCGGTTCGGCGAGTTGCTTCGCCACCGCTCCTGGTCGCCGCGACAACTCCGCCGCACGCTCCGCGGGGCAATGAGAGCGGGGTTGCTCGCGGCGACGGACGGTGGGTCGGCGTACGCACTGACGCCCACGGGCGTCCAGGCCGCGTGGCGGATCGCCCGGAACCACCGGCTGTGGGAGCTGTACCTCATCACGCACGCCGACGTCGCCCCCAGTCACGTGGACCGCGACGCGGACGAGGTCGAGCACGTCCTGGCGCCCGCGCTGATGGAGCGCCTGGAGGCGCTGTTGTCGGAGCAGTACCCCGACCTGGCCGCGCCGCCCAGCCCGCACCAGTTGGAGCCGGCCAGCCCCGCGGCCACCGTCACGGGAGGGGCCTGAGCATGATGTTGTTCGCGGCGACGCACTTCGAATGGCTCCCCCTCGACACGTGGATCGTGGTCGTCGGGGCGCTGAGCGCGATGGCGTGCGCCCTGGTCGGGTCGTTTCTCGTGTTGCGCAAGATGAGCATGATGGGAGACGCCATCAGTCACGCCGTCCTCCCCGGCCTGGCCCTCGCGTTCCTGCTCACCGGCAGCCGCGCCGGCGTAACCATGCTGATCGGCGCGGGTATCGTCGGCGTTCTGACGGCGTGGTTCACCGAGTGGATTCACCGCACCGGCAAGGTCGAGCGAGGGGCGGCAATGGGCGTCGTGTTCACCGTCCTGTTCGCCATCGGCCTGATCCTCATCCGCTACACCGCCGACCACGTCGATCTCGATCCCGACTGCGTCCTGTACGGGGCCATCGAACTGACGCCGCTCGACACCATCCGCTGGGCTGGGTGGGAGGTACCGCGTGCGGCCCTGATCGGCGGCGGCGTGCTGCTGCTCAACGCCGTGTTCGTGGTCCTGCTCTACAAGGAGCTGAAGATTTCGGCGTTCGATCCGGCCCTGGCGACGACGCTCGGCATCAACGCCCGGCTGATGCACTACCTGCTGATGACGCTGGTGGCGGTGACGACCGTTGCCGCCTTCGAAAGCGTCGGCAGCATCCTCGTCATCGCCATGCTCATCGTTCCGCCCGCCGCCGCCCACCTGCTGACGGACCGCCTGGGGCTCATGCTGGTCCTCAGTCTCGTGTTGGCGGCCGTGTCGGCGGCACTGGGACATTGGGCGGCGATCGTCGGGCCGGGTTGGGTCGGCATGCCCGGGGTGAGCACGAGCACCGCCGGGATGATGGCCGCGTCGGCGGGGCTGCTGTTCGCGCTGGCGTTTCTGCTGGCGCCGCGCCGCGGGTGGCTCAGCATCCTCTATCATCGGGCGGCCCTGTCGCTGCGGATCGTGCGGGAAGACCTGTTGGGGTTACTCTACCGGCTCGAAGAAGAAGCCGCCGCGCTTCATCAGCCGGTCGCCCCCGCCGACCGCGCCGGCCATTGGCCGGTGCCACACCGGCCGGCGCGGGTCGCCCCGTGTCCGGCCACCCTGGCCCGCGCGGCGGGCGCCAGCGGTCTTGTGACGCGACTGGCGCTGTGGGGCCTGCGCCGGGCCGGCCAGATCGTGCTGCGGGACGGCGTTTGCGGCCTCACGGACGCGGGCCGGGCGGCCGCCGCCCGCCTTATTCGGTCACACCGTCTGTGGGAAACGTATTTCGATCAGCACACGCCGCTGGCCACCGACCACATCCACCAGCCCGCGGAGCGTCTGGAGCACGTGACCGACGCCGCCCTGCAACGTCGTTTGGCGGCCAGCCTCGGCGACCCGAGGTCCGACCCCCACGGGACGACGATCCCGACGCCGAAGGAGCCGTAAGGTGCCACCCCATCTCATTGCTCGGGCCTGCCCCGTGCGATCCGGGGCCGCCGGGCGTTCGTGCTCGCCACCGAGCAGTCCATGCAGCCAAGAGGGCGGACGCGGTCGGTCCGACCATGTCCGCCCTCCTGGGTTTCGGGGGTCGCGACGGGCGCTCGCGCTAGACCATGGCCTTGAGGTTCTTCAGCGGCCGGACCTTGACGACCTTCCGGGCCGGCTTGGCCTTGATCATGATCTCTTCTTTGGTGAAGGGATTGATGCCCTTGCGGGCCTTGGTGGCCGGCTTCTTGACGACCGTGATCTTCATCAGCCCCGGGACCGTGAAGATGCCCGGGCCCTTGCTCAGGTCCTTCTTGATCAATCCGGCCATCTCGTTGAAGACGGCCCCCACCTGCTTGCGCGTCAGGCCGGTGGATTCGGCCAGGACGCCGTAGACCTCGGACTTGCTCCGCGCCTTGGTGACTGATCGTGCTTTCTTGGCCATTGCTGTTCTGCCTCCCGGAGCGGCGGCCGCCGACGGCGGGCCGGTGCTCCGTCACTTGCCCCGCGACCCGACGCGCGAACGGGAGCCGTGGCGCACGCACACAGGCGAATCAGGTCCCCGTCCGCACCCGCAAACAACCGTGTTTGCCGCGGACCGCGCTGCACCCTTTTCGCGCGCGATCCGGCTTTCGTCAAGGGGTTTTTGCACCGGGGGCCGCAAAAAAGGCGATATTCTCAGGGGTTTTCGGCCCGGTGCCTCCCGGGGCCCGCCCGGGCGCGCGCCGCCGCTAGGCCCCCGGGTCGCGGTTGATCAGGTCCAGGCACCGCCGCAGCCGCCCGCAGCTCTTGCGGTCGAAGCGGAACCGCAGGCGCGCCAGGCCGGGATACTCGCCGTTCTCGGCCGGGAGCAAGGGCCCCGGCTCGAAGCGGCCGGCGGTGAGAATCGCCGCGTATTCGTCGTTCAGCCGCTGGAGCGTGGCCGGCGTGAGCGGCCGGTGGAGACGCAGCACGAGGTCGTCGCCGACGTAGCGCATGGAGTGATAGACGCGGTAGAAGTCGACCACTTCGCGGACCGCGGCGTCCACGTCATCGGTAATCTTGAACAGGTCCATGTCCTCGGGACTGATGAGTCCCTTGGCCAGCAGCTCGTCGGCGACGTACTTCCGCCAGTGGGGCCAGTACGTCCCGCCCGGCTGTTCGATCATCACGATGGGGACCAGCGGCGCCTTGCCGGTCTGAATCAGCGTCAGGGCCTCGAAGCCTTCGTCCTGGGTGCCAAACCCCCCGGGGAACAGCGCGACGGCCGACGCCTCCTTCATGAACATCAGCTTGCGCGTGAAGAAGTACCGGAAATTCACCAGCTTCGCGTCGTCCGCGATGATCGCGTTGGTCTTCTGCTCAAACGGCAGCCGGATCGCCACCCCGAAGCTCGCCTCCGGCCCCGCCCCGCCGTGCCCGGCCTTCATGATCCCGTCGCCGGCCCCGGTGATGACCATCCACCCGCTTTGGCACATCCGGCGGGCGAAGGCGACGGCCTGCCGATAATCGGGGTGGTCCTCGGGCGTGCGGCTGGAGCCGAAGATGCTGATCTTCCGCGTGTCGCGGTACGGAGCGAAGACCTTCAGGGCGTAGCGCAGCTCCGCCAGCGCCTTGTGGATCAGCTTGGCGTCGCCGCGCTCGGCGGGGTCCCGCGCGAGCCGACACAGCGTCACCAGCATCTCCTCGAACAGGTCCTGGTTGGGCCCGGCCAGGAAGCGCTCCGCAAACGACCGAATGGCGGCGCCGCGGTCCCGACGATGGGTTTCGAGGGAATCGTCCGATACAGCCGTCACACCGTGCTCCTGCCAATCGGCCGAGGCATAACCCGCACGTTGAGCGCAACGCGTCAGCCCTGATTGTATATCGGAATCACGCCGCCGGAGCGAGAGCGTGGTGCATCAGCGGGAGCGTCGCGCAGCGGCCGACGGGGGCGCCAAGATGACGGATGAACTGGCTGTTCCTCTTTTCGCTGCGGGCGGGAAAGACGAGCGCGGCCGCGTGGCATGACGGGTCGCCCACTTTCGCAACGCGGCCCCCGCCATCGCCGGCGGGGGGTTTTCCAGTTTGACAGGGTGGCCCCCGCCCGAGATACTAGTGGACTGCGCCAGGGCCTGTGCTCCGGCGCGGATGCCCCTGACCCGGGGCCGTAGCTCAATCGGTCTAGAGCGCCGGCCTGTCACGCCGGAGGTTGCGGGTTCGAGTCCCGTCGGCCTCGTTTTCCCTCGTTAGTCTCCAGGAGCCGCGCGCTTCGTAGCGCGGTCTTCGCCGCGCGGGACGCGCCGCGGGCGCAGCGCGAGTCCGAAGGCGGCGCAGCCCGCGTACAGCACCAGTTGGATGACCGCGCGGACCAGAGCGGTGAGGGCGGCCCCGCGGACGGGCGTGGGACCGGGAATCAGGAGCCAGGCCGCCGCGAGCGTGGCCCCCAGCGTCACGACCTGCACCGGGACCTGCACCCAGAACAGACGCATCTGGGTCGTGGCGGCGCCGAAGACGTTGGTGAGCAGCGCCAGCGCGTGCGCGGCGACGATGAGGACAAACTCGGCCTGAAAGCGGGCGTGGTCCGGCGTGTAGATCGTGGTGAGCAACCACCGTCCCGCGAGCACCGCGGCCAGCAGCACGACGCCACCGATGCCCGCCGCCGCCGCCAGCAGCTTCAGCCCCAGGTACACAAACGCCCGCACGTCATTCTGATAGTAGACGGCGAGCCGATTGGCGGCGGCGGTGGCGGCCTGGATGATGATGAGGTTGCCGGCGAGCGTGATATACGCGAGCGCGCCGAAGTAGCCCAGTTGTGTCTTGCCGTCGACGACGGCGGGGTGCTCGAACAGCAGCCGCGGGACGGCGTCGCACAAGTTAATCAGCAGGGCCACAGCGCCCAGGGGCAGGGTCTGCCACGCCAGCGACCACGCCGCCGCCGGCGTCCAGGAGAGGTCCCAGCGGCGCGGGTCCAGGACACGGGGGCGGTCGAAGACGAGCCAGATCAGGGCCAGGCCCGCCGCGTGAAGCGCCAGGGCGGCCGCCACGGCGCCGGCAAGCTGTTCCGGCTCGTGTGGCCCCGTGCCGCTCAGCCGCCTCCACGTCGGCAGGAGAATGGCGAAAGGCAGCAGCAGCGTCAGGCCGCGCAGGCCCACGGCGACGGCCAGCAGGTCCAAGCGCTCCCGCCGCTGGTAGGTTCCCCAGCCGAACTCGGCCTGCGTCCACAGGAACCGGGCGGCAAACACGCCGGCGAGAATGAGCAGGTAGGCGGGGCGTGCTTCGCGTTGCGCCTGCCACAAGAACGCCCCCGCCAGCACGACGGCGCCGAACCCGAGCGCGCCGCGGCGCACGACACGGTAGGTGCCGAGCGTGAACTGTCCGGCGGCATCGGAAACAAACGCCGGCCGCAGTTCCAGGCCGAACAGCAACAGGACGGGGGTGGCGATCGCCAGGGCGAGGAAGTACTGCCCCTGGATTTCGGGCGTGGTGAGCTTCGCCAGCAGCACCAGCACGCCGAGGTGGCACGCGTGATAGCAGCCCATCCCGCCGATGGTCCACAAGCTGCTCGGCAGCAGGGCGCCGGGACGATCGGCGTGCGGCCCTGCCGCGCGCGGACCGCCGGTCGTGTCTTCACGGGCATCATTCACAGGCGCGGCTCCGCGGACCGGGCCGGGGCGCGCGGGCAAGCCGACGCAAAGTGCCTATCCGAACCCCGCACGCCAGTGCGGGGCCGGCCGTCCCGCCACTCGCGTGGCGGGTCCGGTTCGCGGGTCTCAGGGCAGGGCAAAGTCCTTCAGTTCGAGCGGAACCTGGAGGTCTTCGATCTTCGGATGGACCTCGATCACCATCTGCATGTCGTCGTTGAAGCCGGCGGTGTCGAAGTAGTAGAGCTGGCACTGCCCACCGGCCTTCTTGGCCGTCCACGTGTCGCGGGCGCCGATCGGCCGCAGCCAGCCGTCATAGAAGCTGGCCCGCGCCACGTGCTCCCCTTTGGCCTTGTACTCGAACGCCAGGCAGCGGTTGGCCGGCGGGGCGTTTTCGATCTCCTCATTCGAGATGATGGCGATCTCGATCCCCAGCGCCTTCAGCCGCGGGTCCTCGATCACCGCTCCGTGAAACCGCAGCGGGTTATCAACCGTCAGCTTCAGCACTTCGTCGGCCAGGATGACCCGGACCGCGCCCCGCGCGACCTTCAACGTCTTGGCCCCGCGGGCCGTCGCATTGGCCCGCGTCGTCATCATCAGGCCGTCGGTGCGCAGCCGGTCCGGCGGGAGCATCGGCGGGCGCGTGACCGTCCGCTCGGATTCGCTGTACGTGTTGTCGTCGATCAACACACGCCCCGTGTCGTCCGTCAGCTCGGTGAAGATCAGGCTGCCGTGCCGGACGATCTTGTCGATCCGCTCGCCGCAGATGCGCACTTGCATGCCGAGCTCGGAGCGCAGCCGGGCCGCCATCTCCGGATCGGTCGCCGTGTAGCGGATCTCGCGCATGGCGGTGACCTCGATCCGCAGCGGACCCTGTGCGCAGGGCGAAACGGCGCCGGCCTGGTCCGCCGGCTTCGGCTCGGGGGCCTGGGGAACTTGGGGCAGCAGCAACACGAGCATCATCAGGGTCGCGTAGGTCATGGTTCCGCCTTTCCTCCCGCACGCATGCGGTCACGGGTACCGGTCGGATGACGGACGGCGCGTCACCGGCGCGACCGCCCGGCGCCGATCAAAGAGCACATATACTCGCGGCCCCGCCGCAGCGCGTCAACTCCGCCCGGGCCGTCGTGCCGCACGACCAGGGCCGGCCGGCGCGGGGCCGCCTCGAGTTGGGCGAGCAGCGACCGGAAGTCCACGTCGCCCTGCCCGAACGGCGTCTCCTCAAAACCGGCCGGGCCGCGCCGCCCATCGCGCAGGTAGGTCAACGTGAGCCGATCGACCAGCGGCGCGACGTCCGCGCCGGGCGATAGGCCGGCCGTGTCGATCGCCACGCCGACGCGCCGCGTGCCCAGCGCCCGCACCCGGGCGGCGAGGTCGGCCGGCGGGTCCGCGGCCGGGTTGACCGCGGCGTCGACGCCAAACCGCTCGCTCAAGTCCGCCACCGCCGTCAGTAGCTCCTCCGCGAGCGGGCGTGTGCGCGGGTCGTCGAAGCCGCCGAGGCGCACGGCGACCTGGCGGACCCCCAGATCGACGGCGAGGGCCAAGGTGTCGCGCAGAGTGGCGAAGCGCTCGTCGGCGTGGGTCGGGTCCGCCAGGCCACGGCCGGGGTGCAACACAGCCAAGCCGGAAAGCTGCAACCCCAAATCGGCCAGATACTTGCGAAGATGTCGCCGGGCGCTGCGATCGAACTCGCGGGGCCGCAGGTCGCCCGTGGTCGTTGGCGCGTGGATGAGCCGATACCCCTGGTCGGCGGCGGTCTCAAGACTCTCACGGAGGTTAAGCGCGTACGCGCCCGTCCAGGCAGCCAGCGGGAGCTCGTCCATGACTCAGTTGGCCAGCAGCTTCTGTGTGACTTCGAGCAGGCGCTCCATGCGGAAGGGCTTGTTGAGATACTCCTGGACGCCGAGGGCCTGCGCATATTGCCGGTGCCGCTGCCCCTGGTTGCCGGTGATCATCACGATCTTGGGGCCCTGCCCCTTGGGGAGTTTCTGACGGAGTTGCTCGAGCACGAGAAAACCGCTCTTTTGCGGCAACATGATGTCCAGGATGACCAGATCGGGGGCGTTCTGTTCCACCATCGTGACCGCGGTGTTGCCGTCGCTGGCGGTCTGGATCGTCGCGCCGGTCTCGGCCAGGGCGGTCGTCATGGCCGTCAACAAGTCGCGGTCGTCGTCGACAACGAGGATGGTCTTGCCTGACAGGGTGTCCGCCATGGCATTCTCCTTCCAAACCCCCCAGTGTACTATGCGGGCCTTGTGCGTACAACGCGGCCGCGCCGGCTTATACCCCGGCGACGGCCGTGGGTTTCGGTTCCGGCGGACCTGAACGGAGTGGCAGCCATGGAGGACACCCGTCGCAACTTCCTAGTGGGCGTGTTCGTGCTGGTGGGGCTCGGGGCGCTCGGCACGCTGATTATCCTGTTCGGACGCGGACCGACCTGGCTGGTCCGCGGCAGCACTTACCCCATTCACGTGCACTTCGAGCAGGTGGCGGGGATTCGCCCCGGCACACTGGTCACCGTGAAGGGCATGACCATCGGGCGCGTGGACCGCGTGGAACTGCGCCCCCCTACGCGCGTGGCACCGCCGACGCCCGGGGGCGAGTTGCTGGTCAGCCGGGATGTCGGGGTCGACGTCGTCCTGGCGATCGACAACCAGTATCGACTGCCCGCCGGCAGCACCGCCCTGACCACCGAGCCGATGCTCGGCCAGGGACGACCCCCGATCGAGATCACGCCCGGCCCCGCCGACGCGGCCGCGCTCCCGCCCGACGCAGTGATTTCGGGCAGCATTCAGCAGGCCATCGACAGCATTTTTCCCAAGCGCGTCGTCAACACGTTTGAAACGACGGCCCGGCAGATCGGTGACGCGGCCGAGGCGCTCACGCCGGTGCTCGAAGAGGTGCGCGGGTTGCTGGAGCGCCGGTCGCCGGGCGAGGTGGACCGGCCGGGTGGGCCGCCGGGGAACCTGTCCAGCGCGATGGCCCGTCTGGACTCGTCGTTGAAGCACTTCAACGAGGTGCTGGGAGACGGGCAGGTCAAGAGCCAGCTCCGTCAGACCGTGGCCAACGTGCACGAGATGTCCGAGCGCGGCAAGAAGGTGATGTCGGACCTGGAGACGGCCGCCGGCGAAGCCCGCGAGGTCATGACCGACACGCGGAAGTTCGTCGCCAAGGCGGATGAGACGCTCGGGAACATCGACGGCCGCGTGACCGAGCTGGCCCGGGCCACCCGCGACAGCCTGGAGCGGGCCGACCGCTTCCTCGACCACCTGAACGTCATCGGGCACCAGATCAGCAGCGGCCAGGGCAACCTCGGCCGGCTGGTGATGGACGGCAAGCTCTACGAGGCCCTGGCCGTGACCGCCGAGCGGCTTGCCCTCGCCGTGGAGGAGTTCCGGGCCTTGGTGGCGGAGTGGCGCGAGGGAAAGGTGCGCGTGGCGCTCTAGCGGAAGCTGCGGTCGGGGCCGCCGGGGGACCGATATAATCGACTGGGGCGCAGCGCCCGGCGGCCGCCGAGCGCCGCCCGGTTGTCGCGGGGAGTTGGCGCGAGCGCCGGCGCGCGTATCCTGTGGCGTTCAAGCGGCGGTCACTTCGGACGCCGGTCGGCCAGTTGTGGAGTTCGCATTCATGCCCCCGTCTAACCCCCTGCCGGACACGATCGTCCCGCTGTTGGAGCGGATGGCCCATCTTCAGGCCAGCGACCTGCACCTGAAGACCGGGGTGCCCCCGGTGTACCGCATTTCCGGCGAGCTGCGCCGCACGAACCTGCCGATCATCGAGCCGAACTCCCGCGTCATCGAGCGGCTGATGGAGCCGCTGATTCCCCAGGCCCGCCGGTCGGTTTATGAGGAGAAGGGCGGCCTGGACTTCGCGTACCACTTGCCCACCGGCGACCGGTTCCGCATCAACATCCTGCGGTCGTGCGACCAGATGCACGCGGCGATTCGGCGGGTGAAGGGGGAGATCCCGAGCTTCGAGGAACTGCACCTGCCGCCGATCTATCGCAAGCTGGCCGAGCAGTCGATCGAGGGGCTGATCATCGTGTGCGGAGTCACGGGCTGCGGCAAGAGCACCACGCAGGCCGCGATGATCGACCACATCAACGAGACGCAGGCGGTCAACATCATCAGCATCGAAGACCCGATTGAGTACTCGTTCAAGTCGAAGAAGGCGATCGTCAGCCAGCGCGAGCTGGGGCTCGACGTCATGGCCTTCGGCGACGCCCTGCGGGCGGCCGTCCGGCAGGACCCGGACGTGATCTTCATCGGCGAGATGCGCGACCGCGAGACGTTGACCGCGGCCCTGCAAGCCGCCGAGACCGGGCACCTGGTGTTCTGCACGCTGCACACCGCCGATACGATGCAGGCCCTGGGCCGCATGTTGGAGTTCTTCCCGCCCGACCAGCACGATTTCATCCGCAGCTCGCTGGCCAACGGCCTGCGGGCCATTCTGGCGCAGCGGCTGCTGCCCGCCGCGGACGAGAAGGTCGGCCGCGTCCCCGCCTGCGAGGTCCTGCTGGGCGAGGGGATCGTCCGCGAGAAGATCCGCGCCGGCGAGGACACCGACCTGCCGGAAATCATCCTCGGCAGCAAGGAAGCCGGGATGCGGAACTTCACCCAATCGCTGGCCGAGCTGGTCGAGAGCGGCCTGGTGTTCCCCGATGTGGCAATGGAGAACGCCCCCAACCGCGAGGCCCTCAAGGGCATGATGCAGGGCATCAAGGCCTCCGCCCAAACGCTCGTCCACCGCGTCAAACGCTCCGGCACCAGCTAACTGGATCTTCGCGGACTTGCGACAGGGGTGGGCGTGGCTCCCGCCGAGCCGCGGCTCGCCGGGAGGCTCGCCCGCCCGTCCCGTGTCCCACGTCCCTGAAAACCCCTGGAGCCCGACGGCGCACTCGACATCTCGGGCGACGCAACCCCGGTCGCAACCAACACCGCGCATGACCGCCGCCGCGGCGGACCGCCGCAGCGTAGAATGGCGCGCGTGGCACGCTCTCACCTCCTCATTCGCGCGCTGCCGGCCCTGGGTGAGCTGCACCGCCGGATGCTCGGCGTGGCGTTCGCGCTGCTGGGACCGGCGGCGGCGTACGCGCTGACGGGCCTGCTGGCCCGTGGTCTGTATCGTCTGCTGACGCCCCTGCGGGCGCGGAGCGAGGCGCAGTGCCGCGCGGCGCTCGGCGGGCGCGTCGCGGCCCGGGACGTGCCACGCGTCGCCGAGGACGCCTTCGTCCACCGCATCTGGAACCTCGTTGACCTG
Organism: uncultured Planctomycetales bacterium; assembly: GCA_964462635.1. Lineage (GTDB taxonomy): Bacteria > Planctomycetota > Phycisphaerae > UBA1845 > Fen-1342 > JBFMAI01. The sequence continues at coordinate 13,396 of CAYWYJ010000017.1, forward strand.
CTCCTGGCCGAGCGGCGGCTGCACCCCGGGACGTATGCCCGCCACGGCGGCCGCGTGCCGGAGCCGCACCTGACCCGGATGCTCGCAGCGCAGCGCCGCGGGCAAGCCGCCCTCCTCGTGTCGGCGTACTACGGGCCGTTCGACCTGCTGCCGGTCTTTCTCGGTTACAACGGCGTGCGGGCCGCCGTCGTGTACCTACCGCACGCCAACGCGGCCTACGACGCCCATCGGCGTCGGGTCCGCCAACGTAGCGGCTGCGAGTTGGTCCCCGTCAGCCAGGCGCTCGACCGGCTCCCCCGCATCCTCGAATCCGGCGGCACCGTCGCGCTGGTCGCCGACCACCCCGCCGGGCAGCGCGGGCTGCCCGCCATGTTTCTCGGCTTGCCGACGCGCGTGCCGCGCACGGTGGGGCTGCTGGCGGAGCGGTACGACGCCGACGTGGTCGTCGCCGGCATCCGCCGGGTAGGTCCGTTCCGGTTCGAGATCGCGGTCGTGGACGTGCTGGACCACGCGGAGTGGGCCGGGCGTGGCGACGTCATTGCGTTCATCACCGAGCGTTTCCTGCGTGGGCTGGAGCGGCTGATTCTCCGCGATCCCACGCAGTACCTGTGGGCCTACGCGCGCTGGGGGGAGGAACTGGCGTCGCAGCTCGCCGCCGGGGCCGCCGATTCGGGGCCACGTCCGGCGGCGCCGCCGTGACGAGTTACCTCCGGCCCACCCCTGGCGTGGTGGGTTCTATTCGCGTCTCCGGCCTCATGGCTATCAGAACCCCACACGCCAGTGCGGATCTCAGCGACCCACCACTGGCGTGGTGGGTTCTGTTTGGTGCTCAGGCGCGGCGCCGGCCGCGGAAGGCCTCCTCGAGCATCTGCCGGTTGGCGAACTCGATCTGCGAGCCGGGGGCCAGGCCGCGGGCGAGCCGGGTGACGCTGACGCCCGTGTCGGCCAGCACGCTGGTGATGTGCAGGGCGGTCGCGTCGCCTTCGACGGTGGGGTTGGTGGCGAGGACAACTTCTCGCACGCCGCCGGCTTTGACCCGTCGTACCAGGGCGTCGATGGTCAGGTCGGTCGGCGCGATGCCTTCCAGCGGGTCCACGTGGCCCATCAGCACGTGGTACACGCCGGTGATCAGCCCCGTCCCCTCCAGGTTGAGCAGGTCCTTGGGCTGTTCGACGACGACGATCTGGCCGGCGTCGCGGCGCGGGTCGCGGCAGATGTGACACAGCTCCTGGTCGGCGATGTTGAAGCACCGGGCGCAGGGGCGGATCTCGTCCTTGGTTGCCTGGATCGCGCGGGCCAGGGCCAGCGCCTCCTCGCGGTCGGCTTTGAGCAGATGGAACGCGATACGTTCCGCCGACCGCGCGCCGATGCCGGGCAGCTTCTTGAATTCGTCCATCAAGCGTTGCAGCGGACCGGTGGGGGGCGTGTCGGCCATCGTGCGTGACCTCCCCGTCAATCTTCGTCTTCAGAGGGGGCGTCCTCATCCGGCTCGTTGAGCGTGCCGTAGATCAGGCGGCCGTCCGGCGGCGCGTTGATGAGCCGGTCGCCGCCGCCGGTGCCCTGCCAGAAGCGGATGCTGATCTCCCCGATCTCAAACCCGCGGATTTCGAGGGCGTACAGGACGCGGCCCAGGCTTTCCGCAAACGTGGACGTGCCGACCTCGTGACGGGCCAGCTCCGCCAGGTAGCAGCCGATGTAGGCGAACTCGCGCGGCAGGGGTTCATCGGACAGGTACACCTGCTTCACGACGCCCATATCGCACGGCACCGGCAACTGAAAGAGGTCGAAGCACGCCTCGGCCGCCGCCGGGGACAGGTTCTCGCTGGCCCGCGCCGCCCAGTCGTCGAAGGTCTCGTCTTCGTCCGGGAGATCGACCGCCTCCAGCGCCCGGACCGCCGCGATGTCGCTGGCCCGCGTGAGCAGCACCCCGAAGAAGTCCATCAGGTGGCTGTTGAAGCGGAAACCGCAGGAGAGGATGGGGATCGTCTGCGGCGTCGGCTCGAAACCCTGGGGCGGGATGCCGAAGAGGCGATGCCCCGGACCGGGCCACGGCTCGGCCCCGAGCGGTCGGGCCATGAGGTGGCCTTCGACTTCGAGAATCTCGGCCACGTCATACGTGTCGCCGACCACCAGCCCCGCTTCGGCGTAGTAGCGGGCGGTCATCGGTGAGTCGGGGAACCCGCGGTACTTCAGTCGCATCGTCAGTGCCTCCCGGTTGTGATGAACCGCCACGCCGCGCGCGCCACCTACTTCCCGCCGCCAAGCAAGTCGCCGAACCCCGGCAGGTTCAACCCGCCGGTGAGTTCCTGCATTTCTTTCTGCACGGCTTCGCGGCTGCGTGCGACGGCGTCGCGGACCGCCGCGCAGACCAGGTCTTCGATCATTTCAACATCGCCGGCCTGCACGAAACCCGGGTCGATCCGAACCTGGATGAGGTCACCCTTGCCGTCCACGGTGGCCCGCACCTGGCCGCCGCCGGCTTCGCCGACGAAGCGGGCCGCCGCCAGCCGGGTCTGCATATCCTGCACGCCCTGCTTGAGGGCGCCGGTGTTCTTCAACAGGTTCATCAATTGGCCGAGGTTCCCGAACATGGCTCACTCCGTGCGGTTGGGGGCCGCCGCCGCCGTCCGCTGCACATCGATCAGGATACCGTCGAACAGGGCCAACGTCTGGCGGACGACGGGGTCGTCCTCGATCCGCCGGCGCTCATCGAGGGTCAGCTCGCGCCGCACGATTTCGCCGCGGGGCGGGGGCTCCACGTCGATCGGGCGGTGGTCGGGGGGGACGTCGGTTGATTCGAGGTCGTCGGCGGGCAGCTCATCGGGCATTACCGGGGTGCGGGCCGCGAGATCACGGGCTCCGGCGCGGACATCGGGCAGGACGGGTCGTCCGGAAGCCGGTGTCGCTGCTTTCGCGGGTGAGGCGACCGGAGACGCGCGGTGATCCGGACGACTCGAACCCTCCCCCAACCCCTCCCTGGAAGGGGGGGGAGTCGGATAGCGTTGTGCCGACCCTCCAGCGGCAGCGCCGCCCGCGGCCCACGGCCGGTGCGGAGCCCGGCCGCTACCAGGATCGCTGGACGGGACGGGGGGGGCGCTAGGCACGCTTACGCGCGGGGCGGGCAGGGGGTGCTTTTTTTTTTCGTCAGCGCCGCCGGCATCCGCCGGGAGCCGGCCCAGAAGCTCCTCAATCGACGCCCACTGCCGCATGTGCGCGAACCGCACCAGCAGCGCCTCGGTCAGCGCCCGTCCGGCCCCGCTGTAGCGCACGTTCCGCCGCAACTCCTCCAGCATCGGGATCATCTGCACGTAGTGCGACACCTCGAAGCGCCGGCTCAGCTTCACATAGTCGTCGCGGGCGCCGGCGGGGATGTCCACCATCGCCGCGTCGGGGCCGCACACGCGCACCAGCAGCAGCGTCCGCAGCAGCTCGATCGCTTCCTGGCAGAACACTTCCAACCCGTGCCCCGCCGACAGAATGCCCTCCGCCTCCGTCAGTACCGCCGCCACGTCCCCTTCCGCGGCGTGATTCAGCAACGTCCGCAGCCGCTCGTGCTGCGGCGGCGGCAGGACCTCGTCGAGGACTGGCACGTCGATTTTCTGCGGCGACACGGACAGGAGCTGGTCGAGGATGCTCAGGGCGTCGCGCATCGAGCCGGCGGCCAGCCGCGCGACCCGTTGGGCGACCGCTTCCTCGCACGCGGCCCCCTCCGCACGAGCGATGTCCAGCAGCCGCCGGGCAATCGCCTCCGGCTCGATGTGCCGGAAATTGAACCGCTGGCAGCGGCTCTGGATCGTCGCGGGCACCTTCTGAATCTCGGTGGTGGCGAGGATGAACTTGACGTGGTCCGGGGGCTCTTCGAGGGTCTTGAGCAGGGCGTTGAAGGCCCCGGTCGAGAGCATGTGGACCTCGTCGATGATGTACACCTTGTAGCGGGCCCGCGCCGGTCGGTACGCCGTGTTGCTCCGCAGCTCGCGGATGTTGTCCACGCCGGTGTTGCTGGCCGCGTCGATTTCGAGGACGTCGACGTCCTGGCCCTCGGCGATGGCCCGGCACACGTCGCACTCGCCGCAGGGCGTCGTCGTCGGGGCGTCGTATTTCAGGCAGTTGAGGGCCTTGGCGAGGATCCGCGCCATGCTGGTCTTGCCGACGCCGCGCGTCCCCGTGAACAGGTACCCGTGGTGGATGCGGCCGACCTTGATGGCGTTGACGAGGGTGGTGGCGATCGGCTCCTGGCCGATGACCTCCGCGAAGGTGCGGCTGCGGTACTTGCGGGCGAGAACGGTATACGCCATGGAGGCACCTGGTGCGGGGCCGGGTTCGAGTGACAAGTGACACGTGTCAGGTGACAGGTGCCAGGTAGCCGGCGGCCCGGGAACACCGCTGGAGCAACGCGTACCGCTCCGCGTCAAGCCTTGCCCAACTCGTGCTGACGCGGAAGCGAACAGACGCGCGACTCGGACGCGGCCGGGGAACGCAACCCTCCCCCAACCCCTGCCTGAAAGGGAGGGGAGTATCGGGGCCGCACCCTTTCACTTGTCACTTTGCACTTGTCACTGAAAAGTGCCCGAGGCTTCGGCCAGGTTGACGGAGCACGTGGGCCGCGGCGGGTGGGCTGCTACCTTCCGGTCCTGACCCGTTGCCCGGAGGGCGCACTGCACCGGCCCAGCCGTCGCCTCAGGCAGGGGGCCATGCTACCCGCCGCCGGCCAACCCTGCCAGTCACGCCGGGGGAGCGTCCTAGGGACCCGTGTTCGCCGCCGCGGGTCGTGGGCGGAGCGACGGCAGCCGGGAGCGCAAGGCCGCTTCCTGCATGACGACGTGCGAACCGCCGACCACCGCGAAGACCCGCTCGCCGCGCCGCACCGCGCCGACGAGCCGGTCCACCATGTGCCGGTCGCGGAGCTGACTCATCCGCCGGGCCAGCCGGTTGAGCAGTGTGTCGGTGTGCGTCGGCGCGAACCACTCGCTGGGCACCGCGCGCCAATCCGGCTGCCGCGGAAACAGCTCGGCATACAGCGCGGCGAACTCGGCGACCGTGTTCGGCGACCCCGGGAGGTCAGCCGTGCGCGATTCGACCCGCAACACGCGCGCGATGAACTCGTCCGGGGTCTCGTCGCTCTTCGTCCGGCGGTAGGTGTCGTACGCCAGGAGCGTGAGAAACAGCTTGACTTCGCCGGGCGCGTGGCCCCCTCGGACCAGGGCCGCGGCGATTTCCGACTCCGGCGGCTCGATGTTTCGCACCGGCACGCCGTCGCGGGCCGCCAGGAAGCGCACCAGCCCGGGTTCGCCGTGGCGGACGACGGCTTCAGCGGCGGAGTCGAGCGTCGGCGGGTTTCCGCCCTCGTTGAAGGCCAGCGTGGGTCGAAACTCGTTCCACAGCGTCTCGATCAACTCGGCCTGGGGGTCCTGTGTGTCAAAGAAGTGCCGCGTGCCGATGTACAGAAGCCGCCCGCGACCCGCCGCGGACTCGACAACATAGGGAAACTGCCGCGGCGCGCGGACGTACTCGTCGTAGCTCATGATCTCGGCCGGGCGGGTCGGCCGGTGGCAGGACGCGAGGAACAGCAACCCCGTCAGGCCGCAAGCACGCCACAGCACCGATGACGCTCCTTGCCTTCGACCGGCCGCGCGCCGCGTCGTCACACCTCGCGGAAATGCGCCGTGAAGTGCCGCAGCGAGGGCGGTTCCCAGGTGATTTCCAGCCCGCGCAGTTTCTCGCGCTCGCGATACACCTCGATGATGGCCTCGACCGCGTAGTCCACGTGACTCTGCGTGTACACCCGCCGCGGGATCGCCAGCCGCACCAGCTCCATCGCCGGCGGCGTCTCCCGCCCGAACATCACGCTGCCGATCTCGACGCCGCGAATCCCCGCGTGGCGGTACAACCCGCACACCAGCGCCTGCCCGGGGAAATGGGCCGGCGGGATGTGCCGGCAGAAGTGCCTGGCGTCAATGTAGATGGCGTGGCCGCCGGGCGGCTCGACGATCTGGATGCCCGCGGCCAGCAGCTTCTCGCCCAGATACTCGGTGCTGCGGATGCGGTAGCGGAGGTAGTCGTCCTCGACCACTTCGTCGAAGCCCTGGGCCATTGCTTCCAGGTCACGGCCCGCCAGGCCGCCGTAGGTGATGAACCCCTCGGTGAGGATCAGCAATTCGTCCGCCCGGCGGACCAGCTCCTCGTCGCGCAGCAGCAGCAGGCCGCCGATGTTCACGAGGCCGTCCTTCTTGGCGCTGATGGTGGCCCCGTCGGCGAGGTCGAAGAGGTCCCGTACGATGTCGCGGACGCTGCGGTCCTGCTGGCCGGGTTCGCGCTGCTTGATGAACCAGGCGTTCTCCGCGAACCGGCAGGCGTCGAGGAACAAGGGCAGCTTGTACTTGTCGCAGATGCGCCGCACGCCGCGGAGGTTCTCCAGGCTCACCGGCTGCCCCCCGCCGCTGTTGTTGGTGATGGTGACCATGACCAGCGGGATACGCTCCGCGGGCGAGACGCCCGCACTCCCCGCCTCACGAATGAGCGCTTCCAGCCTGGCCAGGTCCATGTTGCCCTTGAACGGGTGGCGGCTGGTGGGCTGACGGCCTTCCTCGATGACCAGATCGACGGCCTTTGCGCCGGTGTGCTCGACGTTCGCCCGGGTCGTGTCGAAGTGGTTGTTGTTGGGGACGATCTTGCCGGGGCCGCCAACGAGCTCGAACAAGATACGCTCACTGGCCCGCCCCTGGTGCGTCGGCAGCACGTGCTTGAAGCCGGTCAGCGACTGAATCCGCTCCTGGAGCACGAACCAGCTCCGGGCGCCGGCGTAGGACTCGTCGCCGCGCATGACGCCCGCCCATTGCAGGCTGCTCATGGCCCCGGTACCGCTGTCGGTCAGGAGGTCGATGAGCACGTCTTCGGCCCGGATGAGGAACACGTTGAAATGCGCGTCGCGCAGGATGCGTTCGCGCTCGTCGCGGGTGGTCATCCGCAATGGCTCCACCACCTTGATCCGGAACGGTTCGATGATCGTCTTCATGGCGTTACCTTCGTTGGTCACTCCGGGCGTGATACGGCATTATGGGTCCCACACCCGCAGATCATCAAGCAGCCCGTGGGCGTTGGGGTCGGCAAACCAAGCCAAAGCGGCTTCCGGGCCCGTCATGTACGGCCGTTCCAGGAAGACGTGCATGTGGAGATTGATCCAGCACATCCCGAGCACCGCCACCGCGGCGACCGGCCACGCTGTCCGTCCCACCGCGGCCACCGCGCCCACCCAGCGCTGGCGGCGCGAAGCAAGCCCGCGGCCGGCAATGACCGCGGCCCCGGCCGTTGCGGCGACGGCCACGCCGGCGGCTACCAACGGCAGTCGCGGGACCGCGATGCGGGGCGGCCCAATCCGCCGAAGATCTTCAAGGACCGTCCCGCGTAGCCCCGCGCTGACAGACCATGCGATCCCCACGGTAATCAAGGCTCCCACTATGCCGACCACCGTCGCGCGCGCGGCGTGGGGCGCCGGCAACCCCATGAAGCGCGAGACGGCGGAGCAAATGAGCGCCGCCAGCATGAATACCACCGTCGCCGCCACGGTCCAGCCCAATACGGGGAGCTGCCAGTCCAAGTGGCCCCAGTTCGGCGGTGGCGGCGGGTCGTCAGTGATCCGCAGCAACGGCGGCGGAGTCGGCGCCGATAGCGTACGATCGTGGTATTCTCGATGCCACTGCCGGCACTTTGCCGCGATGACGGATTCGACGCTGCCTGCGGTGTGCGTCGCCCTTTCAAGTCCCTGGTCTTCACGGGTTTCCGGAGAGCCATCGGGCAGGTAGGGAGGGCGAGGCTCCTGCCGAGCCGTTCTTTCCGCGCCGCGGCGCGGCTCAGCGGGAGCTTCGCCCTCCCGTCCCCGGAGATCCGTGAAGGCCCCAAGTTCGGTGGCCAGCAGGTCAGCCGCCGGCAGGCGCAGACTCGGCGGCCCTGGATCGAGCACCCACTGCCGGAGCAACCGGCGGACGCCCCGTCGGCACATCTGACTCGCCGCGGTGTCGCCGGTCGCGCCAAGCGCATCCGACAGCAGCGTCATGCGTTGCACGAAGTACTGGAGGAACGGTCCGTGCGGCGTCCCGAGGCTCGCCTGGGCCGCGCCCCAGGCCACCGCGGGCGAGAGGCCGACGCGCTGATACGCCTGTTGCTCCCGGGCCAGCGCCTCGTTGAAGAAGTGCGGCAGCGGCGCCCGCTCCACGCCGCTCAAGAGCGGCCGCACTGCTGGCCAAGTTCTCTCGATCGGCTCACCCCGGCGCTCCGCTTCCAGTAACGTCAGCGCGACGAGTTGCAGGCGTCCCACCTGCGTGTGGGGCAGGTCCACGAGCCGCGACCGGACCTCCTCGCGCGTCTCCGCTATCGACCGGCGGCCCTGCCATGCCGCCGTGAATTGGTTGCTGTTGACGAGCAGAACCAATCCCTCGCGGGCGACACCGGTCGGATTGGTTCGGGCCGCCTCCACCGCCGCCGCCCGAATGGACCGGTACTGGGACGCCGGCAGACGGTGCCACAGTCCCACGACCGACCACGCGGCCCCGGCCGTCAGAACGAAGCCGAGGCCCACCGCCAGCAGCGGCCCGCGCCGCCGGCCGGGAGGTGCGGGGGCGGGACCGGTGGTGCGTTTCAAGCGCCGCGCGGGCATAGCGGCAAGCTACGGCCCCCCCGCGCTCGCGGCAAGGGTCGTCGGCCGCGGACCGTGGCCGCGGGTGCGTGTCGTGAGAGTGCCGACCCCTCGGGCACTCGTCCGAACCCCGCACGCCAGTACGAGGGCTCCGCCGTCCACCGCTGGCGTGGTGGGTTCGGTTGGCGGGTCTTGGCGATGCGGCGCGGATTGGGCGACCACATCGGCTGGTGTCTTACGGTCTACCTTGGCTGACCCACAGCGGGATAACGCGGAGTTCCTGCTGCCGCTTGCGGTCGAGGAACTCCTTGAGCTTCGTCTCGGCCACCTGGACGTCCGCCAGGAACAGGCGATGCAGGCTCATGCCGAGCGTGTTGGGCTCCAGCGGCGGGCCGGGGCGGACGCCGGCCTGGAAGTCCGCCGCCCGCAGATACGGGGGGCTGCTCTCGTGACGGACCGCGGACCGGTACCAGGCCCGCAACGTCTGTTCGAGTGTCCACGGGCCCGAGTTGAGCGCGCCAGCGGACGGCGTGTATACGATCCACGCCGGGTCGAACTCCCACCGCGACGACGGCAACAGCGTGCCGTGCTCATAGGGGAACCAATCTGCGGACGGCGGTCCGTCCGGCGCGATCAGAATGCGGGTGTCGCGGCGACCGCTGAGCGGCGGCGGCCCGTCGCGCAGCGCCTCTTCGACCACGCCACGCAGGCTCGTGTTCCAACGGACGATCCTGGCGCGGCAGCGGTCGGAGTACGGTCGGCCCTCCATGCGGGAGGTGTACTCCGTGCGATAGATGGCGACGCCGCAGTACGTCGCGTCGGAGGGTCCTCCGGCCTCGTGCAGTCTCAGCGTTTCGACGAAGAGGTAGACCCAGTTGCTCTGGTCACAGCCGAGGGCCTTCTGGAGCCCGGCCAGGTCAAGCGGCTTGAAGCCCGTGTCGAGCCCCAGGTCGGCGGCCTTGGCCCGCTGGATCAACTGGAGCAGCCGATCGGCGGTCGCTTCGTCGTTCACGTCGCGTGCCCCGGCAATCAGCGCCAGGATGTCCTCCTCGTGACGGCGCCGTGCCTGCCGATCGGCCGCGTGGAACCCCGCCGCCAGCGGCATGGCGCTGGTGGCAACCAGCCGGTCGGGCGATTCCAGACGCGGGAACCAGCCGTCGGGAGGCGTGTCGAGCAGCGGCCACACCTTGTCATTGACGGCGCGGACGTCGGCCCACAGCCGGCGGCCGGCCGCGGCCATGTCAGCGTCCGCCGGCTCGCCCGCCGACCGGCCCGCTGCCAGCAAGTACGCCAGCGCCGCCCAACCGCGGAGGCCCGCCTGTTCCAGGGCGGCGGCGTGCTGCCGCCATTCGGTCGGCGCGGCGACATACGGGATCGGCATCGCGTAGCGGGCGGCGGCGACGTCGTCGCTGTCCAGACCCAACGCCCGGTCCAGCAGCGCCGCCGCCACCTGGAACGTCATCGCCACCAGCGCGGTCTGCTCCGCGTCGAACCCCGCCGCGCCTGGTTCTCTCGACGCGGCGTAGGCGTCGGCCAGCGACCGTTCCAAGGACCGCAGGTCGGTGAAGCCGGGCAGGCGTGACGACTGGATCAACCGGGAAACAGCTTGCCGCGGTGTATCCCAGGCGGGCGCGGCCCGGCGGTCGATCAGCAGCGCGTCGTCGGCCCCGCGCGACAACAGGAGGAACTTCTCGAAGTCGGTGAGGTCCCCCAGCGGCTCGCTGCCGGCACGCACCTGTTCGAGGCGGGCCTTCAATTCCGCGGGGTCGAGCACGTCCGGCAAGCGGCGTTTCGCCTCGGGAGCGGCCAGCCACAGGGGCCACTGCTCGGCGCAGTCCCCGACGAGGTCCGCAAGCGTCACGGCCCGCTGCCGGGCCTGTTCGGCCAGCGCGCGGGCGGCGTCGGGCTGGTCCTTCAGCGCGGCGATCTGCCGCCCCAACCACAGCAATTGGTCGCACGGGACCGCCAGCAGCCGGCTGAGTTCGATCAGGGTGGCGGGCTCACGGGCGGCTTCACCATGCTCCTGGATCAGCGCGGCCAGGAAGGCGTCAAGTTCGGCCAGCTCCAGCGGTCGCGCGGGGTCGGAGGTCAACGCCGGTGGTTGCGGCGCGGGTTGCGCCGACGCGGTGACGACGACCGCCAGCAGCGCGACGAGCGCTGCGGCACCGCGGCCGCAGCGCCGTGTGTCAGGTGCCCAATAACCGGTCATCAGATGGCGCGAGGTGCGCATAAGCGGCGGACTAGGGGTTACCGTCGCTCGCCGACGCGGGGCTGGTCCACGACGCGTTCGCGTCCGGGGTCGGCCGGCCGCCGCTCGCCCGACATCTCCCGCCGGTCTTCACGGATGGCCGCCTGGGCCCGATTGCTGTCGGACGGCGTGAGCGCGTCGGCCGGTTGCGCGGATTCCGCGGACGGGGCCGCGGCGGGCTGTTGGGTGGGCGCCGCGCCGCGGCAACCGCAGATCAGTAGCCCGAATGCTCCGGCCGCGACGACGGCGCACCACCAACGTGCATGGGATAACCGCCTCATGGCACGAGTCCTTTCTACGCCATGCGGGCGCGCGGCCCGCGGCGCGCCCGGATTATACCGAGCGGCGCCGACGGCCGGCGGCCCGCAGGCCCGCCAGACCGATGAAGCAGCCGATCACGCCCTGCACCAGGCCGGCGCCACAGAGCCCGGCCACGGGCACGCCGCGGGTCGGATCCTGGGGCACGGGATCGATGTCGTTGGGCACGCCGTCGTTGTCCAGGTCGGCATCGCAGTCGTCACCCAGGCCGTCGCCGTCGAAGTCCAACTGCAGCGGGTTGGGCTCGGTGGGGCAGTTGTCGGTCGGGATCAACTGGCCGTCGGAGTCGGCGAGGTCCAGGAACCCGTCGCCCAGCGTGTTGCCGTTGTCGCCACGGATGACGCGGTACGTGCCGTACAGGTTCTTGTTGAAGTTGGCGGCCTGCGGGCGGCCCTCGGCGGCGCCGGGACCGGCCTGACCCTGGCCGAGGCCGCCGACGTCGAACCCATCGCCCAGGGTGCCGTCGTTGCTGAAGTCGATGCCGAAGGCCTGCTCGATCGTGGCTTCGTTGTAGCGGGTGAAGTCGGGGAAGCCGTCGCCGTTGGCGTCCGGCGCCTCGAGGAACCCGTCGCCGTCCTGGTCGAAGTTCAGCAGCAGGCGCTGAAACTCATCGACCGTGGTGGCGAAAGAGTCAAGCAGCCGCGCCTTCTCCGCCGCGCTGAGCTGCGCGTCGTTCTGAATGAACGCCCGCAGCCCGGCGATGTCGGTGTCATCGAACTGGCCGTCGCTGTTGGTATCGAAGCCCCAGCGGGCCGGGTGAATCTGCGGCGCCGGGTCCTGACCGTCGGGGAGGCCGTCCTCGTCGGTGTCGGCCCGCGTCGGGTCGGTGCGGATGCACCACACCGGCTTGACCACGGCGCGGTTGCCCCGGGCCAGCAGCGGGCTGTTCCGGCCGATGCTCGGGACGCTGCCGTCCTCCTCGGCCGCCCGGGCGTAGGTGTTCACCTCGTCCCAATCGCTGATCCCGTCGCCGTCGGTGTCCGCGGCCCGGGGGTTGGGGAACACCCGCTCGACCGTCGTCGTCGCGTTGGCAAAACGTCCCGACCGGGAATTGGTCGCGTAGCGCGTGACGAGGAAGCCGGCGACCTCCTCATAGTCGCTCAGCCCGTCACCGTCGCTGTCCCAGGTTCGCGGGTCGGTCTCGCCCGGATCGACCCGACCGTTGCCATTGGCGTCCTCACCGGGGTCCAGCCGGCCGTTGCCGTTGAGGTCTTCCTCGGGATCGAGCACCCCGTTGCCGTTCTTGTCTTCCCAAATCGGGCCGTCGGGGATGCCGTCGCCGTCGCTATCACGATCGGCGGGGTTCGTGCCCGTGTCGTGCTCCCGCTTGTCGTCAAGGCCGTCGGCGTCCGTGTCCGCGTCGCTGTCAAAGGTCCGCGTGCGGGCCGGGCTGACCGCGGAGCCCTGGTTTTCGCGCTCCTGATCGGCACGAACGATGACGCCCTCGGGGATTCGGAAGCCGGCGTCCTCCTCGGAGCGCGTCAGGCCGTCGCCGTCGGCGTCCGCATTCGGGTCGGACGTGTTGTTCAGCGTGGCCAGGACGTTGTTGCCCTCGTCCTGCTCGGCCACCGCGCCGCCGTCGTCAATCCGGGCCTTCAGGAAGAACGCGGACGACACAGGCGTGCCGGCCGGGACCGTCAGCCGGAAGGTGCGTGTGTGCGGACCGATCTGCATGTCCGCCGGGTCGCTCAGCGTGAACGTGGCGATGCGCGTGGACGCCGCCAGACCGGGCGCGTCGATCGCCGGGCTGTCGGAGACGTAGAACGCGAGCGTCGGGGTCTCGCTGACGCGGTTGGTGTTGACCGAGTAGTTCACGGTCGCATCAAACTCGCGGCCCAGGCCGGTGCCGGGGAACACCAGCCGCGTCAGGACCAGATCGACGCCGTAGCGGGTCGTTCCCACGCGGCGGTTGTTGTTCTCGGAGAACTCGCGGACCTGGCCGGGGGCGGGGGCGTCCAGTTCGCCGACGAGGCGCAGTACGGAGTTGGCCGCGAACGCGCGGGCGAGGACCGCCGGGCCCAGCGGGACCGTCACGACCTGCGAACCGGGCCGCACCTGCGTGGTGATCGTCACGTCCGCCAGGGGATCGTCGAGCGTCCCGTTGCCGTCGGTGTCCAGCCCGACTCGAACAACAAAGGGCCGCACGTTGGCGGGGCTGTTGACCGCGTACGTCACGCGGGCGTTGGACCCGGACCCGCGGATGTCCGCGGTCACCGAGGTCATCGCCAGGTCCACCGTCAGGCCGACGAAGGTGGCATTGTCGTTCTCATCGGTCTCGTTGTTGACCTCGCCCGCGGAATCGAGCTCGACGCGGACCTGGTCCCCGTCGTCGATCACGCCGTTCAGGGCCGCGCGGATGTTCCCCAGCACCAGCGTATGCACGCCCGGCGCCAGGTCCGCCGGCGCGGTGACGCGCAGCGTCCCGAACTCGACGTCCATGGAACCGAACGGCGCCCGGTCCAGGCCGTAGCGGATGTCGAAGGCCACCACGCTCTTGGAGCCGGCGATGTTGTATGTGATCTGGAGATTGCGGGCTTCGCCGGCCGTCAACAGGCCGGCCGCGGTGGCAATCAGGTTGGTGCCGGCGGCCACGTCGAACGGGTTCGAGGTGACGTCCGGCAGCGCCAACGCCGACGCCCGCAGCGTGTAGCCGCTGCACACGGAGTCGACGATCAGGTTGTTGCCGGCGGCCGTGAACGTGGCCAGGCCGTTGACCGTCGCTTGCGACGGGGTCGCGCCCGGATCGAAGCTGCCACTGCACGTGCCGGGATTGATCAGCGCCAGGGTCACCACATCGCCCGAATTGGCGACGCGGTTGCCCTGGGCGTCGGTGATCTCGACCGAGACTTCCAGCGGGGTCTGGATGTCCGTGTTGACCGGCTGCTGCACAAACCGCAGTTGGGCGGCGGGGCCGGGGACGAAATTGACGTTGGCCGTCTGCGCAATGGTCACGCTCTCGGTCGTGTCAATCGCGGCGAACGTCACCAGCTTCGCCACGGTGGACGTGACGGTGAACGTCACCACGCCGGCCGCGGTGGATGGTCCCGAGGGCGGGCTGATGGTCACTCCGGCGGTCCCACCGGCCGAAACCGCCAGGGCCACGTTGTGCCCCTCAACCGGGTTGCTGTTGGCATCCAGCAGGGTCACGGTGATGGTGTCGAAGTCCACGCCGTCGGCCGTCGCGGTGCCGTTGGTCGCCACCACCGTGGAGAGCGTGGCACTCGTGCGGCCCTGGGTGAAGATGACGTGGGCCGTCGGCGTGATGATCACGTTGTCCGTCGTGTCCGTCGCCCGGAACTCGACGCCCGGGGCCGGGTGGACCACGGTGGACCGGACCTGGAAGGTCACCACACCGCTGGCATTCGATACGCCGGAGGCGGGCGTGATCGTCACGCCCGCCGGTGCGCCCAGCGCCGCGAGGGTCACGTTGTGTCCAGGTACGAGGTTGTTCAGACCGTCGCGCAGAGTCACGGTGATCGTGTCGAATGCGACGCCGTCGGCGATGGCCGTGCCCGCCGCCGCGACGACCGTCGAATTGGTCGCACTGGTGGTGTCCGGGGTGAAGACGACGAAGGCCGTCTGGGTAATGACGATGTTATCGGTGGTGTCAGTCGCGCGGAACTCGACTCCGGGGGCCGGGTACGTCACGGTCGAGCGGACCTGGAAGGTCACGACGCCGCCCGCGTTCGAGATACCGGAGGCCGGTGCGATCGTAACGCCGGTCGGACTGCCGACCGCCGCCAGCGTGACCGTGTGCCCCACGACGGGGTTCGAGTTCACGTCGCGCAGCGTGACGGTGATGGTGTCGAACGCCGCCCCATTGGCAACCGCAGTGCCGGCGGCGGCCGTCACGGTGGACGTCCCCGCGTTGGTCGTGGCGGCGACGAAGGTCACCTGCGCCGTGTCGGTCAGGTTGAGGGCCTGAGTCTCGTCCCGCGCGGTGAAGGTCGCCACCTGGGCCTGCGTCGAGCGGACCAGGAACACGACCTGGCCGGCGGCGTTCGACGTCGTCCCGGCCAGAGCGCTGATCGTCACGTTCGGAGCGACCGTCGCGAGCGAAACGACATGCCCCGGGACCGGGTTATTCAGGGAATTGCGCAGCGTTACGGTGATCGCCTTGGTGGAAACGCCATCCGCCGGGACCGGGTTCAGGTCGGCCGGATCAACGGTCGAATTGCCGTCGTTGGTCAGGTTCGCGGTGAAGTTCACCGCGGCCGTCTGGGTGATGACGACCGGCTCAGTCAAGTCCGTGGCCCGGAACGTTACGTTCTGGGGTTGGGTGGCCCGGACCTGGAAGACAACTTGCCCGCCGGGGTCCGACGTGGTCCCGCCGGGAGCGGTAATCGCAACCCCGGGCGGACTGCCGACGGCGATCAGGCCGACATCGTGCCCCGGGACGGGGTTATTCAGCGCATCGCGCAGCGTCACGGTAATAGTGTCAAAGTCCACACCGTCGGCCACCGCGGTCCCGTTGGTCGCCACGACGGTGGAAGTCGCAGGGTCCGTCGGACCGGCGACAAACACGACGGTGGCCGTTTGCGTGATGACCACCACGTCATCGGTGTCCGTCGCCTGGAATTGCACACCGGCGGGGTGCGCCACGGTCGATGTGACGGTGAACATGACCACGCCGGCGGCGCTCGACGGACCGGAGGGCGGGCTGATGACGACGCCGGCCGGCGCGCCCAGCGCGGCCAGCGCGACGTTGTGACCGACGACCGGGTTGCTGCCATTGTCGAGCAGCGTCACGGTGATCGTGTCGAAATCGACGCCGTCGGCGACCGCCGTCCCGTTGGTCGCCACACACGTCGAGACGTTGGGATCGGTCTGCGCTCCGGCGCCGGGGGCCAGGCCCGCGACCGCCAGCAGAACCGCCAGCGACAGGGCCGGCGCACGAAATGACTGGATTTTCCTGACAACTTGTAGGTGCCCACACATGACACGATCTCCCGACCCGAACCGAGATAGTGATGGCGTCCCGCGGCACGTCGCGTCGGGCCCGCCTCGGGCCACTCGGCCGTCGTCCTCACTCACTCGCCTGTACGTCGCCTCCATGCGTTGGAACACGGTCCGCCGAGCCGTCCCTGCACCGGCGCACCGAGAGAAGCGAAAGAACCAGCCCGCGGCCCGGCGGGCGGATCCACAGCCCCACGCGGCCCCGTGGCCGCGCAAATGTTATTCTATCCGCTCGCCGGTCGCGGCCGGGAGCGATTTTTCGCCGATTTGACGCATCGGCGTTAATTCCGGTGTATCGGACCTGCGGCGCTCAGTTCTGACCGCCCAAGCCCGGGGGGCCCACGGTCGGGATGCCGCCCTGGCTGCCCGGGATCGCCAGCAGCCGCAGCCCGCGGAAGCCGAGCCCCTGGCTGCCGGTGGCTGACAACAACGCGGAGGCATTGCGGTTGAGCTCGATCGCGGTCACGCCGCCGCCCACCTCCCGCAGGTTCTGGACGCTGGCGGCCGCGGGCGACAGCACGGGAACCTCGTTCGCGCCGGCGGTCGGCTCCGTCTGGACCGCCCCGCCGCGCCCGGTCGGCCGCGTCACGGTGGTCACCGTCTGCACCGTCTGGCGGATTTCGAAGCTGGGAGGGGCCGGACGAATCTGCGCCGCGACGTACGCGGCCCCGGCATAGCGGTCCCACGAGATGATCGTCTGGAAGAGGTTGGACTCGACATCGTGGCGGGCCACCTGGGCCGAGCGGACCCCCAGGTCGCGGCCCCAGGCCCGATCAAACCCCTGTTCCGCCAACCAGTTGCCCAACGAAGCGACCTGCCCTTGCCCGCCGCGCTCCACCGTCAGCAACTGACCCGTCGTCAGCGTGAGCGACGACGTTCCAACGCCCGCCGTCAGCCCGCCGGCCGCCGGGTCTCCCAGGTAGCCCAGGGTCGCGCCGGCGGCGTCGCACGCGAGGAAAGTCTGCCCCGGGCCGACGAGGCATTGGACGGCCAACGGCGGTTGCTCGGCCACCACGGCGCTGACCAACAGGGCGCGTCCGGCACCGGCCGGCCGGTCCGACGCGCAGGCCAGCTTGCCGGCGCGCAATTGCAGGAGAATCTCGTCCTGCACGGCGTCGCGCTCGACCGCCAGATCAGCGGGGCCCAACACGACCAGTACGGCCCCGGACGGTTCGTAGAGCATCACCTGCGCTTCCGGCGCGACCGTCAGTCGCCCGGGCCCCACGGGTTGCCCGACGGCAAGCTCGCCGGCGGCCCCGTCGGCCGCGGCCCACGTCGCGGCCCCGGCCCGCGACAACCCCGTGACCGAGAACAGGTCCTGCGCCAGGAGGCCCGCTGGCAGAAGCGTCAGCACCGCCAGCGTGGCCAGTCGGATTCGTGACTTGCCGTTCATGTCCGCATCTCTCCGGAGGACCAGCCTGCGCCGGGTCGTCATCCGCGTCAGAAGTCCACTTCAAGCTGGACGCCGTAGATCGCCCGGTCGTATTCGTAGATGTCCTCGCCCAGCCGGTTCCAGATGTTGGAGTTCTGGAAGGTCATCTCGACGCCGCCGCGCAGTTTGACAGCCAGCGTCCGCATGTTCTCGTTCTCGCCGCGGGCGACAATGGTGTACGTCAGGCCGAAGTTGTAACGCTGCACGAAATCGTTCCGCTCCTTGCGTTCGTAGTCGAAGATGCTCGCGCCGGTGTAATCGCCCCAGGCGAACTCGCCGTCGAGCTCGAAGGCCAGCCGGTACGGCAGCGGCACGTCGAGCCCCCACAAGACCGAGTGGCCGCGCAGGTCGAACTCGGTGCCCGCGGTCTGCTCGTCCCGGTACTCATAGCCGACGTAGAACTTCAGCCAATCGGAACCGAAGAGCCGCCGGGCTTTCTCGTGCGTGGCGAAGTAGTCCGCCATGTAGGGCAGGTCCTTGGCCCGCACGAGATTGAACGTCTGTTGCGTCCCGACGGCCTGGTAGTTCCCGTCGCGATCGAGCTGGAAGCTCGCGATCCGGTCGAGGTAGTTGCGATCGTCGTAGGAGTAGTACAGGTCGGTGCGCCCGAGCTCCCGACCACCGGGATCGGTCGAATCCAACCGCCAGATCTTCGACACGACGGGGGTCAGCCGGTGACTCGTGATGAACGGGTCGTGGCCCAGTTGGGTGTACGACCCCTCGTACTGCAAGCCGAGGTACAGGTCGGCCAGGGGCTGCCAGTTGAGATACGCGCGACCCGCGTAGCGATTCACGTCGAACTGCGGGATGTTCGGCTGCCAAACGTGCGACGTGCCGCCGCCCACGCCGACGGTCAGGCTCTCCCCGATCCACGGCGCCTCGCTGCGGGGGATGTAGCGGCTGATGTTGAAATCCGCGGAAACGCCGTATTGGTAGTCGTCCTTGCGCTTGTACCCGCGCGGCAGGGTCGTCTCCTTGCCGAGCAGGATCACGTTCGAGTCGTACCAGTTGCCCAGCCGCAGCCGCCCCTCGAACTCCCACGGCCCGATCGGCCGCGGCACCGGCAGTTGGATGGGCAGCGGCGCCGCCGTCTCCACCTCATTCAGCGTATCGATAATGACCTGGGCGTTCTTGGCCAGGTCGGTGCCGGCGGCCTGCCGCGTCACGTCGCCGAACTGCCGCCGGGCGTCGTGGTAATCCCGCTCCACCACCGCCAACAAGCCGTGGTAGTAGGTGAGCACGGTCTGAAACCGGGCGTGCTCGTCCGCCGCCAGCCGGCCGGCCGCATGATCGGCGGCGGCCAGTGTCGCGGCCCGCTCAAGGTTCTGTCGGGCGGAGGCCAGGCACTCCCCGTACTCCCGCCCCCGGCCCGCCTGCTTGCGATACTCGTCCGCCAGCCGGTAACGGGCCACCGCCAGGTAGAAATGGCCGTTGCGGTCCTGCCGGCCGGCGTCGGTCTGGCTGACGTACCGCTGGAGCGTGTCCTCGGCCCGCCGGGCCAACCGGAACGCCGCCTCCTTGTCCAACGGGTCGGGGCCCGGGTAGTCGCTGGCGAGCTGCGAAATCCCCAACAGCAGGGCGGCGTTGATCATCTCGACCGTCGCGTCGGCCTCCCGCACGACCTGCTCGAAGTGGGCCTGGGCCCGCTCAAACTCCCCCCGGGCGGCCAGGGCCCGGTCCCACGCGTTGGACGCGCCGCTCTCGGCGAGTCGCTTCGCTTCATCCACGAACCGCAAACCGCGATCCAGCCCGATCAGGCCGAGGTAGTAATGACAGGCGGCGCGGTAGGCCCCCTGCGGGTCGGTCGACAACAACTGGCCGAAAAGGGCTTCCGCCGCGTCCTGATCGCCGGACAAATAGGCCTGGATCGCGCGATTGAGTTCGACCAGGGGCTGTGCCGGGGCCGCCGCGGCGTCGGCCGGTTTGGGCGGCTGGTCCTGGCCCGTCGCCGTTCCCGCCATCGCCAGGACTGTCGTTACCGCCACACTCATCAGAATGTAGTAGGCGTTCATCCGTTGGACCCTGAACATGGAAAGGGGCGTCTTGCACGCCCGCTGTTCGGTCTCCTGCCGACGGCCCGGGTCAGGCCCAGACCACCCCGGCGTCCGGTCGGCGCCGGCGCCCCGTGGCCCGGCGGCCCCGCGGCTACGTCGTCGCCTGGATATACACCTGTAGCGCGCGACCGAGCGAGTCGGCGATGACGCGGGCAAACTCGGTGCGGGTGAAATCCATCATCTGCTGGCCGGTCACGCAGCCGCCCAGCGCCAGGAGTCCGGCCCCGCCCAGCAGCCACCGTAGTCGTTTCCAGATTCTCATCGTGTAATTCCCAGTCGGATTAGGTGGTCAGACGCACCAGCGCGTTGTCCAGGAAGAAGAACACCGAGTCGGCGAACACGCTGGCGAACTGCGGCAACACAAATTGATTGACAAACTGTGGGTTGTTCAACGAGCACGCGCCGGCCTGTCCGAGCACGCCGGCCGCGCCCAATAGGAGAACCCAACGGTACCAATGCCCCGTTCTGGCCATGATTTACACTCCTCGGCCCAACTGTTCCAAGACCCGTCGGCCCAGGCAAAACGCAACGGGCCCCGACCAACCAAACACGCACCACGCGGCACGGTACCGTGCCCGTCGCCCAAGCGTCAAGCCCGGTCCGTCGCGGTGTCCCGATTCGTCGCTCACACCACGGTTTCGCACCGGGCCCTCTACGTTCCTCACCGGGCGCGATACACTCCTGACGGCGGCCCCGCCGCCGGCGGCCGATCCCGCGCTGCCCGGAGATGATAGCCGGTTGCCCGCTGCCGAGGGCCGCGAGCGCGCCAGGCTGTCCGTCCGCGGCCGCCGCCCCCAGGCCGGTGTCGAGACTGATGCCCGACGAACCCCGACGTGTCATTCTGCGGCCGCCCCAGGCCACCGCCGCCCAGTGGGCCGAACTTCAGCAGGCCGTGGCGGACGCGGTCAGCCTCCAGGGCCGCCTCGCGGCGAAGTCGCCGTACGTCCTGCAATTCACCGGCCCGCTCCAGGCGCAGGACGACGCCCTGATCGTTCCCCATGAGCCCGCCACGCCCTGTACGCCGCGCGAGCTTTTCGACACCGGGCAAACGCCACCCCCCTGGGACCAGCTTGTCACCGTCACGGCGGCCCTGCTGGATGCGCTCGCGGCGGCCCACGCACCCAGCGGAGGCGTGCGGCCGACCGTACACGGGGGCCTGTGCCCCGGCGTCCTGCTCACCGGCGGCGACGGGCTGGTCAAGCTGACGGACTTCGGTTTCGCTCCGGCCGTCGCCAAGGTGTTCGGGGCCGACGGCTACGTCAACCTCGCGGCCGGCCCGGGGTCGGCGGAACATCCGGCGGCGAGCGGCGTGTGGGAAATCGTGCCGGGCGATGTCATTGACCGCGACGACCGGCTGTGCGCGTTTGTCGATCCCGACAAGTACGGCCAGGGCACGCTGACGACCTTCGAGGCCGGCTCCGATGTCATCGCGGCCGGCTTCCTCCTGCGGCTGCTCGCCGAGCACCGGCACCCCTACCTCTTCTACGAACCCGACGCCCACCGCGTGGTGGACATGGCCCAGATGATGAGCTTCGGCGTCCCGGTGCCGCTGGGCCGCGAAGACCTGGCGCGGAGCGAGCGCGGCGACATCAAGGCCTGGTGCGACTTGGTGGCCGCGATGGTCGCGCGACTGCCGAGCGAACGACCAGCCGTGGGCGAGCTCCTGCGCCGGCTGAAGTCGTTCGCGCCCCAGGCGGCCGACATTGGGGTCATCAAAGCCCGGCGGTGGGTGGCGCAACTCGAAGCGCTGCGCGACGCGGGCGCGTGGCGCGAACTGGAAGCCGCGCTGAAGGACCGCCCCCCCGTCGAGGAGTGGCCCGCCGACTTGTCGGCCCGCGCCGATGCACTGGCGCAGCAGGTCCGCGAACGGGTCGCCGAGGCCGCTCGGCAGGCCGCCATCGCCGAGCAGCACCGGACCGCGCAGAAGTGGTTCGAGCGCCTGCGCAGCGCGGTCCAGGACGCGCAATGGGACGCCGCCCGCAAGCTGCTGGCCGCGCGGCCGACGTTGGAGCATTGGCCGGAGCCCGTGCAGCGCGAACTCGAACCGCTGACGGCCCAGGTGACGGCGGGGCTGGCACGGCAGGAGGCCCGCGAGTGGCTCAGCGACCTCGAGGCGGACTTCAAGGCGAAGGACTGGGTCGCCGTCGGCCGCCGCCTCGACGCCCGTCCGCCGGAGCAACACTGGCCGCCGGAGGTCCACGACGCCGTTCACGTCATTGAGGCGGCGTACCGGAAGTACCTCGATGAGCAGGAGCGGGAGCGCCGGCGGATCGCCAGTCAGCACAGCGAGGTCCGCGGGTGGCTCGAACGGGCGCGGGCGTTGTCGTCCGAACGCCAGTGGGTAGCCGTCCTGGACCTGCTCGCCGCGCCGCCGAAAGTCGAGCACTGGCCGCCGGGGGCCCACGAAGAGGCGGAACGGCTGGCGGAGACGTGCCGCGCGCAGCTCGGCGACAAGGTGGCGGCGAACCTGGAAGCCATCAACGCCGCCCTGGCGCGGCTGGCGACCGAAGCCGTCGAGGGGGTGATACGCGAGCACCTGGCCGGATTGCTGCGACCGAGCCACGTCGAAGTTGTGGTTGAAGACGTGATCTGGGGAGCGGAGGACGACGCCGACGGCCACGCGCCGGTGCGGGCCGCCTTGCGGGCGACAGGCGGCGGGGCGACGAAGAGCGGCCACGCTTCAGAGCAACCGCTCCCTCACGGTCACGGCTCGCATCAGGAGGGTCGCGGCTCGGACCAGACGCCGCCGCCGATCCGCGGCGCGTTGCACTTCCGACTCCGTGGGGACCAGCCGCAGGTAACGCGCGGGCTGAATGAGTGGCGCGCGGCGCTGGCGAAAGACCTGGCGGCTCAGGTGGGGCGACTCCAGGAAGTCCGACTGGCGGCCTTCGAGCGCGAGTGCCGCGCCAGCCTCTTTCGACAGGCCGCCGTCGCCGCCAGCCTCAAACCCCCGCAGCAGCAGACAGACATCCAGCTCGCACTATTGGGGCCGGGCCAGAGTGAGGGGACGCTCGCCGTCGCGCTCCGCTGGGACGACGCGGCGTTGCGGTGGCAACCGGCGGACCCGGCGCGTTGCCGCCACCAGGCGATCGAACTGGCCACGACGGTCAGCCGCCGGGCGGCGTGGGCGGCGTCGCTCTCGGCGAGCCCTGCACTGCGAACCTACAAGCCGCTGGTCACGTTCGATTTCGCGCCGGCCCCATCCGCAGCCGGCGACGCCTGGCCGCATTCTTTGGCGTTCAATGTCAAGATGACGCTCCGCCTGGGCGAACAGGGGGCGACGGAGACGCTGGCAGAGGGCAGGGCCACGACCGAGCAGGTGGGTCAGGCGACCCTCGACGCCGACTTTCAGCAAATCGAGACGCGCCTGGCGCGGCTAGTGGGGCGTGCCCAGGAGGAATCGCGCAAGAGCTGGGAATCGCGGCTGAAGGACGCCCTGCGCGCGGCGGCACCCAAGGCCAAGCTGGTCGCGCCGGGCCGCCTCAAGGCCCCGGTGGATGAGCTGACCTTCGAGATTCGGCCCAAGAGCGGCGAGCCCGTGACCGTGAAGGGCACGTGGGATACGAAACGGCTTGCCTTCGACCTGGCCGACTGGCAGGCCGCCGTGGCCGCCCTCGCCGCCCCACCGCCGAGCCAACCGCCCGCTGTCGCCGCGGCGCCCCCGGCCGAGCCGACGGCTCCCGCGCGTCCCGCGCCGCAACCCGCGCGGGTCGAAGCGGCACAACCGCGCCTGCCTGAGCGATCCCCGCCGAAAACCCCCGCGCCCGAGCCACCGAAACCGCGAACCGTGACGAGCACGCGACGCCGGCCGAAGGGCGTGATGTACGGCGTAGCGGCAGCAAGCGTGGTCATCGTCGCCATCGGGCTCTATTTCGGCCTCGGGGGACGCGGCGCGCCGGCCGCGGCGCCCCAGCCGACGGACACGCCGTCCGCTTCGGGCGGCCAGCCGCCGGTGACTCCGGTTAGTGGCGGCGGCCAAACGCCGCCCCACCCGGAACCGAATACGCCGCCGTCAACAGGTGAACCACCCAAGACTTCGGAGCCGCCGGGAGAAGAGCCGGCCGCGGCGAGCGGCGACAAACCAGAGCCGGTCGTCTCGCCCCCGCCGCGCGCGGACGCGCTGACCAGCCTGCGGGCATGGTGGCGTTCGCGGTCGGGGACCGACCTGCCCGGCAGGGCCGCCGTGACCGACGCGCTGCCCGCGCTGGTGCCTGGAGACGCGGCGGCGGCGAGCGCAGCGCTCGCGTCCGCCGTGGACGGGGCGGCCACACTCGCGGCCCCGCGGTTCGACGACGAGGACACCGCGCGCGTGAGTGTGCGGGCCAACCTCAAGGCGAACGGGGGGCCGATTGAGCAAGCGTTCGTGTTGCGGCGCGCGCCGGATGACACCTGGGCCCCGGGCGCCGAAAACGTCGCCGCGCTCAAGGCCCTGACGGACGCGGCCCAGGCGGGGCTCGCGGGCGCCATCGCGCAGGTCGAGAAGATCATGGCGGAACATCTCGGCCGCGGCGAACTGCGGCTCGCACACGAGGCGGCCGCCGGCGCGGACGAGGTCGTCGGCTTGCCCCTGGTGAGCGGGTCGCCGCAGGTCACTCAGCTTCGTCAGACGCTCGCGGCCGTTCCGCCGCCTTGGGCCCAAGTCGCGGGCGCGTTGACGGCCCAGGGTTACACGCCCGCCGCGGAGTTGGACGCGGCGACGGGGTATCCCGCCCGCCTGCGCGACGTGGCGGGGCGCGAACTGGCCCTCGTCTCACTCGGTCCGACCGACGCGCTGTGGGGCGAACTGGTCGCGCTGGGCGACCGCATCCAACCCAACCACCCGCTCCACGAGTCGGTCCGGCAGCCGGCCGGTCGCGGCTGGCACTTGTTCTATGTGGACGCCGACGAGTACGCCGCCGACACACCCCAGGCCGCCGCGGCCGAAGCGGAGCGGCGCGGCCGGCGGCTGCCGACCCGCGACGAGTGGTTCCTCGCCGCGCTGCGGCTGCGAAACACAGCCGCTAGTGGTAACCTGTTTGGCGGCCTGTGGGAGTGGTGCGGGGGCGGCGACGAGAGCTACTGGCTATGCGGCGGAAGTCGTCTGCTGGCGGATCGACAAGCCGGGCGCCTGCGGCGTCCCGCCGCCACGGACGATCTGCCCGCGTGGTGGGACTGGCTGACGAACCCCCTCGTGATGCAGCGCCGCGCGGCGGCCTTCGGCGACACCCTGACGGGCGCTCGGACCGTGCTTCCCGTTCCGCCCTCCCCCTGATCGCCGGCGGTCCGAGGGTCACGCGGCGGCCCTTAAGGGCCCGATAATCTTGTTCCAGGAGTCAGATTGTTCTTGCACCGGCCGACGGCCGGGGGTAGCATGGTCGAGAATGCCGACCTTGTGTGTGTTCGGACTGGCCGGCGTAGAGTCCGCTTGGAGAAGAGTGACCGTGCGGCTGAGGAGGTCGCCGCGCGGCTTTTCGTGAGCGCGGGTGGGTTACGCGGCACGGCGGTGACGTGCGCGCGGTCTTCAGTCCTGGAGGAGGAGTGTTACGAGACGCAGCTTGTTGGTGACAGCGCTGGTCGTGTTGCAGGCCGGGCCGAGTCTGGCGCAGACAGTGGTGATCCCCAACGTCAACGGGAACCAGGCCGGTTCGTCCGACCAGGCGTTCCGTTGTGGTCAAGACGTTCCGTGGGTGCCAGCGGTGGCGTCGGCCCAGGTCGTGCTGGAGTCGCCTGGCGTTCCGTACCTCAGCTGGCAGGACTACTCTCGCCCGCTCATTGCGCAGGGCTACGCACGTGACCTGTGCACACAGCAGGCCACTCTGTACGGCCCGACGGAATCCAGCGTGCTCCTCGTCCCGCCGGCGGGGATCGTGGATGCCCGGAAACCCGGACCGTTGCACTTCTGGGTAGAGGTGCTGCCGCTCAGCGGTTCCCCGAGAGTGACCAATGCAATGCCCCTGTCCTCGGGAACCTATGTTGAGCCCGTTTTCCCCGCACTGTGGGTCCATGTAGTAATCCGTCCCGATGAGTTCCGCAAGCAATACGGAGTACAGACGGTCTCGGTCCTGATAGAGACGAACGCCCAGGTGGCACCGCTCCGTCTGTACTCGATCGAGGTGGACTTTGTGGGCGACCGCCTGCGACAGCGATGGACGGACGCGTCGTCGGAAGCCTGGTTCAAGGGCGCCGCGGACGCCTGCCGTCGCTTCCACGAGGATCCGCAGGGTTGGTCGGAGCGAATGCGACAGCGCATGGAACAAGGTGCGGCGAGCACCGGCGAGCCGGACTCCTTTGATTTGTGCAGCACCGACCCTAGCAGTCCTATGTACAGCCCCTTTTGCAAGCCGGCTTGCGTGCCCTGCCCGGTCCAGGGATACCCGGATCGGCGGTGCTGTGCGTTGGATCTCGTTTTCTACGGCTCAACGAAATGCATGCAGGCCGAGAACTGGAACTGTGAGACATTTGGTTCGTGCTTCAGTTGCCCCAACCCGTGCGAACACTGTAGCGGACTGCCATCCTGGAGCCTGTGCTATAGCTTCTGCAACCCGGCTTGCGATCCGCCGGTTGAACCCGATCCCTAGCGGGTACGGTGGCGAGCGTGTTCCTACTTCAGAGGAGGAGACTCATGAGAAACCGTTTCTTGGTGGCGGCAGCGCTCGTCGCGCTGCTGGCCGGGCCGAGTCTGGCCCAAACAGTGGTGATCCCCAACGTCAACGCGAACCAGGCCGGTCCGTCCAACCAGGCGTTCCCCTGGAACCAGGGTGACATGCGGTATCAGCAGGTGTACGCGGCCGACCAGTTCGGTGGCCTGTCCGGGATCATTCAGAGCTTCACGTACCGGGTTGATGAGCAGTACGGGGCGTTCCAGTCGTCCCCGATCAACTGCGAGATCCGGTTCTCCACGACGCAGGTCGCCCCCACCAACATGAACCTCACGTTCGCCCAGAACATCGGGCCGGACGAGACGCTCGTGTGGAGCGGCCCGCTGACGCTCAAGAGCGCCGGCAACTGGCAGGTGTTCGACATCATCGTGGACGTGAACGACGTGTTCAACTACGACCCCACCAAGGGCAACCTGCTGATGGACATCAAGGTCTTCGGCAGCGCCGTTACGACCCAGTTTGACGCCGCCGGCACCGGCCTCGGCCAGGGCGGCACCCCCTGGACCGACCGCGTGTGGGCCCTGGGCGTGAACTCGGTGAGCGGCAGCTCGAACGGCGACGACGGCATGGTGACCCAGTTCACCATTCCGGAGCCGGCGAGCGCCTTGATGCTGCTGGCCCTGGCGCTGCTCCGGCGTCGCTAGGTCACTGGTAAGAGCATGGGCTTGGAGCGCCTGACGCCGCTCCGGTCCTGATAACCGGGACCCCGCCGGCGCGTTGAGCGCCGGCGGGGTTCCGTCATATTGGGGGCCCGCGCCGCGCAGATCACCGGGCGCCTCGCGCAGCAGGGGGTCAGGGGGTATACTCTTCGCGGACAGGCCGGGAAGCCCGTTATGTGGCGGCTGGACCGATGGCCACCGGATCGACATCAGAGCCAAGCTCAACCCGCGGGACCGGAGCGGACCGCGCCGCGGCCGGACATGACTGGCGCCACGGGCGTTTCCCGCACCTGATGCGCCGGCGGATCCAGGAAATCCTCCTCGTTTCCAGCCCCTTCGACGCCTTCATCCTTGAAGAGGACGGTCTGTCCACCGAGGTCCTGTACGCCGAGTACGCTGACCTGGGTCTGACCCACGCCCCCAACATCACGCGCGTCGCCACCGGTGAGGAAGCCCTCGCCGCCATTACCGAGGGCAACTTCGACCTGGTGGTCACCATGTTGCGGCTGGGCGACATGGATGTGACCAAGTTCGTGCAGGCCGTCCGTCGCGGGCGTCCCGGCCTGCCCGTCGTTCTGCTGATTGCCAACGATTGGGAGCTGGCGCGCATCACCCAACCCAGCTCACAACTCCAGGTGGACGGCACCTTCGTCTGGCACGGGGACACCAAGGTCATCCTGGCGATGATCAAGCTGCTGGAGGACCGCTTCAACGCCGAGCACGATACCCGCGTCGGCGACGTGGGCGTCATCATCCTGGTTGAAGACTCCGTGCGCTTCCAGTCCTCCCTGCTGCCCATCATCTACAGCCAACTCGTGCGCCAGACCCGCGCCGTCATGGCCGACGGCCTCAACCACATGGATCGCCTCCTGCGCATGGCCGCCCGCCCCAAGGTGCTCCTGGCCGAGTCCTACGAAGCGGCCCTCGACCTCTACCGGCAGTTCCGCCGGCACCTGTTCGGCGTCATCACCGACGTGGCCTACCCGCGCGGCGGGCGCGTGGATTCCCAGGCGGGCCTGGCCCTCATCGCGCACCTGCGGGGCGAGCTGCCCGACCTGCCCGTGCTGCTGCAATCCTCGGACGAGACCAACCGCGCGCTGGCCGAGGCCCTGGGCGTGAGCTTCCTTCACAAGGGCTCCCCCAGCCTGCTCGACGACGTGCGTCATTTCATGCTCGCGCACTTCGGGTTCGGCGACTTCGTGTTCCGCCTGCCGGACGGGGGCGAGGTCGGCCGGGCCCGCGACCTGCGTGGGATGGTGCAAACGCTGCGCGAGGTGCCGGCCGCGTCGATCGAATATCACGCCCGCCACAACCACTTCTCCAACTGGTTCCGCGCCCGCACGGAGTTCGCCGTCGCCCGCCGGCTGCGCCCGCGGCGCGTCTCCGAATTCGCGGACATGGAAGAACTGCGCCGGTACCTGATCCGGGCGGTCGCGGACGTGCTGCGGCAGAACCGCCGCGGCGTCGTGGAAGACTTCTCCCGCGAGCGGTTCGACGCCGGCTGTCGCTTCGCGCGTCTGGGCGGAGGCGCGCTGGGCGGCAAGGCCCGCGGGCTGGCCTTCGTGGACGCGCTGCTGGCCGGGGCCAACCTCGACGCCGAGTTCCCGGAGGTCCACGTTCAGGTCCCGCGCTCCGTCGTCATCGGCACGGACGTGTTCGACGAGTTCCTCGACACGAACGGCTTGCGGCGGGCCGCCCTGGATGCCGCCGAGGACGACGCGACGGCCCGCGCCTTCCTGGCCGGCCGCCTGCCGGAGGACCTCGTGGACGGCTTGCGCGTCTTCCTCGACCTGGTCCGCGGGCCGCTGGCCGTCCGCAGCTCCAGCCTGCTGGAAGACTCGCAATATCACCCGTTCGCCGGCGTGTACGACACGCACATGCTGCCCAACAACCACGCCGACGAGCGCGTGCGGCTGGAGCACCTGTGCAACGCGATCAGACTGGTCTACGCCTCGACGTTCTTCGCCGCCCCACGCCGCTACCTCGAAGCCACTCCCCATCGTCTGGAAGAGGAGAAGATGGCCGTGCTGCTCCAGCCGGTCGTCGGCGCCGCGCGCGGCCACTATCACTACCCCGACCTGGCGGGGGTCGCACGTTCCTACAACTACTACCCCTTCGGGGCGATGCGGCCGGAGGACGGCGTGGCCGGCGTCGTGCTGGGCCTGGGCCGCCTGGTGGTCGAGGGGGGCCCCGCCCTCCGCTTCTGCCCCGCTCATCCGCAGGTCCTGCCCCAGATGAGCGACGCGGAGGAGTTCCTCAACCAGTCACAACGGACGTTCTACGCGCTCGATCTCAGCCGTTCCGATCTCCCGCCGCGCCCCGGCCCCGACGCGTGCCTGGCGCGCCTCGACCTGGCCGAGGCCGAGCGACACGGCACGCTGACCCTGGCCGGCTCCGTGTGGTCCCCCGACAACCAGGCGTTCCATGACGGCATCGAGCGGCCGGGCGTGCGCGTCGTAACGTTCGCCCGCGTGCTGAAGGCCGACGCGTTCCCGCTGGCGCAGCTGCTGCAACGCGTCCTGGCGCTGGGCCGCAGCGGCCTGAACGGGCCCGTCGAAATCGAGTTCGCCGCCAACCTCGACGCCCGCCCGCGGGAGTTCGCCGTCCTCCAGATTCGTCCCGGCGGCGGCGTTCCGGGCCGCGATGACGTGGAGCTCGACGACCTGCCGCGCGACCACATGGTCTGCTTCAGCCCCAAGGCCCTCGGCCACGGCCGCATCTTCGGCCTCGGCGACGTGATCTACGTCCGCCCCGAGCGGTTCGACCCCACGCGCACCGCCGACATGGCTGACGAGATCGGCCGCCTCAACGAGCTCCTGCTCGCCGCCAACCGCCCCTACCTGCTGATCGGCCCCGGCCGCTGGGGCTCATCCCACCAGGGCCTGGGCATCCCCGTCCAGTGGGCCCAGATTTCCGCCGCCCGCGTCATCGTCGAAACCACCCTCGACAACTTCGTCGTCGAACCGTCGCAGGGCAGCCATTTCTTCCACAACCTGACCTCTTTCGGCGTGGCGTATCTTACCGTGAATCCGCGCTTGGCCGAGGGGTTCGTGGACTGGGACTGGCTCGCTGGGCAGCCGGTCCAGGGCGAGGGCACGTACGTTCGGCACGTGCGGCTCGACCACGCGATGGAAGCGCGTGTGGACGGGGTGCGGTCGCACGCCGCCGTCTTGAAACGCTCGCTGCCGCGGCCGGGCTGACGGGCCGGTCGAATCACGCTCGCGTCTCCGCGGCGCGGCTCAGCGGGAGCTTCGCCCTCCCCGCGGCAGGCATCCGCAATCCGGCTCAG
>CAYWYJ010000018.1:0-42457 GCA_964462635.1 uncultured Planctomycetales bacterium
GAGGGCGAGGCTGTCTCCTGCGGCGACCCTGCTGGCCTGCCGAGCCGCGGCTCGCGGGGACGCTCGCCCTCCCGACCGCCGCGCGGCTCGCGGGGACGCTCGCCCTCCCGACCGCCGCGCGGCTCGCCGGGACACTCGCCCTCCCGGCCGCCGCGGCTCGCCGGGAGGCTCGCCCTCCCGGCTGGCGTCCCGTGGGCCTGAATGCCCGTTCGACCGCGGACCGGGTGCGCTACGCGCTGCGTTCGTGCTTACGGGACGGCGGGCGGGCACCGGGAGCGCTCAAGTCCTGGTTGCGGGAATCCGATCAGGACGATTGACGGCCCGCTCGCATTCCGTATTCGGCCGGTCGTTGTCGTACAGGGAGTTGCCCATGCCACCGAGAAGCGCCGCCCGGCGACCGCGGAACGTCTCGCGGTCGAAGTGCGCCGCGTCCATCACACCGCCCGCGGCCCCCACGGTCGAACAGATACGTCAGCGCGCGTACGAGATCTACCTCGCCCGAAACGGCCGACCCGGTAACCCCGATTGGGACTGGCAGCAGGCCGAACTGGAGCTCCGGGCGCGGATTGCCCTGCTCGGCAGGCCGTAACCGGGCCGGTCCGCCAGCCGCTTTTCCTGAATCACCACGCGCGAGAGTACGGCGCGGGAGGGCGATCCCGACGTGCCGGGACCGTCGAGCCGCGGCTCGCCGGGAGGCTCGCCCTCCCCGAGAGTGCCTATCAGAACCCCGCACGCCAGTGCGGGGGCTCGGCGGCCCACCACTTGCGTGGTCGGCTCTGCTAGGGGCTGTATGTGTGCCGCCGAATCGCGCGCGACCATTCAGTCGGCCAGCCACGCTTCATTGAACACCAGGTGTCCGATCCGCTCCCGGTCGTGTGAGTACACGACGTGAATCAGTCCGTCCGGGGTCTGCACCGCGGACGGGTAGGCATACTCCCCGTCGCCGTCCACGAGGACCCGCGGCGGATGCCAGGTGACGCCCTCGTCGGCGGAGACGGCGACCGCGAGCGGGCGACGGAGCGTCGCGCTGTCGTTGAAGACCAGTATCAGATTGCCGCTGGCCGGCCTCAGTAGCGCGGCGGGACTGTCCGGGTTCGGGAAGCCACTGGCCGCTGACGCCCTCCAAGTTCGCCCGTTGTCCACGGACTGGGCGGCCCACAGCCACCCGCCGCCGCCGTTACGCATCACCGTGAGCAACCGGCCGTCATCGAGCACGGCGAACGACGGTTGGAGAACGGCGCGGACCGGCCCGGTCGTAAGCTCACTGCGCAGCGTCCAGTGATCGCCGTCGGCGGAGGCGAAGAAGAGCGAGCGCGGCAGCAGGTCGTTGTACGCCGGCAGGAGCAGCGTCCCGTCGCCC
Source organism: uncultured Planctomycetales bacterium (assembly GCA_964462635.1). Taxonomy (GTDB): domain Bacteria; phylum Planctomycetota; class Phycisphaerae; order UBA1845; family Fen-1342; genus JBFMAI01. The sequence continues at coordinate 1,361 of CAYWYJ010000018.1, forward strand.
AACCGCACCGGCGGGAAGCGGACGTTGGTCCCCAGCGGCCCGGGTAGCGTTGACGGCGACGACCACGTCTGGCCGCCGTCGTATGAACGTTGCACTTCGACGTGGGCGGTGCTCCAACCCGTGCCGGGCACGACGGCATAGAACAGCCAGCCGCGCTCGCCCTCCGCGTACAGGACCGGATTGCCGACGGCCTCCGGGCGGTCGATCAGCAGTGTTGGAGTGGTCCAATCTCTTGCTCCGGCCGCCTTGCGCGAGACGTAGATGTCGGCGCCGTCGAGTTCGCCCGGCCCCACGTAGGAATACCATGCCGCCAGGAGTTCGCCATCGGGCAGGGCGGCGACCGTCGGTGCGTGACTGCCGGCCCGGCCCGGGATCCCGTCGCAAATGAACTCCGAGAGAAAGATCGGTTCGCCGGCCGTCACGAGCGGCGTCGGCGGCCCACCCACGTTGAAATCCAGGTCGGTTCCGGCGTGGTCGGGTGGACAGCCGGCGACGAGGCCCGCAGCCGGGATGGCCGACATCAAGATCGCCACTCGTCCGCGTTGGCGCCGCACGATGGCACGGTCCACTATGGCGACGCCGTGGGCGGCGTCATGATGGCGCTGACCCGCTGGGACAGCGTCGCGTGGCGTTCCTTGAGACGCACAAGCTCCCCTTCGAGGAACTTCGCCGCGGCCGGGTCGGCCGCCGACGGCTGGGCCGGCTGCGCCGCGAGTTGCCGCTCGGCGGCCCGGATGCGGTCATCGAGGCCCTTCAGCCAGCCGTCTCGCAGGACGTTGTCGAAATACTCCCGGGTGTTGTCCAACCACAGGTACTCGTCGCGCTGCTTCTGCTTGTCGATCCTGCCGAGGCGGGCCTGCACGTCCTTCATTCGCTCGGCGGCGTACCGCAGGAAGGCGTCTTCACGCCGCCGCAGCGCGCCGGCGAGCTCGTCATACAGGGCATCGACATCGCGCTGGCACGCTTCATCCGAAAAGGTCAGGCCGCCGGCCCCGGGGGCGTAAGACGCGCGACAGGCAGCCACGCGCTCTTCCAATCGCCGGAGCAAGTCCCCCAGGGCCTCGGTCTGCGCCACGTGCTCCCGCAGAGGGACGCCATCCACGGCCAGCGCGTCCCAGACGCCCCGCACAAACGCGTCGTGGGATTCCAGCGTACCCAGCGCGAGTCGATCAGGGGTCAGCTCGATGGCCGCCGCCAGGCTGTCGAGCGCGCCGGCCACGGCGGTTCCCGCAGGGCCGGGCGTTCCGGCGTGGGCGCCGTCGGCCTGACCGGGCGGCCGGGGCGGGAACTTGGCCCGCCAGCGTGGGTCTTCCCGGGCCCACAGGGCGTCGACCGTTTGGACGGGCGCGACGGTGTTCAGGGCGGCCCGCAGCGCCGCGTCGGCCTTCATGACCTTTTCGACGTACGCCTGCCCTTCCGGCCAGCAGACGCGCAGCCGGCCGTGGAGGCGGGCATTGCGGATGGACCGCAGCACGGCTTCGGCGCTGGGCTCGGGGTAGACCGGTCCGCATCCGGCCAGCACGGCCGCGGCCAGCAGGCCGCTCGCCAACCGCACGCTCCGCCCGCGAACATTCATCGGACCACTCCTGCGTTCGGCGCGCTCACAGGACAAAGAGCTCCAGGGCCATGACGGCCACGCCCACCAGGGCGGCTCCCGCAATCCCGCCGGCACAAATCGACTCTTGGTTCTGCACGAAGACCGCGTTCGGCCGCTGCTCGGGCCGGGGCCAGATCTTGCTGATGATCCAGAACACGAACGAGCCCATGAACATGGCCAGGCAGATGTCGAACGGGATGACGAACGCCAGGCCGATGCCCACCGCGGACAATGGGAACTTGCCCTTGCTCGCCGCCCGGATGACCTCGAACACGATCCCCAGCCCGGCCCCGACGATGACCGCCCACAACGCCGTCAGCGACAACTCGTCCAGTCCCTTCGTGAGCAGCTCCGCCACGGCCTTCCACACCGTCACGGCCGGGTACGGGTACTCCGGCGTAATCAGCCCGGCGGGGTCGTTCCGTAGGAACAGCGGGTAGAAGACGGCGACGGAGAACAGCGCCCCGGAGAAGGCGCCGATGACGTGGCCGAGGGCCTGGAGGCGCGGCTTGCCGCCGAGCATGTAGCCGGGCTTGATGTTCTGAATGAGGTTCGACGCGCCGCCGGCGACCTCCGCCCCGATCCCCGCGGTGGCGATGTTGGTGGTGATGTTGCCGGGGGCCAGGCCGGCGTAGACGAGCTGCGTGATCTTGCCCAGTGCTCCCGTCGGAGTGATGGAGGTCAGCGCCGTGGAGTTCACGCCGATGAGCGTGAAGATGAACACCATCGGCACGGCGACGACGCCGAGCCAGATCTGGACGCCGAAGAACCAGTGCGCGATCCAGACCAGGTAGGCCCCGGCCAGCGGCACGCCGATGAGCGAGATCCACAGCGGGAACTCGATGTGCTTGATGCAATCAACCCGTCGCTCGCCTGATCTGGCGAAGAAGCTGCGGAACGCGCTGAGGAACATCTGTGGTCGCGCGAAGAAGGAATACAACGAGGCGGTGGTCATCATGGCCACCCCGCCCCACAGCGACCACGTGGTGATCGCGCGGAAGCCGATATGAAACTCGCCGCCGGCGTCCATCGTGCCCAGGATGTCGCCCCGCTGGATCATGAGCGGGGCCAGGACCCAGTAGTTGGCCACCGCCCCGATCAGCAGCGAAACGCCCGTGCGGATGCCCATCAGCCCGCCGGCCGCGATCATCGCGAGATCGAGCGTCGGCTGGATCGTCAGCTCGCGGATCGGCGTGTTCAGGAGCTTCGGCGTGACCCAGTGGAACTTGTCGACCAGCCGGTAGTACCAGCCGTCCAGGGCCTCGGGGATGGCGATGGCGGGCAGTTCGAGGTTTCGCAGCCATTCCATCAGCTTGTGCGACTGGCCAAGCTTCAACACGCCGGCAATGACGCCAAAGATGACCAGCAGCTTCGCCGGCAGGACGGACTTGGCCGCGTCCTCCCCTTCGCTGTGCAGGGTGTCCATGACGACGCCGGCGGCGCGGCCTTCGGGGAAGGGCAACTGCTCCTCGTTGATGAACCGCCGCTTAAGCGGGAAGGCGAACAGCACGCCGAGCAGGGCCAGGCCGATGAGCCACATGATCATCTGCCACCAGGGGACGACGGTGTTGGTGACGACCATGTAGGCGGCCATGCTGGCGATAAGCGGGCCGTTCATGTAGCCGGCGGAGCAGGCGATGGACTGGAGGATGTTGCTCTCCAGGACGTGGTAGGTGCGGACGAGGCCGGTCTTCTCCAACGCCTTGAAAAACACGAAGGCCAGGATGACCGAGGTGATGGCAACGCCCAGCGACCAGCCGGCCTTCGCCCCGACGTAGAGGTTGGTGATCGAGAGCAGGCCGCCCAGCAGGAACCCCATGATGACGACCCGCACGGTCATTTGCGGGACGTCGCCCTGGTAGACATTCTCGAGCCACCAGCGGTCCTTCTGTTCGACGGTCAGCGTGCGGATTTGTTCGTCGGTGAGCTGCTTGATCGCCATCGCCGAGCACCTGTGTCGTCGTGCCACGCCGGCCGAGCCGGGCCGCACCTCGTCGAGTGAGCCGAGCGGCACTTGGTCAGCAATACCGAGCCGGGCCCGTCCACAAGACCGAGCCGCGCCCGTCAGGAAGCGGTCAGGGCCTCCTGCGCACCGCTCCCTCGCGGTCCCGGTTCGGACAGCGCGACCGTCTCGTCGCGTGCCCTTAAATAGCTGCTGCCCGGGGCGCTGTCAAAACCGCGCGGGGGCCGCGAAAACCGGGTAGTTGCACACGGCAGGTGGCGCTGCGGACCCGGAAAGGGGTATCATGCGCTGGCACGACTAAAGCAAGTCGGGTCGTACTGAGAAGGGTCGAGAGTGTTGCCGGGCAAGTCGGCGCCCGCTCTGGGTTCCCAGTCCGGGCGTGCGACGTGCCGGAGGTCGGCGCACGCCGCCCCGCCGGGCCGTTCCGTGTGGGGCGGCGGACCGCCGGCGCGGCGCGACGACTGGCGAGGTGGCGGCCCCGTGCGTGTGGTACTCCTGCGACCGCCGCGGTATCTGTGGCCGTTCAACAGCGAGCGGTCGGCGTTCTGGCAGCCGCTGGGCCTGCTTTGTATCGCCGCCGCCGCCCGCCGCGCGCTGCCCGAACTGGATCTCGAGGTATGGGACGCCCCGGGGCAGGCGTGGGGCTGGCGGACGTTGGCCCGCAAGCTGGCCGAGCGGCCCATCGACGTGCTTGGGCTCGGTGAAGAGACCGCCTCCGCCCACGAGGGCCTGCGCGCCGCCGCCCTGGTCAAACGTCTGCACCCCGCCTGCATCGTCGTGGCCGGCGGGGTGCATTACCCGCACGCAATCGAAGCCACGCTGGCCACGGGCTGCGTCGATGTCATCGTCCGCGGCGAGGGCGAACACACGTTTGTTGAGTTATTGCAGTGCCTCCAGGCCGGCCGCCCCTGGCACGCAGTCGCCGGGCTGGCGTTCCGCGACGCCGCCGACCGGACCGTCCTCACGCCGCCGCGGTCGTTGATCGCCGACCTCGACACGCTGCCCCGGCCGGCGTACGACCTCGTGGACATGACGCGCTACGGCCGCGGCTCACGCAACCATCCGGACCTCGTGGCCCTGGAGCACTCGCGCGGGTGCATCGACTCGTGCGGTTTCTGCGTGCTGTGGAAACAGATGGGCGAGTCGCTCAATGGCAACGGCCGTGTGCGGCCGCGGTACCGCACGAAGAGCCCCGCTCGCAGCTTCGCTGAGGTGCGCTGGCTCCACCGGCAGTACGGCCGGCGCACGTTCGGCTGGGTCGATCCGACCTTCAACGCCGCACCCGAGTGGTCCGACGGCTGGGCCGATCTCATGCTCGGGTCGGAGCTGATGGGACCGCGCGGCCGACCACGGACGCTGCACACGGCGTGGGTCCGTGCGGACTGCGTGGTTCGAGACGAAAGGCTGGGCATCCTGGGCAAACTCGTGCGGGCCGGGTTGCGGCAGGTCGTGCTCGGGCTGGAGCGGGATGATGCGGCGGGACTGGGCCTGCTCGGCAAGCACAACAACGCTCCGGAATTGTGCGCGGAGGCCGTCGCGATCTTCCGCGAGAAACACCCGCAGGTCTACACGATCGGCAGCGTGATCATTGGTTTGCCCGGTGACCGCCCGGACTCGCTCCGACGCCTGTGCGACTGGGCCAACGGGCTGGGGATCGACTACTGCCTGATGATCCCGCTGACGCCGATCCCGGGGACGACGTTCGCCGAAGAGGCGGCGCGCGGCGGGCTCGTGGCCAACGCGAACTGGGCGGACTACAACTTCCACACGCCGGTGTGTGCCACCGGGGCCGCAACGCTGCGCGCCGTGGACGCGACCTACGCTCGGCGGATGCTGACCTTGAGCGGCCCGCGGCTGGCCAGCCTGTGGCGCGGGCTGATCGCTGAACGCGATGCCCGGAAGCGGCGGGTGAATTGGGCCTTGCTGCGGCATGGGGCCCGCGTGGGAGTGGAGAGCCTGTGGCGGATGCTGCGCGGCCCCGCCGGGGCGGAGCCGACATCCTATGCGAGGAGGCCATCATGGTACGACACGTGAGTGGGCGGGCGGCGCCGGCCTGGACGGCGGCGCTGGCGATCGCCGTCGCTGGCGCGGGCCTGGTCTGGCACTTGCTGGCGTGCGTCGAGAGTCCGATGGCGTATTCGCCCAGTGGCGACAGCCTGGCGTTCGTGACCGTCGAGCCGTGGGACCCGGAGAAGTTGCCGCTCGCGGGCGAGCGTGCGTATCGCCTGATGATCCTGAAGGGCGACGCGATCCGGGTCGTTGAGCAGACCACCGAGTACATGCTCACTGCCCCCGCCTACAGCCCGGACGGCCGGCGGCTGTGCTACCTGCGGGTACCCATGTTCACGCGGGAGGCCGCCGAGCGCGCCGAAGAGACCCGTGCGCCAACGTCGCGGCCTCAGGGCGTAGAAACCTTCACTTGGCCTGCTGAGGCAAGTCAGGGTTCGGCAGCCCCACCCGAGACGGATATCAAGGACGAGACGTTGCCACGTTTGGAGGCCGCCGCGGAGGTTCTCGATCATCAGCGCACCGCCCCGCGCGTCCGCTCCGCGCTCGTAGTGCGGGACGTGGAAAGCGACGAGATCCTATCAACCACCGCGGTGGATCTGCCGCTGCCCGCGGAAGACAAGTGTTGGGCGCTCGTTTATGCGATACTGCATCCTCGGTATAGCCCGGACGGAAAGTGGGTGTACGTGTGTGATGGATACACGGTCCTGGTGGTCGATCCGGCCGATGGGGCCATTCGTATGGTCGCAGCACCCGCCCTGGCCGCCGCGCTCTCGCCCGATGGGACGATGCTGGCCACCTTGTCCGAGCACAGCGTGGCCCTGACCAGCACCGATGGACAGCGGGCCACGTATCTGCGTTGGAACAAGTCCGCTTCGTACTTCGGCTTGGCTTGGCGGGACAAGAACACTCTGGCGGTGCTGGAGCCGAAGGGCGAGGGTGAAACGGCCTGGCTACACCTGGTGGAACGCGATGGCACGCTCCGTCGGTCCTTCAAGTTCGTTGGCCCCACCGCAGGCGCGCATGGCGATGATGGCGCAGCCCAGTTGGCCGTCGCACCCAACGGGTCACACTACGTAGTGGCCTTTGAACAGGAGGTGCTCTTTCTGACCGGCAAGGGGCGCGTCCTCCGGCAAGTCCCCAGCGACAAGTATCGGCTTGCACAGCCCACTTTCTCCCCCGACTCCAAGCGCGTGGCCTTCAAACGCCTGGAGGAAGGGAGTGACGCGGCCCCCGGCTATACGCGGGCCGCCGCCATCGTGTTCTTCACACCTGATGGACGCGAGCTGTCGGACATCCCGATCCCGCCCGTGCCGGCGGGCACCACCCGCCCGGCCGCGGAAGAGGACGAATGACGCGGGAGTGACGGCGCGGGCCGCGAGCTTGCTCGAAGGAGCCGGAACCTGGATTCCTGGCTTGTTCAGTGCTTGACCGACCTGGGCGCGTACGTCTGCGGACAGCAGCGGTGCTTCGTCGTGGACGGCGTTCCGCTGCCGGTGTGCCAACGCTGCCTTGGCTTGTACGCCGGGGCCGCACTCACGTGGGGCGGGCTGCTCCTCGGCGGCGCGTGGCGCCGTACGCTGCCGCCGCGCCCAGTTGTCGCGCTCCAGGCGGTGGCGCTGATCGCCGCGCTGCTCGGCGGTCTGCACGTCATCGACGGCGGTCCCGCGTGGCGGCTTCTCTGCGGCCTTTGGACCGGGCACGTCGTTGTGGTGTGGCTGGTTGGTGGCGCGGGGCAGTTGTCCGCCGCCGGTGGCAGTCATCCGTTGCCCGGCTGGTCCCGGCGAGCGTCGATCATCTCGGCCGCGGCGCCGGCGGTCCTGGTTGGCCTCGCGTGGAGCTTCGCCGCGTGGGGGCGCGGGGGTTGGTACCTGTGGAGCGGAATCGCCCTGCTTGGCGTGCTCCTGCTCGCGTTCAGTGCCGCGCTGGCCCTGGCCGCGCTCGGGCGCTGGCTGTGGCCGCGGGTGCGCCGGCGACACCGCCCTTGCGCGTAGTCAGCGACGTGGAAAACGGGAGGGAAGGGCGAGCCTCCCGGCGAGCCGTGGCTCGGCAGGCCGGTAGGGTCGCCGCAGGAGACAGCCGCGCCCTCCGGGCGGGACGCACACAGCAGTGTGCTGGTTTGCCGGGGCGCTAACTGAGCGCAAAGCGAAGGCGTAACCCCGCCGCGGGGATGCTCACCCTCCCCCAACCCCTCCCTGAGAGGCAGAGGAGTCCCTGGCAGCCCGTTGAAGAACCGCTCGTGGCCTTTGAATCTGTAGCGCCGGACCTCCGAGTCCGGCGTTTATTGGGTCGCCGATACGGTCGCGCTGGACTCGGAGGTCCAGCGCGACGGCTTTTCTCAACGGACTGCTGGACAGCCGTTACTTCGGCCAGACTTTCTCGCCGGTCGCTGCGTCCGTCAGCGTGATCGCGTCCACGGGGCAGACCTGGGCGGCCTGGAGGATTTCCTCCGGTGTGTGTCCGTCGGTGTTGGTGACGACCGCGATGTTGTCCTTGTCCATCTCGAAGGTGTTCGGGGCTTCGCCGCAGCAGGCCCCGTCGCCGATGCACAGCTCGCGGTCGATCGTGATCTTGTACTTGGGCATCTGTTGGAACTCCTGACTTGGCCGCCGGGCGGTGCTCACCCGCCGGGGCCGGTCGCGTGCAAACCACGCCTTTCGCCGGGCCCCGCCTCGCCCCGAGGCTCGGCGCTGGATCGGCTGACCAACGTCGCGCCGCTCCTGGCGAAGAGCTCCTGCGGCGCAAGAATGTCTTTCTTAGCCACTGCTGCGGCCTTGTCAACGGGCCGGCGACCGGTGTTCATGGCTCGCCCGCGGTTCGGGTCAAAACGCCGGTTCAGGCTACACGACACCGTGAGTCAACCGCGTCATGTCTGACGGCGGCGGCGTCGCCAGCCGAACAGCCGATTCCGCAGCAGGGTGCCCAGCCCCAGCGCGGGCGGTCCCTTCTGGAACTCCACGGCGAGCACCGTGACATCATCGTGCCCCAGTTGCGGGTCGCCGGTGTACGCGCGCAGCGATTCGATGATCGCCTCCACCAACCCCTCGATCGGCTCCCCGGCGCGCTCGCCGAGCAATCGGTCCAGCCGATCATCGCCGTACAACACGCCGTCCGGTGACGGGGCCTCCAGCACCCCGTCGGTCACGAGCACGAGGCGATCGCCCGGCCGCACGCGTAGCTTGCGCCGCGAGAAGGCGGCTTCCCGCAAGACCGCCAGCGGCAGGTTGATTGGACCCTTCTCGTGCGTTTCCGCCAGCAGGCGGCCCCAACGCCCCTCCGCCGCCGAATAGAACCACCCCGGCGGATGCCCGGCGTAGCTGACCGTCAGCATTCGCAGCGGCGGCAGGTAGCTGACGGCCGCCGCCGTGGTCATGCGTTCCAGCTCGGTCCCCTGCAACCTCTGGTTCAGCCCGGCCAGCACACGGCGCTCGTCGTGGTTGTTCATAAACTGCCGCAGCAGCCGGTGAATCTCCGTGCTGACCTGCGCGACGGGCTCGCCGTGCCCCGCGACATCGGCCAGGCAGAACCGCGACAGCAGCCCCGAGCTGCAAATCGAGACGTAGTGGATGTCGCCGCCGCGACCGCCCGCCGCCGGCAGCGAGAACACCCGCCCGCGAATCCCCGGCAGCCGGATGGGCGCGTCGATCTCGTGGTTCCCGCCCCAGATTTCGGCGCAGACAAGTTGCGGCGCCTCGGTCACGTTTCGGACGACCGCCTGTCGCTGGCCGGCTAGGGTCATGGCGCTGCTCCTGCTCCAGATGGTAGCCGCGATTCGGGCCGGCTGGGGGCGGCGCCCGGCGAGTCTCGCCCTTTGCGTCGGGTTGCCCAAGCTGAAATAATGCTCCCGCGGGTCACAGGCCGGTGCCCGCGTCCGTGTCCGACTGCATTCGGTCGCGGGAGGAGCTTGATGCGGCGGCGGTGGCGCCAAGTCGCGGGGTTGCTGTTGGTCGCCGTCGGCACCTGGGGCGCCGTCGCGCAGAGCCTCCAGGGGCAGGTCGAGAGCGCCGGCTTCCCGGCCCCGGCCGGCCCCGTCCTGCGCGCGGGGCGGTGGCTGCCCATCGTCGTGAGCCTGTCCGCGTCCGGCGGCGTTTTCTCCGGCGAGCTGCGCGCCGAGGCGTTCGACCTGGACGGCGACCGGGTGGCCTACACCAACTCACCGATCGCGCTGTCGTCGGACGCCGGCGGGTCGAAGCGACTCTGGCTCTACGCGGTCGTCAACGCCGACGACGAAGTGCCCGCGGGTGTCGAAGTGGTTGACGACCGCGGCCGGCTCGCGGCGACGCTGCCCGTGCCGCCGCCCATCGGAGCGCTGCGCAGCACCGACCTGCTCGTGCTGGACGTGAGCGCGCCGCCGATCGGAGCGCTGCGGGCCTTGGAGACGCCGGCGTGGCTTCCCGGGCAGTATTCCGAGGGCTTCCGCCCGTACTACCGCAACGTCGTCGTGGCCCGCCAGCCGGCGGAGTGGTTGCCCGATCGGTGGTGGGGGTTGGACGCCGTGGACGTGCTGGTGTGGGACCAGCCCGACCTGCGCGGGTTGAGCCCGGCCCAGCGCCAGGCGCTGCGGCAGTGGGTGCAACACGGGGGCCAGCTGGTGGTCGGCCTCGGGGCGAACTGGGAACTCATCCGCACGAGCGACCTTGCCCCGCTGCTCCCGTTGCAGGGCGCGGCGGAAACCGTGGAGGTCCGGCGCCTCGACGTCTTCAGCCGCAACTTCAGGTCGCCGCTCTGGGAGGGACGCGAGCTTGAACACCCCGTCGTGGTCACGACCGCCACACCGACGCCCGACGCCCTGCGCGTCCTCGGCGACTTCGGTCCCAGCGGACCGCTGAATCTGGTCACGCTGCGCCTGGTTGGATCGGGGCGCGTGACGGCGACCGCCGCCGGCCTGCGCGACCTGCTGGCGCAGATCGGCGACGTGGAGCCTTTTCTTGCGACGCTCATTGACCTGAACCGGTACACCGAGACCTATCGCAAGAAACTTGCGGACGGGGCACCGTACCGACGGTTCGAACCCGAGCCTATCTACGACGCGGTGGTCGCGCCGGTCGGGTTTCGGGCCGAAACCGCCTTGCGCGGGCTGACCGCCCTGCTGTTCGTGCTGGCGTACCTGGCGGTCGCCACCGTCGGAAGCTGGTGGTGGCTGGTCCGCCACCGCCGCACCCATCTCAGTTGGGTCGTCTTCGCCGGCGTCGCCGCGGTCGCCGGCGCGCTCAGCCTCGGCACCGTCAGTGTCATGCGTGGGTGTTCGCGCGGCGTGCAGACGTTGAGCGTGCTGGACCTGGAGAGTGGGGCGTCGGCGGCCCGCGGCGTCTGCCTGTTCGGCTACCGCAGCCCGATTCGCCAGCAAGTGCAGCTCACGCTGCCCGGCGACGGCAACACGTTGACGCCGCTGGCCCGCAACCCCGACAGCGACAGCCGCTACGCGACGGGGGCGCGCTACGCGAGCTTCCCGGCGCGGGCCGCGCTGGAAGACGTCCTCATGCGGGCCACGCTCAAACAACTCGCCGGCCATTGGCAAGGCGAGCTGGACGGCACGATTCGCGGGGATCTGGTGGTCAGTCGCGCCGACGGTCGTTTGACGCCGGGTAGTTGGCTCGCCAACGACCTCACCACGGAGTTGGCCGGCGGCTTCCTGCTGTTCATCGACCCCCGGCTCGATCAGGCGGGGGTGCCGTGTCGGGCGGCGGGCCTGACGGCGCGCTACCGCCGAGCGGCGTCCGGGTCGGCGGACGAGAAGTACGCCGTGCCGCCGGCGATGAACGTGCTCGCCGTCCGCATTCCGGCGGTGCCGGCGGGGGGGCAGGTGCGGGAGTTGGGCCGGGCGGTTTACGAGCAACTTGACAAGGACTTGCGGGCGTGGCGCGGTCGCGCGCGCGATCCATCCGACGCCGAGCGCCCGGACTTACCCACGCTGTGGCACGAGCAACAGACGTGGGCCGGCGCCAATCGCCTGCCGGGGCTGCGCCGCGGCCCGCAAGACCCCGTGTGGGCTGTGTGCCTGGCCTCGACGCGGAACCTGCACTTGCCGACCGCCGGCGCGCAGCTTGACGCTCCGGAGGCCACGGTGTCGACCGACGGCCTGCCCGAGCTGGACATTACGCACTGGCTGGTGCGCGGGCAGGCGGTGCTGCTGACGTGGGCGGAGGCCCCCGGCCCGCCGACGTTGCACCGCGGCGGGCGCCCGCTGCCCGCGTCGGCCGGACTGACGCTCTATCGCGTGCGGCTGCCGGTCCGGTACCAGGGGTCGCCGCCGCCGGAAGTCGCCCCATGATTATCGAGACGATCAACCTGACGAAGCGCTACGGCAAGCTGGTGGCCCTCAACAACCTCCAGTTGAACATCGAGGAAGGCGAGTGCTTCGGGTACATCGGTCCCAACGGCGCCGGCAAGACCACGACGATCCGCATTCTGGCGACGCTGCTCCAGCCCACCTGGGGCGAGGCCCGCGTCTGCGGCCACGTCGTCGGCTATGAATCGCGGAAGATCCGCCCGCTGATCGGCTACGTCCCCGATTTCTTCGGCGCTTACGAAGACATGGTCGTCCAGGAATACCTCGAGTTCTTCGCGGCGGCCTACGACCTCACCGGGAAGAAGCGCGAGCAGATCGTCGGCGACGTGCTCGAGCTGACCGACCTCGTTCACAAACGCGACGAGCCGGTCGACGGCCTGTCGCGCGGGATGAAACAACGACTCAGCATCGCCCGCGTCCTGCTGCACGACCCGAAGGTGCTGCTGCTCGACGAGCCCGCCAGCGGCCTCGATCCCCGCGCCCGCATCGAAATCCGCGAGCTGCTCAAGGAGCTGCACCGCATGGGCAAGACCATCCTCATCAGCTCGCACATCCTGCCCGAGCTCGCCGACCTGTGTACCAGCATCGGCATCCTCGAACAGGGGGAGCTCCTTTTTCAGGGTCCGGTCCGCGAGGCCCTCCGCCGCGCCCGCCTCGGCACCGTCGTCCACGTCGCCACGCCGGACGATCCGCAGCGGGCGAAGCAGGTGCTGGCCGGATTGCCGAACGTGGTCGATGTCCAGGTGCGGGACGGCGCGCTGCGCGTGAGCCTGGGCACGGAGACGACCGACTTCAGCTTCATCGCCGGCGCGCTGCTCAGCAACCAGCTGCGCATTCACGAAATCCGCCCGGAGGAAGTGAACCTGGAGACGGCGTTCCTGCGCCTGACCCGCGGCCTGGTGCAGTAGGGGACCGCCCACGGCTCCCGTCCCTTGCCGGCGTGGACTTGAGTGGTGGTGCCTTCCCGGGTTCCCGCTCGTGGCCCTTCGCCGGCCCCTCACTATGCAAGGTTCTCGTGGGCGCGCGGGCCCCTGCGGCCATGCGCGGCGTCGGTGGCCGCAGCGCGAATCGTGCGCGGCGGCCAGGGTCGGCTTGACAAGGGGCCGCGGCGCGGCTATATTGTAAGCGTATGCTTACATGATTCCCCGGACCCTGGCTTCCGGCCCCGAGGCCCCGCGCTATGCCCCGTCCCAGCCGACTGCCCGAGAAACGCCGCGAGCTGCTGCCCATCGTGGCCCGCGCCTTCGCGGAGCTGGGCTATCGCCGGGCAACGACGGCGGAACTGGCGCGGCGTTGCGGGGTGCAGGAAAACGTGCTTTATCGGCTGTGGCCGGACAAGAAGGCCATGTTCATCGCCGCCATCCGGTATGTGTATGACCTGTCGGTGGACATCTGGCTCCGCCTGGTCGGCCGACCGAGCGAGGCGGGGAGCGCCGCCGAGCGGCTGTTGGCCTACGAGTCGACGCACCACGGCGAGTTCGGGCACTATCGTATTGTCTTTGCAGGACTTAGCGAAACGGACGATCCGGAGGTCCGGGCGGCGCTGGCCGACATGTACCGGCGGTTCCAGCGGTTTGTCCGGGAGCAGATCGCCGCCCACCGCGAGTTGTCCGGCCGCGTGACCGGACTCGACCCGGCGTCGGCCGCGTGGGCGGTCGTGGGCCTGGGGACGGTATCCAACATCGCCCGCGAGCTGGGGCTGGTGTCCGACGCCCAGCGTCGCCGGCTGTTCACCGAGGTGGGGCGGACCCTGCTTGACGGAGAGCGAGCGTAACGCCGGCCGCGGGGCCGGCCCGGACCCATCGTGCCGATAGAGTATGTGGACACTTACGTAAACCCTCGAGAAGGAGACCAAGAATGAAAGCGCTTGCGATTGTCACAACGGCCGCGGTTGTCCTGTTGTTGAATGGGGCCGTCGCGGCGACGGCCCAGGACGCGGGCCCCACCAAGCCGCCGCCGGCGGCCCCGCCGAAGCTCAACGCGGACACCGTGCTCACGATCTACCCCGTCATTCTGCAAGGCGGGGCCCGCCAGGACGTCGCGGACGTCCTCGGCGCGATGCTCGAAAACGCGGGGATGCGGAAGCACGACACCACGGCGACGGTCTTTCAGCCCGACGCGCACGACACGCTGGACGAATTGGCCTCCGCGTTCGGCAAGTTCCTGCAACAGAATCCGCCGCCGACGGACTACGCGCTGTGTGCCGAGTTCGTGGGTGCGCCGCGGACGGGCGCCAAGGAGATTCGTACCGTGCTCCTGGACCGGGCCGGGACGCTGGTCTGGAAGGATGTCCAGACGCCGCGGGACGCCGACTTCCGCCGGATTCAGCCCGGCGAGCCGATGACGTGCTGTCTGCTGGTCGCGGAGCGGCTCAAGCCCGTGTTTCAACTGGCCGGCGATCCGGGCACGCCGGTCGCGGACGGGCGGTTCGCGCGGCGGTGGCGCGAGAAGTCGGGCACGCCGAGCGAGGCCGAGTTGGAAGCCATGAAGGGGCGGCTGGCGACCTTGCGGCGCGCGGCGGCCGAGGCCCGGGTGCTCATCTACCCGCCGCGCGTGGGTGAAACGGTCGATCCGGCCTGTGCCGCGCGGCTGGCGGAGTCGCTGAACAAGGCCGGTCTCTGCCAGGCCGCGGCCGCCGAGGCGGGGCCGCGGTTCGAGGTGAAGCCTTCGTCGAACGAGCAGCGCGTGCTGTGGGATTTCGCCCGGGCGGCGCAGGAGTACGCCAAGTCGCACCCGGCCGAGGCCGAGTATGTGCTGTTTGCCGACTATCTCGTCGCCGGACCGGGCCGCGTCGGCGCCGTACACTTCGTCGTCTGCGCGCGCGACGGTGCGTGGGTCGTTGTGGATTTGCAGAACAGCCATCACGAGGACTTCCGGCGGATTGACCCCAAGTCGCCGGCGGACTGCGACCGGCTGGTCGCGGCGCGGCTGGAGCAGTTGTTGAAGTGAGTCGAGCGATCGGTGCGTTCTCCGGCCGCCCGGACGCCGTGTTCGTGGGCGTTCTACGCGGAAGCTGGGTGACCGGGGTAGGGCACTGGCCAGGCCCTGCCCGTCGCGTCGGGCTCGCGTCCAAGCGTGCGTCGGATTAGGGTCACGAGTCTTGTAACACTTGGAGCACACACATGGGCGACGAGGCCCCATCCCCGGCCGGCCCCCGTCACTTGGAGCTGAAGCGCTGGTTCCTGCGCACGTTGGTGGTCTCCCTGACGAGCTGCGCCCTTGTCGCCGTGCTCGCCCTGCTGTTGGGGCAGTTCAACGACACCACGGCCCGCATTCTGCTGACGCTCGGGGCATTGGCGCTGCACAGCGGCGTCGCCATGATCTGTGCCGCCTGGATCGAACGCCGCCAGTGGCCCGGGCTCAGCACCATCGGGCTGACGGTCTTCGGCGTGAACTTCGTGGTGCTGATCACGTGCGTCTGGTGGCCCGGCGGGCTACTGGATGAGCCGGTGGCCCGCGCCTTTCTTACGACGGCCGGCCTGTTGGGCTACTTCATCCTGGCGATTCCCTGCGCGGACCACTATGAGAACCGCCGCCACGGCCTGCTGCCGCTGGTCGGTCTCATCGCGGACCTGGTCGGCCTGACCATGCTGCTGGTGTGCATCTGGGCCGAGCCGACGGGCGATCCGACGTTTCCGAAGCTCACGGGCATCGTCGCCGTGGTCGCGTTCTCGCTGGCCCACGTGGCGCTGTTGCTGCGCGTGCCGGGCAGCCGCGCGCTGACCTGGATTCTGTACACGACGATCGCGGCGATCGGCGGCGTGGCGTTCATGGTGGCGGCGGCCATCTGGTTCGAGATCGACGACGACTTCTACTACCGGCTGCTCGGGGCGCTCGGCGTCGTCGATGCGTGCGGGACGCTGACGCTGCTGATCCTGGCCAAGCTGCGGCAGGTCGGGAAAGCGGCGGCGCTGGAAACGACGCCGGCGCGGCTGGAGTTGTGTTGCCCGAGATGTACGACACGTCAGACGCTCGACGCGGGCAAGGTCGCGTGCGGCGCGTGCGGGCTGAAGATCACGATCGAGATCGCGGAGCCCCGGTGCGCCAGGTGCGGCTACCTGCTGTGGCAGCTCCCGGACCGCCGCTGCCCGGAGTGTGGGACGACGTTCTGAGACTTGCCGGGTGCGGCCCGTGGCGACTGGCCTCCGGCGGCGCGCCTCCGCGACGCCGGACTCGGAGGTCCGGCGCTACAGGGGAGTGCGGGCGTCCCGCCCGCCCCTCACCGGCCATTGGCCGGTGCCACACCGGCTTGCGGACGCACCTGGGGCGTAGCGACCGGGCTTCGCAGATTCGTAGCGGCTCGCCGCGGCGAGTCGGCTTTGGCGACCGGGCTCCGTACCGGCCGTGGACCGCCCGCAAGGTCCGCCGCGCGCTGTGCCGTTGCGGGTGCCTCCAACGTTGCGTGTGGTCCTTCGCGACGGCGGATACGGCTTGGTGTTGGCGGGGTGGTCGGGGATAATCCGCCACGGCACCCATGAATGACCGCGCAGAAGCCACTCCGGTTCGGCGGGCGTGGGACGCCCGGGCCCTGCGCGCGCCGCACGCGCAGTCGGACAAGGCCGCCCGCGTCCAGGCGATGTTTGACGCGATCGCGCCGACTTACGAGCGCGTCAACACCGTGGGCAGTCTCGGGCGGGACGCCATCTGGCGACGTCGGGCGGTGGCCGCCGCCGAGCCGGGCGTCGGCGACCTCGTGCTGGACATCGGCTGCGGGACGGGGGACATGTTGCGGGCGTTCGCGGCGGCGCAACCGGCGCTGCGGCGCGTCATCGGCGTCGATTTCGCGGCCCAGATGTTGCGACACGCGCGGCTCAATGCGCCGGGCCGGGCGAAAGGCGACGATTGCCGCTCGTCGTTCCTGCCCCGGCACCGCGGCAGCGAGCGCCGTTGCCGAGCGGAAGACGAAGACCGCGGTTCCCCGTTCCCCGTGCCCTGTTCGCTGCTGCGTGCCGACGCGCTCCGTCTACCGCTGGCCGACGCCACCGTGGACATCATCAGTTGCGCGTTCGCGGTGCGGAACTTCGCGGACGTCCCAGCCGGATTGGCGGAAATGGCCCGCGTCGCCCGGCCGGGGGCCCGGGTGGTGATCCTCGAGTTTGCGACGCCGGAGAGCGTCATCCGGCGGCGGCTGTATCAGTTCTACTGCGACGTGGTCCTGCCGCGGATCGGGGCGCTCATCAGCCGCGACCGGACCGGGGCGTACCGCTACCTGCCGCGGTCCATTCAGACGTTCGAGCCGGTGGCGACGATGGTGCGGCGGCTACGGGACGTGGACTTCGTCAGCGTGACGGCCACGCGCATGAACCTGGGGGGTGTGGTGCTCTATCGCGGCGAGCGGCGCTGACTGACAAGCCGCCGGCGGGCACGGGCATCGTAGACGGGGCCCAAGCCGGCTTGCCGCAGCAGTTCGTCTTCCCGCCGGTGCATCCGTGCGGCGGCGTCGGGCGTGTCATCGTCAAACCCGGCCAGGTGGAGCAGGCCGTGCACGAGATACAGGGCGAGCTCGGCGCGGGCGGCGCGCAGGGTGCCGCCGCGGGTGGCGGCGACGCGGCGGGCCACGTCGGCACAGAGGACGACTTCGGCGTCGATCCAGCCGCGGGCCAGGTCACAACCGAAATCGAAGGTCAGGACGTCGGTGGGCCCCGGCTCGTGACGGTAGCGGCGGTGGAGGCTGCTCATGGCGCGGGCCCCGACGACGGCGATCGAGAGATGCCCGGCGTGGAAACCCTCGGCCTGGAGCACATGGGCCGCCATGCGGCGCAGCAGCGGGACGGCGTGCCACGAGGCCCGCGGCTGCCACACCAGCGCGATCAGGAGCGCGGCGGGGGGGTGGTTACGAGGCACTGCGCGTCTCCGGGGGTTGTTCGGCGCTGGGGTAGGTGATGCGGGCGTGATAGATGCTGGCCAGCGTCTTGACCAGGCTGTTGCGGATCGTCTGAAGCTCGCGGAACGTCAGGTCGCAATCGTCGAACTGCCCGTCCATCATGCGCTTCTGGATCATGCGGTCCACGGTGTCCTCGATGCGGTTGGGCGTCGGTTCGGACATGGCGCGGACCGCGCCCTCGACCGCGTCGCACACCATGACGATCGCGGTTTCGCGCGACTGCGGCTTGGGGCCGGGGTAACGAAACTGCTCGTCGGAAATCGCGGGGTCGCCGGGTTTGCGCGCCCGGCTGGCCGCGTGATAGAAGTACTCGACGACGCAGGTGCCGTGGTGCTCGGGGATGAAGGCGTGCAGCCGGCGCGGCAGGTGGTACGCCTTGGCCATCTCGACGCCGTCCTTGACGTGGCCGATGATGATGAGGTGGCTCATGGCGGGGGAGAGGCGTTCGTGTCGGCTGCCGACGCCCAGCACTTGGTTCTCGACGAAATACTCCGGCTTGTTGATCTTCCCGATGTCGTGGTAGTACGCCCCGGTGCGGGCCAGCAGGCCGTTGGCGCCGATGGCCTCGGCGGCGGCATCGGCCAGCGTCCCCACCAGCAGGCTGTGGTTGTAGGTGCCGGGGGACTCGGCCGCCAGCATCCGCAGCAGCGGCTTGTTGGGGTCGCACCACTCCAGCAGGGTCATGTCGGTGGTGACATCAAACAAGCGCTCGATCGTGGGCAGGATGCCCTCGACGAGGAACGCCGCCGCCAGCGTGGTCAGCACCGCCCAGAGGGTCTGGTTCCAAAACACGAACGTGACCCATTGTCCGCTGATCAGCCCCAGGAGCTGGGTGACGACGCCGGCGGTGAGCGCGGCCAGCGCTCCGGCGGCGATGATTCGGCCGCGATTGCGGACGCTGCGCAGCCGCAGGAACAGCACCATCGCCACGGCCACGAGCACGACCAGGAAGCCGATGCCCTGGCGTGTGGTCAGGGTGACCATGAGCGCCAACAGCCCTCCGGTGGCGTAGGCTGAGCCGCGGCCGGAGGTAATGGCCAGTAGCGCGATGGCCAGGGCGTACGCCCCCACGGCCAGGTGGGGCAGCGCGGTGGCCAGGTACGCGGCGCGGGACAGGGCCAGAACGAGCACCAGCGTAATCGCGGTGGCGATGTGGCGGCGTGTACTGCCGAGGACCTCAGGGTGGACGAGCGCGAGGTAGGCCCCGAGGCTGACGACGATCAGGAACGCCAGCGCGGCCCGGGCGGCGCGGCCCCACGGCTCCAGCCGCTGGGCCTCGCGCAGCACGGCCAGCGTCTCCGGGGCCTGCATGGCCAGGTCCGGGTGGCGGTATTGCTGGTATTCCTCGCGCAGGCGCTCCAGGGCTTCCTTGGTGAGTATTCCCGCCTCGGCCAGCCGCGTGCCGGCGGGGTAAACGTTGTACTGCGTCTCGACCGCGGCCTCGGCGTCCTGGGCGGCCTTGGCCGAGCGCCGGGTGTCGAAACGGTACAGCGGCTTGAAGGCGTCCCCGCTGTCGCCCCGCAGCATCGCGGTCAACGATTGACGCATCGTCTCGCGCAGCGGCGGGGTGAAATCGGCCGCCGCGACCACCGCTTGCACCACCGCGTTGACGTGCTCGGCGTTGTTGGGGTAGTAGAGTTCGCTGTTGAGGACGGTGCGCTCGGCGGGCGTCTGCTCGGGGTCAACCAGGATGGACTTGATGCCCGTGCGCCGCTGGGCCAGTTCGCTGGCCTCGACCAGTGGGGTGTTCCGCAGGGCACGCAAGGTGCGATCGACCGCCACATCGTACACCTGCGAGTCGGCCTGCGCGGCCAGCCGGACGATCTCCTCCAGGCCGGCGTCGTCGAACAGGAGACGGATCTCGGCCGCCTTGTCGCGGAGCTTGGCCGGATCGGCGGCGTGCTCGCGGGCGATGCGCAGGCCGTTCATCAGGCGGCCGCGGACGTCCTGGAGCAGGGACAGGTCGAGTTCGTAGTAGCGGTCGGCGTTGTCGCGGGCCTGGGTGCGCATGCGGTCGGTGGCCCGCTCGTCGGCGACGCGGTAGGTGATCCGTGCCGTCATGGCGCGCGGGATGCGCTGGCCGACGCGCAGGTCGAGGATGTCGTCGCCGAGATTGACGACCCAGGCGCACGCCGCCGCCCCCGCCAACAGGAACAGCAGCGACCCCACGTGGATCTGCTGGTTCAGGCGCTGGAGCCAGGGGCCCCGGCGCTCGGCCTTGCTGCGCCGGATCTCCTTCTGGCGGGCGGTGGTCTTGCCGAACAAGCGCATGATGTTACGGGTCGTCGCTTCCGGGGGTCGCCTTTGGTTCATCCCGGTCGGCCGGCACGACCGCCTCGGTCGCCGGCCGTGGGGCCGGGTTGTTTTCGGACGGGCGCAACTCCGCGCGTCGGCCGGGGCCGCCGGCATAGCGGGCCACGATCGCCTGCACCAGGCGGTGCCGGACGATGTCGCCTTCGGTCAGTCGGATGATATCCACGCCGCCGCAGCCGCGGAGGCGGTGGACGGCGTCGATCAGGCCGGAGGGCTGGCCGGGTTCGAGGTCGACCTGGCTGTCGTCGCCGGTCACGATCATCTTGCTGTGGTGCCCGAGCCGCGTCAGGAACATGAGCATCTGGGCGGGGGTGGTGTTCTGGGCCTCGTCCAGGATGATGATGGCGTTGTTCAGCGTGCGGCCGCGCATGTAGGCCAGGGGAACGACCTCCACCACATCATTAATGAGGAAACGCTTGAGCTGGTCGAACGTCATCATGTCGTGCATGGCGTCGAACAACGGCCGCAGGTAGGGGTTCACCTTCTGTTGGAGGTCGCCGGGCAGGTAGCCCAGCTTCTCCCCCGCCTCGACCGCCGGGCGGACCAGCACGATCCGCTTGACGTCCCCGCGTTTGAGCTGGTGGACGGCCAGGGCGACCGCCAGATAGGTCTTGCCGGTGCCGGCGGGGCCGAGGCACAGCACGAGGTCGTGGCGGAGCATCGACGCGACGTAGTGCCGTTGGCCGTCGGTCTTGGGCGTAATCAGGGCGTCGCGGGCGAAGACGCTGATCGCCTCCGGGGCGGACGGCTCGTCCCCCTGCGTCGCCTCCGTCAGGGCGACGGTTACGGCCTGCTCATCCAGGTCGCCGCGGTGGCGGAGCCATTCCTGGAGTCGCTCCAGGACGGCGGCCGCCCGGGCCACGTCCGGGGGGTCGCCGAGGATTCGCACCGTGCTGTGCCGCGCCTGGAGCTGGACCCCCAGCGCCTGCCGGACTTGCCGCAGGTGGCGGTCCCCCGGGCCGAAAAGCTCGGCCCGGCGGTGCGGCTCGTGGAGCGTCACGGTCAGTTCCATTGGGTATAGGGTACGCCCACGCCGCGGCGGTTGGCAACCCAAGCGACGGTCGGGCCCGGGATTGCACGCCGGCCGGGGGCCGGGGACAATGCCGCGCGACGGTTGCATTGTGGGACGACGGCCGTACAATCCGCACCGGTTTGTCCGGTAGGGCGTGCGGTCGGCGGGGCGGCGGTCGGTCGCCCCTCGCCGAGCGGCGTTGCGAACCGCGGCCGTCAGGAAGCGGCGTAGCGGCCCGGGGTGGCCGCTCTACGCAGCGGCACCGCGGCGTTAAGGAGTAGTCTAGTGAGCACGCTGACCAAGGTGTTCGTCGTCCTGACGTGCGTAATGGCGATTGTGCTGAGCTGCATGACGATTGCGACCGCGGCGCGCTGGACGAACCTGCGGGAGGACATCGAGAGCTACCAGCAGTTGTACCAGTCGGAGTTCGTCAAGCGGCTCAACACGGAGGCCGTGATGGCCGCGACCCTGGCCATCAAGGACGACGAACTGCGGACCCGCGACCGGCTGCTGGCGTCCAAGGAGAACGAGGTCCGCGACCTGGGCGACCAACTGGCGACGCTGCGCAACGACCTGGCCCGCCGCACCAACGAGGCCGTGGCCGCCGAGGCCGGCCGCAAGAAGCTCGAAGAGATCCTCGAGGTGCAGACGGCGGAGCTGACCAGCCTCCAGAAGCACAATCAGACGTTGTTGTCGCAGACGATCGACTTGCAGACGCGGAACCAGCGCCTGGCGACGCGCAACCTGGAAGTGACCGGGCAATTGACCATTCAGATCGACGAGAACCGCAACCTCCAGGAGAAGCTCTACGCGCAGGAGCAGCTCAACAAGGAGCTCCAGGAGACGCTGGCGACCGGGCGACGCATCATCCCCGTGGGCGAGGCCCCGCGTGGGGCGGTGCCCGCGGCGCCGGCGGTCGCCGGCCCGATCAGCGGCGAGGTCGTCCAGGTGGACGGGGGTTACGTGAGCGTGAACGTCGGCGAAACGTCGGGCGTCATCGCGGGGATGGACTTCATGATCTACCGCGGTGAGGTCTATGTCGGGGACCTGAAGATCGAGAGCGTGCGGCCGAAAGAAGCCGGCGGAAAGCTCACGCTGGTCCGGCCCGGCCAGGAGGTCCGCGCGGGCGACCGCGTCGTCTTCGGGCTCGAAGGCAGTTAATCACGTCGGAGCGGCCATGACGGGTATTCAGTCGGGACCACGCAGCGTGCCGATCGGCGAGAGCGACATCTACACCGTGTTGCTCCTGGTGTCGTTCCTGTTTCTGCTGGTCGCGACGATCTATGTGGCGTATCGCGCGGTGGCCCTGTTCGGCGGCCTGCTGCCGCCCGGCGGGGCCTAGCGCGGTCCGCGGAGCAGCGTTGGCGCGGCGGCCTCGTCGAGCGACCGGGCGCGGCTCGCGACGGGGCTGGGCGAGTGGACCAGCTTCGGAGACAGCGGTGTTTCTTCGCCGCCTGATGGGGCTGTTCAGCCTCGACATGGGGATTGACCTCGGGACGTGCAACACCCTGGTGGCGGTGCGGGGGGAGGGGATCGTCCTGAACGAGCCCTCGGTGGTCGCCGTCCGCAAGGGCACGAATGAAGTGCTCGACACCGCGGAGGGCAAGGCCGTGGGGCTGGCCGCCAAGGCCATGCTCGGCCGCACGCCGGGGTCGATCACCGCGATCCGCCCGCTGAAGGACGGCGTCATCGCCGACTTCGAGATCACCCAGGCGATGCTGGGGTACTTCATCAAGAAGGTCCACGGCAACCGCGGCATCGCGCACCCGCGCGTCGTCATCGCCGTCCCGTCGGGGATCACGGCGGTGGAGAAGCGGGCCGTGCTGAACTCCGCCGAGCGGGCCGGCGCGCGCCGGGTGTACCTCGTGGACGAGCCGAAGGCGGCGGGGATCGGGGCGGGGCTGCCGATTCACGAGCCGCGGGCGTCGATGATCGTGGACATCGGCGGGGGGACGACCGAGGTCGCGGTGCTCAGCTTGTCGGACATCGCCGCGTGTACGTCGTTGCGGGTGGCGGGCGACGACATGGACGAGGCGATCATGAATTACATGCGCCGCACCTACAACCTGATGATCGGCCCGCAGACCGCCGAGAACATCAAGATCCAGATCGGCTCGGCCTCCGCGCTGGACGAAGAGGTCAAGATGGAGGTCAAGGGGCGCGACATGATCAGCGGGCTGCCGCGCCGGGCCGTCATCACCAGCGACGAGGTGCGCGAAGCCCTCAAGGAGCCCGTCGGCCAGATCATCGAGGGCGTGCTCCACACGCTCGAACAACTCGAACCGGAACTGGCGGCCGACCTGGTGGACAACGGCATCTGCATGGCCGGCGGCGGCGCGCTGCTGCGCGGCCTGGACGTGGTCCTGGCCAAGGCTTCGGGCCTGGAGGTCCGCGTCGCCGACGATCCCCTGACCTGCGTGGCCCGCGGCACCAGCGAGTGGTTGGAGAACCTCGACGAGTGGGTCACCGCGATGGACTCGGACGAGGACGAGTACTAAACGGGCGGGGCTTCAACCGCGGCCCGCGACCCTTCCCAGCGAGCTTCCCCGTCGCCTCCCGGACCGGCTCGATGTCATGAAGCCCCCGACCAAGACCACAACCTTCTGGATACTGATCGCGGTCTCGGCGGCGACGGCATTTCTGTTGCCCGCCCGGTGGACGACGCCCGGACGCGGCCTGTTTCAGCCGCTCGCGCTGCTTCAGTGGCCAGGGAGATGGTTGGCCCGCACCGCGAGCGGGGCCGCAGAGCACGTGGTCCCGGAAGCGCTTTCGGGCGAGCGGGCGGCGGCATTGGAAGCGGAGAACGCGGCCCTCCAGCGGCAGGTGATTCACCAGCGGCTTCGGCTCCAGGAGGCCGAGCGGCGGCTCGCGGAGCTGTCCGGGTTCACGGGGCAGTTGCCGGACAGCCACGTGGGGATTCTGATCGCGCCGGTGGTGGCCTTCGATGCCAGCCCGCGCGCGGCGTCGCTCCTGATCGCGCGGGGACGGCAGAGTCAGTGGGTCCGCGAGGGGCAGTGGGCGATTGCCGCCGGCAGCGAATTACCGGAGTGGGACGCGGAGGCGCGGTTGGCGGACCTGCTGGACCGCGGCTGGCTGGTTGGGCGGGTGGTGGAAGTCCACCCGCGCGTGGCGCGCGTGCAGTTGGCGACCGATCCGCGGTTTCGGTGTGCGGTTCGTGCCGCGCGGCTGTTGGCGGATGGGACGGTCCAATTGGCGAGCGAGGGGGCCCTCCTCGTGGGGCAGGGGAGCGGGCGGATGCTGGTTCCGCAGGCGGTGAGAGATTATGTCAAAGAGGGGTACGGGCTGGTCGTTGTGCCGGCGGACCGTGACCTGCCGATTCCTTTAACTATCGGTCATATAGAGGGTTCGGCGCCAAGGGACGACTCCCCCCACCACGTGGACCTGACGGTCGTGCCGTGGGACCGGGCGGGACGGTTGACGCACGTGTACATCGTGACCATGCCTCCGTGACGCGGGGCGCCGCGCCGTCGTCACAACACCTTCACGATTTTGCAATTAGACCCTTGACGCCGAATCGCCGGCGGGTATCCTAACTTGTCTCGGCGCGTTCGGGGGGACGTGAGCCGGGGTATCGTGACTGTTTTCTGACGCGGTAGGCAGAGTGTTGTATGGCGGGAGAGCGGATTCGCATTCGGATGGAGGCGTACGATCACCGGGCGCTGGACGCGTCGGCGCAGGAGATCGTGGATCACGCGAAGCGGACCAGCGCGCGAGTGTGTGGGCCGATTCCCCTCCCCACGCGAATCGAACGGTACACCGTGCTCCGTTCGCCTCACATTGACAAAAAGTCCCGCGAGCAGTTTGAGATGCGCACCCACAAGCGGGTGATCGACATCTTCGAGCCGACGTCGCGGACGGTTGAGGCCCTCAATCGTCTGGTCGTGCCGGCGGGCGTGTTTGTCAAAATCAAGGCTTAGGCGGTTGCTTTGATCGCCAGCTAGTTGGACATGAGGCGGGGCCGGTTTCGTGCCGCCGCCGACGGGCAGGAGTGCCGAGGAATGATCCCGGCGATACTCGGAAAGAAAGTCGGTATGACGCAGGTCTTCGAAGCGAGCGGGGCGCGCATCCCCGTCACGCTCGTGGAAGCCGGGCCGTGCGTCGTGCTGCAAGTCAAGCGGGCGGACGGCCCGGACGGTTACAACGCCGTCCAGCTCGGCTTTGCCGACGTGAAGCCGCACCGCACCACGTTGGCCGCCATCGGCCACGCGCGCAAGGCGCAGACCGCGCCGAAGCGTTACATCCGCGAGGTTCGCCTGGCCGAGCCGACCGACCAGACCGTCGGCCAGACCGTGACCGTCGACCTGTTCGAGAAAGCGGGGGTGAAATTCGTCGATGTCATCGGGATCACCAAGGGGCGCGGCTTCGCTGGGCCGATGAAGCGCTGGGGCTTCGGCGGGCAGCCCGCCTCGCACGGGACCGAGCGCAAGCACCGCAGTCCGGGCAGCATCGGCAGCCGGGCGGCGGAGCGCGGCCGGTCCGGGTGCATCAAGAAGGGCAAGAAGATGGGCGGGCACATGGGCCACGTCCGCCGGACGGCCCAGGCCCAGGCCCTGGTCGGGGTGGATGCGGAGCACAACCTGCTGATCATCCGCGGCGCCGTCCCGGGGCCCAGCGGCGGGTTCGTGCTGGTTCGGAAGAGCAAGATGCGGTCGTAGGGCCGAGGGAAGGCGTGCGATGTTGAGCGTGCCCGTTTACAACACGACCGGCCAGAAGATCGGTGACGAGGCCATCGACGAGAACCTGCTGGGCGGCAAGGTGAACGCGGCCTTGTTGAAGCAGGCGGTCGTCCGCTACCAGGCCAACCGTCGCCAGGGCACCGTCCAGACCAAGAGCCGCGCCGACGTCGAGGGCTCCACGCGGAAGCTCTATCGGCAGAAGGGCACCGGCCGGGCCCGCATGGGCAACGTGCGGACGTGCGTGCGGCGCGGCGGCGGCATGGCCTTCGCCAAGCGGCCGCGGGACTTCCGCCAGGACATGCCGACCAAGATGCGGCGGCTGGCCCGCAACCAGGCGGTGCTGAGCAAGATTCGCAGCGACCAGGCCCTGATTATTGACGGGCTGAAGGTCGAGACGCCCAAGACGGCGCCGCTGGCCCGGCTGCTGGCGGCCGTCGAGGCCGACCGCGGCTGCGTGCTGGCCACGGCCGGCGTGGACTACGCGGTCTACAAGAGCGGGCGGAACATTCCGCGGACGGCGGTGATGGACGTGGCCGGTCTCAACGCCTACGACATTCTCGCCCACCGCAAGCTGATCTTCACCCGCGAGGCGTTTACGCGGTTTCGGGAACTCGTCGGCGCGGCCGCGGCGGCGACGGAGTAGGCGTCATGGATATCTACCACACCGTCATCAAGCCGCTGGTCACTGAGAAGACCACCCACCAGTCGCGCCAGACCGCCAAGGACCACGGCGGGACCTACAGCTTCGAGGTCCACCCCCTGGCCAACAAGGCCCAGATCAAGGACGCGGTGGAGAAGATCTACGGCGTCAAGGTGCTGGACGTGCGGACATCGAACCGGCCGGGGAAGCTGCGGCGATATCGCTTCCGTTTTGGCCAGACGCGGCACACGAAGAAAGCGGTTGTCACGGTGGACAAAGACAGCCACATTGACCTGTTCTAGCAGCCGGCGGGCCGCGGGCCCGCGGTGAGGTAACGCCGATGGGCGTCAAGATATACAAACCGACGTCGGCCGGACGACGCAACGCCAGCGTCAACGACTACGCCGAAATCACTTTCAAGCACCGCAACCAGCCCGAGAAGTCGCTGACGGTGCGGCTGAAGAAGACCGGCGGGCGGAACCACTCCGGCAAGGTGACGGCGTGGCACCGGGGCGGGGGCAACCGGCGGCGCTACCGGATCATCGACTTCAAGCGCAACCGCGACGATCAGCCGGCGAGAGTGGTCGAGGTCCAGTACGACCCGAACCGGACGTGCCATATCGCGCTGGTCGAGTACCCGGACGGCGAACGCCGCTACATCCTGGCGCCGCTGGGGCTGAAGGCGGGCGACGTGGTGGAGAGCGGCGCCAAGGTGGAGCCCAAGACCGGGAACTGCATGCCGCTGGCGGCGATCCCGATCGGCATGACGATCCACAACATTGAGATGCTCGCGGGGCAGGGGGGCAAGCTGGTGCGGACGGCCGGCGGCCAAGCGCGGCTGATGGCCCGCGAGGGGGCTTGGGCGACGATTACGCTGCCCTCGGGCGAAATGCGACAGGTCCGGGTCGAGTGCCGCGCGACGATCGGTCAGCTCGGCAACCTGGACCATCAGAATATCACTATCGGCAAGGCCGGCCGCAAGCGGCACATGGGCCGGCGCCCGCACGTCCGCGGCAAGGCGATGAACCCCCACGCCCACCCGCTGGGCGGCGGCGAGGGACGCAGCAACGGCGGCCGGCACCCCTGCTCCCCCTGGGGCAAACTGGCCAAGGGCGGCCGGACGCGCAGCCCCCGGAAGGTATCGAATCGTCGGATTCTGCGGCGGCGGATCACGAAGTCGTACGGTGAGGCGAAACTGCGGCGCAAGTGGTAGCGGCCGCGAAGGTGGAGTATGGCGCGCAGCTTGAAAAAAGGTCCGTACGTGGACGAGGCGTTGTTCCGCAAGGTGCAACTGGCCCGTGACAGCGGCAGCGCGACGCCCATTCGCGTGTGGAACCGGGCGTGCACGATCGTCCCCGAGTTTGTCGGCATGCACTTTGAGGTCCACAACGGCAAGATGTTCCACAAGCTGTACGTGACGGAAGACATGGTCGGGCACAAGCTGGGGGAGTTTGCCCCGACGCGGACCTTCCGTGCCCACACGGCGCGTTCCGTCAAGGCCGCCACCTAAGGGAGAGCGTCGATGTCCTGGACGTCAAGACACCGGTTCGCCCGCATCGCCGAGCGCAAGACGCGCTTGGTCGTTGACCTCATCCGCGGCCTGCCCTGCGACCAGGCCCTGGCGGTGCTGCGGTTCACGCACCGGCGGGCGGCCCCCATGATCAGCCGCGTCCTGAAGGCCGCGATGGCCTGCGCCAACGAGGACGAGGCGACCATGAACAAGCTCTTCGTCAGCGAGGCGCGGGTCGACCGCGGCCCGATCATCAAGCGCTTTCAGCCCAAGGACCGGGGGCGGGCGCATCCCATTCAGAAGCGGACCAGCCACATCGTGATCGCCGTGGACGAGAAGGACTAAGCCGTGGGCCAGAAGTGCAATCCAATCGGGTTTCGCGTCGGGATCACCGAGGGCTGGAAGTCGCGCTGGTACGCCCCGAAGGCCGCCTTCGGCGCCTTCCTGGTCGAGGACGAGCAGATCCGCAAGTTCATCGACCAGTCGCTGAACCGCCAGCCGCCCTACGCCGGCGTGGCCAAGGTCGAGGTCGAACGCACCCGCGACGAGGTCAAGGTCATCCTGCACACCGCCCGCCCCGGCATGGTGATCGGGGCCAAAGGCGCCGAGGTGGACAAGCTCAAGGAGCGGCTGGAAGACCTGATCGACCGGCGGGTGTCGGTGAACATCGTCGAGATCAAGAACCCGGACCTCAACGCATTCCTGATCGGCGCGTCGATCGCCGAGCAGCTCAAGAAGCGCATGAGTTTCCGCCGCGTCATGAAGCAGAAGTGCGAGGCGGCGATGGAGGCCGGGGCCCGGGGGGTCAAGATCATCTGTTCCGGGCGGCTGGGCGGGGCCGAGATGGCCCGCGTCGAGACGCAGATGCTCGGGTCCATCCCCTTGCAGACGTTGCAGGCCGAGGTGGACTACGCCATCACGACCGCGGTCACCACCGTCGGCGCGATCGGCATCAAAGTGTGGATTTATCGCGGGTTATACGGCGAGCAGCCGGCGGAGCGGGCGGAGGGACGCTTCCGGCGGCGGGCGCGGCGTTAGACGCGGGTTGTTGAGGAGCGGCGGCTATGTCGGCCAACATGCCGAAACGCGTGAAGTACCGCAAAGCCCAGAAAGGGCGGGTGCGCGGGAACGCGACACGCGGCAACACGGTGGCGTTCGGAGAATACGGGCTCCAGTCGCTGGAACCCGGGCGGGTGAATGCCCGCCACATCGAGGCGGGCCGCATGGCCGCGACGCACTTCCTGCACCGCGAAGGCCGCGTCTACATCCGCATCTTCCCGCACAAGCCCGTCTCCACCAAACCGCTGGAGACGCGCATGGGCAAGGGCAAGGGCGAGCCCGACTACTGGACCGCCGTCGTGTACCCGGGGACCGTGCTGTACGAGATCGGCGGCGTGGACGAGTCCGTGGCCAAGGCGGCCCTGGTCCGCGTGGCCCACAAGATGCCCGTCAAGACCCGCTTCGTGGCCCGCCGGCACACGTTCTAGAGGAACGCCATGAAGATCGACGCGATTCGGGCCATGAAGATCGATGAAATCCACGGAGAGCTGGAGCGTCTCCGGCGGCACCTGTTCGACCTGCGGGCCCAGTCGGTGACCGAGAAGCTGGAAGACCCCACGCAGTTGCTCAAGACCCGCCGGGACATCGCCCGGTTGCTGACGGTCCTGCGCGAGCGGGGCGAACGAAACGTGGAACAGCGGCAGGCGCAATTGACGGCGCAGGCGGCCCGCCGCTAGCGCGGCCCGGCCCAGACCCGTGAGTGGATGATTGGCATGAGTGCAACCACAACAACGACGCCGGAAACCAAGGCCGCCCGGGGCCGGCGGGCCCGGCGGGTGGGGGTCGTGACCTCGTCCGGGCGGAACAAGACCATCCGCGTGACGGTGTCCTATCGCGTGCGGCACCCGAAGTACGGCAAGTACCTCCGCCGGCGGACCGTGCTCCACGCCCACGACGAGCGCAACGAGTGTCGCGACGGCGACCGCGTGGAAGTGGTCCAGTGCCGGCCGATCAGCAAGACCAAGCATTGGCGGCTGGTGCGCGTCGTCCGGCGGGCGGCCGGCTCCGAGAAAGGGGGCCCGGCGTGATCACGCAGTACACGCGCCTGGACGTGGCCGACAACACGGGTGCCAAGCGGCTCCAGTGCATCCAGGTCCTCAAGGGCTCCTCGGCCCGCCAGGGCAAGCCCCGCCGCAGCACCGGGGGCGTCGGCGACATCGTGATCTGCTCGGTGAAGCAGGCGTTGCCGGCGTCGGACATCAAGAAGGGCGACAAGGTCCGCTGCGTGGTGGTGCGGACGAAGTACCCGACCCGCCGCCGCGACGGCAGCTACGTGCGTTTCGACAGCAACGCGGCCGTCCTGATTGACCCGGAGGGCAACCCCAAGGGCACGCGCGTGTTCGGCGCCGTGGCCCGCGAGCTGCGCGAGAAGAACTTCACCAAGATCATCTCGCTGGCGGAGGAGGTCTGGTAGTCATGGCGGCGCGGATCAAGAAGGACGACATGGTGGTCGTGATCGCCGGCGACCACAAAGGCGCCCGCGGCAAGGTCCTGCGGGTGATCCCCGACAAGGACCGCGTGCTGGTCGAAGGCGTGAACATGGTGTACCGCCACGTGCGCAAGAGCCAGCGCAACCCGCAGGGCGGGCGCATCCGCAAGGAGGCCCCGCTGCACTTGTCGAACGTGATGCCGCTGGACCCCAAGGCCGACGGCCCGGTGCGGGTGCGGTACCAGGTACAACGGGATGCCGGCGGCCGGGTCGTGTCGAAGAAGCGCGTGGCCGCGGGCCGCCGCGCCAGCGGAGCGGTGCTGGGCGAAGTAACGCGCGCGGACGTGAACAAGTATCGTAGCGGGAAACGCTGATGGCACGGTTGTTGGAGAAATACCGGCAGCAGGTGTTGCCGCAGCTCAAGCAGGAGCTGGGGCGCGACAACCCCATGGCCCTGCCGAAGCTGACCAAGATCGTCGTCTCGATGGGCCTGGGCAAGGCCGTGGCCGAATCCACGACCAAGGCCCGCGAGAACAAGCGCTTCGTCGAGGCCGAGGCGGCCCTGGCGACGGTGACCGGTCAGAAACCGCTGGTCTGCAAGGCCCGCAAGAGCGTGTCCAACTTCAAGCTCCGCCAGGGGTACGACGTGGGGCTGAAGGTCACGCTCCGCGGCCGGCGGATGTACGAGTTTCTGGACCGGCTGGTGGCCCTGGCGATCCCGCGCGTGCGCGACTTCCGCGGGCTGGACCCGGGCGGTTTCGACGGCCGCGGCAATTTCGGCATGGGCCTCACCGAGTACGGGGTCTTCCCCGAGATCAACCCCGACAAGGTGACCTATCAACAGGGCATGAACATCACCATCTGCACCACGGCGCGGAGCGACGGCGAGGCCCGCCGCCTGTTGACGCTGCTGGGCATGCCGTTTCGGAGTTAGGTGAGCGATGGCCAGGCTGGCGCTGAAGCTGAAGTGCAAGAGGCCCCCCAAGTACAAGGTGCGGGCCTACACCCGCTGTGAGCTGTGCGGCCGCTCCCGGGCCGTGTACCGCAAGTTCCGGATTTGCCGGTGTTGCTTCCGCAAGCTGGCCCTGGAAGGGCGCATCCCCGGCGTGCGGAAGGCGAGTTGGTGAGGAACCGATATGCCGACATCTGATCCCATTGCCGACATGCTCACGCGGATTCGCAACGCCATCCGCATCGGCAAGAAGCGCGTCCGCGTCAAGCGCAGCAAGGTGTGCCTGGGGGTGGCCCGCGTCCTGAAGGAGGAGGGCTTCATCGCCGACTACCTCCCGATCGACGACGCCGAGCAGGGCGTCATCGAGATCGACCTCAAGTACGGCCCCCAGGGCGAGAAGGTGATCCTCGATCTCCAGCGGGTCAGTCGGCCGGGCTGCCGGACCTACTGCCCCGTCGGCCGGCTCGAACGCGTCCGTGACGGCCTGGGGGTCGCGATTGTCTCCACCAGCCAGGGCGTGTTGAGCGACCGCCAGTGCCGCCAGCGGCGCGTCGGCGGCGAAGTGCTCTGCACGGTGTGGTGAACCGATGTCTCGTGTAGGCAAGAAACCGATTCCGATCGCCGGCGGCGCCAAGGTCGAGATCGCCGGCGCGCGCGTGAAGGTCAGCGGCCCGAAGGGGCAGCTCGACTGGACCCTCCCGTCCCCGATCACGGCCGCGCTCGAAGGGGCGCAGGTGGTCGTGCGCCGGCCGAATGACGAGGCCCACAACCGGGCCTTGCACGGCCTGTCCCGCGCCCTGATCGCCAACATGATCCAGGGAGTGACGACGGGGTACAGCATTGGCCTGGAGCTCTACGGCACCGGCTACACCGCCAACGTTGAGGGGCGCAAGCTGCTGTTGAATTGCGGCTACATGGGCCGGGGACACGGCAAGAAGGCCCAGTTCGAGGTCCCGATTCCCCAGGGACTGGAGATCAAGGTCGAGGTGCCGACGGCCCGCGGCAACAGCGAGCCGGCCCGCTTCATCGTGAGCGGGCCCGACAAGCAGGCCGTCGGTCAGTTCGCCGCCGAGGTCCGCAAGCTGCGCAAGCCCGAGCCCTACCTCGGCAAGGGCATTCGCTACGTCGGCGAGCACATCCGCCGCAAGGCGGGCAAGGTCTTCGCCGGCGGTGGCGCCGGCTAGGCGGGACGAAGACGAGGTCAGCGCATGAAGCAGTTGTTAGTCAAGACGACGCGGCGGGCACGGCGCATCCGGCGTGTGCGCAAGCGCGTCCAAGGCATGCCCGACCGCCCGCGGTTGGCGGTCGCCCGGTCGGTCCGCGGCATTTCCGCCCAGATCATCGACGACCTCACCGGGCGGACCTTGTGCGCGGCCTCGTCACGGTCGGCGGAACTCAAGGGCCAACTGGCCTACGGGGGCAACATGAAGGCCGCGGCGACCGTGGGCAAGCTCCTGGGCGAGAAGGCCAGACAACTGGGTATTCAACAGGTGTGTTTCGACCGTCGCGGGCGGAAGTACCACGGCCGCATCAAGGCCCTGGCCGACGCCGCTCGTGAGGCGGGTCTGAAGTTCTAAGCGCAAGCAGGACGGTAACGCATGGCAACCGAGCCCGGACCAGCAAGGACTCGCGGAGGCGGCGCCCGCGGCGGCCCGCGTGGCGGCCCGCGTCGCGGCCGAGAACGTGCCGACTTCCCCGACGAACGGGGCTTTGAAGATACCGTCGTCCGCCTCTACCGCTGCGCGACGGTGGTAAAGGGCGGCCGACGTTTCTCCTTCGGAGCTTTGGTGGTCGTCGGCGACCGCCAAGGGCAGGTCGGCTACGGATACGGCAAGGCCAATGAAGTGCCGCCGGCGGTCGAGAAAGGCATCAAGAAGGCCCGCCGGGACCTGTTTCGCGTGCCGCTCAAAGGGACCACGATCCCCCATCGCGTCGTCGGCCATTTTGGCGCCAGCCGCGTTGTTCTGATCCCGGCCTCGCAGGGCACGGGCGTCATCGCCGGGGCGGCGCCGCGGGCCGTCCTCGAGCTGGCCGGCGTTAAGGACGTGCTCACCAAGTGCTACGGCTCCACCAGCCCCAAGAACCTCGTCAAGGCCACGGTCAACGGTCTCAAGGCGTTGCGCACACGGGCCATGGTCGAGGAACTGCGCGGCGTGAAGCTTGACCTGCCGCCGGAGCGTGAGCCGCTGAAGGCCGCGGTAGGGGAACCGGTGGCCGCGGCGGACCAAGCGGAGTTCGAGGCGCCGCGTCGCGGGTCGAATCGACCCGAGGCGTACGGCGCCGGCCCGGATGGCGCCGCCGACCGCCCGCTTTCCGAGGAGACGCCGCATGATGGTCAATGATGTCACCGCCCGCGCCGGGGCCCGCCGGCCGCGGAAGCGCGTGGGGCGCGGCGAGAGCAGCGGCCACGGCAAGACCTGCGGCCGCGGGACCAAGGGCTGCCAGGCCCGTGCCGGCGGCGGGACGCGCCCGCTGCACGAAGGCGGGCAGATGCCCATCTTCCGGCGCATTCCCAAACGCGGTTTCAGTAACGTGCAGTTCAGCACGACGTTCCAGGTCGTGAACCTGGCCCGCCTGGACGCGGATTTCGAGGACGGGGCGACCGTCGACCTGAACGCGCTGCGGGAGCGCGGGTTGGTCCACGGCGCACGCCCGCTGGTCAAGATCCTCGGGCAAGGCACGTTGTCCAAACGGTTACAGGTGGCGGCGCATGCCTTCAGCGCGGGCGCCCGGGCCGGCATCGAGCAGGCCGGCGGGACCGCGACCGTGCTGGAGCGGCCGGACCCCGCGGCGCAAGCCAAGGCGAAGCGTAACGCGGGCCGCCGGCGGGCGGAGCAGCCGGGCGCGGCCCGGGGCGGTCGCCGCGGGGCGCCGTCGTCATCGGAGAGCGCAGGCTGAGGACCGGCCCGAGTGAGCCGGGAGGCTGGCGGCGATGTTTCGAGCCTTCATTAACGTCTTCCGCGTGCCCGACCTTCGCAAGAAGGTGCTGTTCACGCTGATGATGCTGTGCGTCTACCGCATCGGCTTCTATGTGCCGTTGCCGGGCGTGAACCAGGACCGGCTCGCCCGCCACTGGCAGGGGGCCGGCGGCGCCACCGAACAGGCGGCGGAGCTGTTCGCCATGTTCACCGGCGGAGACCTGGGCCAGAGCACGCTGTTCGGCCTGGGGATCATGCCGTACATCAGCGCGTCGATCATCCTGCAACTGCTGGTCACCGTGCTCCCGGCCCTGGAGAAGCTCCGCCAGGAAGGCGAGACCGGCCGGCGCAAGATCATGGAGTACACGCGCTACGCGACCGTGGGCCTGTGCCTGATCCAGTCGGTCTTCTGGGTGCGGTATCTCAACACCAACAACCTGGTGTACCCCGAGTTCCAGAACAGCCTCGAGTTCATCATCATGGCCATCAGCGGCCTGATGGCCGGCACGTTGCTGCTGATGTGGGTCGGCGAGCAGATCGACGAATACGGCATCGGCAACGGCATCAGCCTCATCATCATGGCGGGCATCATCGCGCGGATGCCCTACGTGTTCTTCGAGGTCTGGCGCGGGTTCGTCGTCAGTCTCGGGGGCACCGTCGGCGGGGCTTCGATCTCGATGACCCCGGAGAAGATCGTTTTCATGGTGGTGTCGTTTGTGGCCGTGGTGGCCGGGGCCATCCTCATCACCCAGGCGCAGCGACGCATCCCCATCCAGCAGGCCAAGCAGACGCGCGGCCGCCGCATGGTCGGCGGGCTGAAGCACTACCTGCCGCTGCGGGTTAACCACGGCGGGGTCATGCCGATCATCTTCGCCAGTTCGTTCCTGCTGTTCCCGAGCGTCATCTTCGGGTGGCTCTACCGCGGCGGCATTCCGCCGCTGGCGCTGTGGGGCTTCCTGGAGGACGCCTTCCGTCCCGGCGAGTTCGTGTACGACGTGTCCTACGTTGGCATGGTGTACTTCTTCGCGTACTTCTGGGTCTCGGTCCAGTTCCAGCCCAAGGAGATGGCCAACAACCTGCGCGACATGGGCAGCTTCATCCCCGGCTTGCGGCCCGGGAAGCGTACCGCCGACTACCTCGAAGCGGTCATGGAGCGCATCACGTACGTTGGGGCGGGCTTCCTGGCGGTCATCGCCCTGATCCCGTCCGTCGTCGCCACGCAACTGGAAATCCCGTACCGCATCTCGGCCTTCCTCGGCGGCACGGGCTTGCTGATCGTGGTCAGTGTGGCCCTGGACCTGATCCAGCGCATGGAAGCGAACCTCATCATGCGGAACTACGAGGGCTTCCTCGGGGGTGAAGGCGTGGGCCGCGTGAAAGGACGAATGTACTGATGAGCGCGCCGCGGCTGATCTTCCTCGGACCGCCGGGCTCCGGCAAAGGGACGCAGGCGCAGCGCCTCGTGGAACGACGCGGGCTGGTGCAGCTCTCCAGCGGCGACGTCCTGCGGCGGGAGCGGCAGGAGGGCACGCCGGTGGGCCGGCGGGCCGCCGAGTACATGGACGCCGGCAAGCTCGTGCCCGACGAGGTCATCACGGACGTGATGCTGGCCGCCGTGGACCGGCTGCCGCGCGGCGCCGGTTTCATTCTGGACGGTTTTCCGCGGACGGTGCCACAGGCGGAGGCCCTGGATCGCGGCCTGCGCGAGCGGCACTTGGCGGTGGATGCCGTCATCGACTTCAAGCTCGACGACGAGGAGATTATCCGCCGCATCGCCGGCCGCCGCGTTTGCAAGCAGTGTGCCGCCACCTATAATGTCAGTTTTCTGCCGCCGCGCACGGACGGCCGTTGCGACAAGTGCGGCGGGGAGCTGTTCCAGCGCCCGGATGACCGCCGCGAGGTGGTCCTGACGCGCCTGGAGACGTACCGGGCGCAGACGGCGCCGTTGATCGACTACTATGCCCGGCGCGGGTGTTTCCAGACGGTGGACTCCGCGGCGGGGGCGGACGCGGTGGAAGCGGCGGTGAGTCGCGTGGTGGATGCGCTGGGCGGCCGTTGATGCAGCGCACGACGCCCACGATCGTGCTCAAGTCGCCGCGCGAGATCGAGTTGTTGCGCGACGCCGGCCGGGTGGTCTGCCGGGTGCTCGACGAGATCGAGCGGCTGGTACGGCCGGGCGTGACGACGGCGGAGCTCGACGCGCGGGCGGCGGAGGTGATTGCCGAGGCCGGCGCGACCCCGCTCTTCAAAGGGGTCCGCAGCCCGGCGGCGCGGGTGCCGTTTCCGGCGTGCTTGTGTACGTCGGTGAACGAGCAGATCGTGCATGGGATACCGGATGAGCGGCCCCTGGCGCCGGGCGACATCGTGAGCGTGGACTGCGGCGTACGGCTGCGGGGCTACTGCGGCGACGCGGCCCGGACCTTTGCGGTCGGGACGCCCGCCCCGGCGATCCGGCGGTTGCTGGATGTGACGCGGGCGGCCCTGGACCTGGCGATCCGCGAGATCATTCCGGGTATCCGCTGGAGCCGGATCGCCCGGCGGATGCAGGCGTGCGTCGAGGAGGCCGGGTGCAGCGTCGTGCGGGAGTATGTCGGTCACGGGATCGGACAGGAGATGCACGAGGAGCCCAAGATCCCGAACTACTACGACCGCGGCACGCGGAACGCGGATTTCGAGTTGGCCGTGGGCATGACGCTGGCGATCGAGCCGATGGTGACGGCCGGGCGCGCGGAGACGCGGTCGGGCGACGACACGGGCTGGCCGGTGGTGACCCGGGACGGCTCGTGGGCGGCGCATTTCGAGCACACGGTCGCCGTGACACCGACCGGGGCCGATGTGTTGACCGATGGCCGGTGAGCCGGAGGCAGGTGCCATGAAAGTGCGGAGCAGCGTCAAGCGGATTTGCGAGAACTGCAAGATCGTGAAGCGGCGCGGCGTGGTGCGGGTGATATGCACGAACCCGCGGCACAAACAGCGCCAGGGCTAGCTTTCAGAGAGGCAGGATCGGTATGCCACGTATTGCCGGTGTGGACATCCCGCCCCAGAAGCGGATCGACGTGTCGCTCCGCTACATCTTCGGGATCGGTCCGACGCGGGCCCGGGAGATTCTGAGCAAGGCGGAGATCGACCCCGCGCTGCGGGCCAACAAGCTCAGCGAGGAAGAGGTCAGCCGCATTGCCGGCATCATCGAGCGCGACTACATCGTCGAGGGGCAGTTGCGGCGGCAGATTCAGCAGAACATCTCGCGGCTGCGCGAGATCCGCTGCTACCGCGGGCTGCGGCACATCCGCGGGCTGCCCGTCCGCGGGCAACGCACCCGCACCAACGCCCGCACCCGCAAGGGCCCCAAGAAGACCGTCGCCGGCAAGAAGGGCGTCAAGGAAATGCACCGCGGCTAAGGCCGCCAGGGAGCCGACTCAGTGGCGAAAGCAGGCAGCAAACGGCGCATCCGACGCAGCGTGGCCAAGGCCATCGCGCACATCCGCGCCACCTTCAACAACACGGTGGTCACCATCACGGACATGAACGGCGACACCCTCTGCTGGGCGTCGGCCGGGTCGGTGCCGGCCGCCGGCGGCGACAAGAAGTTCACCGGCGCCCGCAAGAGCACCCCCTTCGCCGCCCAGCGCGCCGCCCAGTTCGCCGCCCACGAGGCGAAGAAGCACGGCGTCGTCGAGGTCGAAGTGCGGGTCAAGGGCCCCGGCGCGGGCCGCGAGTCGGCGATCACCGCGTTGCAGGCCGCCGGCCTGCGCATCCAATCCATCGAGGACGTCACGCCGCTGCCGCACAACGGTTGTCGCCCGCGCAAGCGGCGGAGGGTCTAACATGGGCCGTTACACCGGACCGAGTACTCGGCTGTCGCGCCGCGAAGGCATCAACCTGATGCTCAAGCCGATCCGCGACGAGACCGGCAAGAACCCCCTGGAGCGCGAGTACAAGAACTACCCGCCCGGCATGCACGCCTACCGCCGCGGCAAGAGCTCCGACTACGCCGTCCGCCTCCGCGAGAAGCAGAAGGTCAAGCGGCACTACGGCGTGCTGGAGCGGCAGTTCCGGCGGTACTTCGAGCTGGCCAACCGGGCGCCCGGCAACACGGGCGAGGCCCTGTTGCAGATTCTCGAACGCCGGCTGGACAACGTGGTGTACAAGGCCCGCTTTGCCGCCGGTCGCCGCGGCGCCCGCCAGGCCGTCGTCCACGGGCACATCCTGGTCAACGGTCGCAAGGTGGACCGCCCGGGGTATCTCGTGGAGGTGGGCGACAAGATCACCGTCCACCCGCGCGAGCGGACGCAGAAGTTCGTCCGGGCCCAGATGGCCCTGCTGGAGGGGGTGACCAACCCGCCCCCGCAGGCCTGGCTCCAGGTCGACCCGGCCAAGCTCGAAGCGACGGTGGTGGCGTTGCCGTCGCGCGACGACGTGCTGATACCCATTGAAGAGCTGCTCATCGTCGAGTTCTGCTCCCGTTAACCCGGCGGCCGGGCTGGGGGCGGGCCCGGCGTTCCCCGCGGAGGCGTTGCGACATGCGGATCAGATGGCGTGGCCTGGAACTCCCGGCCCGCGTCGTGCGGGACGAGTCGATCAGTACCCCGACCTACGGCCGCTTCACGGTCGAGCCCTTCGAACGCGGCTTCGGTACCACGGTCGGCAATAGCCTGCGGCGGATCCTCCTGTCGAGTCTGGAGGGCTCCGCGGTCACCCACGTGCGCCTGGCGGGAGCGGACCATGAGTTCACCTCGCTGCCCGGCGTGCTCGAGGACGTGACCGACATCATTCTCAACATCAAGGCCCTCGTCGTCCACCTGGACGCCGAGACGCCCAAGACCATGCGGGTCGAGCGGCGGCAACGGGGCGAGGTGCGGGCGGGGGACTTCCAGTGCGACCCGGCGATTACGGTGCAGAATCCCGAACTGCTCATCGCCACGCTCACCGACGATGTGCCGTTCTCGGCCGAGCTGACGGTGGCGCGGGGGCGCGGGTTCGTGCCGGCGTCGGAGCACATCGACGAGAACGCCGAGATCGGCGTGATTGCGGTGGACGCGCTGTACTCCCCCGTGACCCGCGTGCGCTACCGCACCGAGGACACGCGCGTCGGTCAGAAGGTCAACTACGACCGGCTCGTCCTCGAAATCTGGACCAAGGGCACCACGACGCCGGAGGACGCCCTGGTCGAAGCGGCCAAAATCCTGCGCAAGCACCTCAACCCGTTCGTGCAATACTACGAGTTGGGCGAGCAGGTCGTCGCGGCCCCCGCCCGCGGGGAGGCCGCGCCGCCGGCGATGGACGACGAGCTGCGCCAGAAGCTGGAGCGGTCCGTTTCGACGCTGGAGCTGTCGGTACGGGCCAGCAATTGCCTGGAGGCGGCCAAGATCGCCACCATTGGCGAGCTCGTGCGGATGACCGAGGCCGACCTGCTCCAGATTCGCAGCTTCGGCAAGACCTCGTTGATGGAGGTCCGCCAGAAGCTCGAGCAGTTGGGCCTGCGCTTGGGCATGGGCGCCGCCGTGAGCGGCGGCGAGAGTCCCGGGGCGACCCCCGTGTCGGCCGTGTAACGGCCAAGGTGGACCGATGAGACACTGTGTACAAGGTCGCAAACTGAACCGCACCGCCAGCCATCGGTTGGCCCTGCGGCGTAACCTGGTGCAGAGCCTGTTCGAGCACGGAGAGGTGCGGACGACGGTCATCAAGGCCAAGGAGGTTCGCGGCTTCGCCGAGCGGCTGATCACGCTGGCGATTGACGGGGGCCTGGCGGCCCGGCAACGGGCGGAAGCGCTGCTGACCGACCGCGCGATCATCCCCGCGGACCACCAGGAAGACTACGACCGCATGAGCGACGCCAAGCGGAACAAGACCCTCCGCGCCCGCTCCGGTCGCCGCTATCGCGCCAACGTCACGCGCCCCGGGCTCAAGTTCACCGCCGAGTCCGTCCTGCACAAGCTCTTCACCGACATCGGCCCGAAGATGAAGAAGCGGAACGAGACGTTGCGGTGCGGCGGCGGCTACACGCGGATCATCAAACTGGCCGAGCGCCGGCTCGGCGACGGCGGCCAGCTCGCCATCCTCCAACTCGTGGACGAGGACGACAAGCCGCGCAAGCGGAGCAAGGACAAGACCGAGCGCAAGCGTCGCGCCCGCGTCAAGTACACCGTCTACGCGGGCAAGTCCCGGCCGCATCCCAAGCGCCGTCGGGCCAAGGCCGCGGCCAAGAAGGGCGCGGACGCCGCCCCCGAAGCCGAGTCGGCGCCGCCGGCCGATACCGGGGCGACGGAGTAGGGGCCGTGTCCGGTGCCGCGGCGTCCATCTTCGCGCGGATCGCGGCCGGCGAGATTCCGTGCCACAAGGTGTTCGAAAGCGCGCACGTTCTGGCTTTTCTCGACATCAACCCGCTGGCCGAGGGACACACGCTCGTTATTCCGAAGCGGCCGGTCGAACGCCTGGAAGACCTGACGCCGGACGAAGTGGCCGAACTGGCGCGCTCGCTGGTCGCTGTGGCACGCAAGATCCTGGCCGTCACCGAGGCGCCGGCGTACAACATCCTCCAGAACAACGGCGTGGCCGCCGGCCAGGACGTGCCGTACGTGCATTTCCACGTCGTGCCCCGTCGCCCGGGCGATGGTCTGGGGTACCGCTGGAGGGCCCAGAAGGGCGACCCGGCCCGGCTGGCGGAGTTGGCGGAGCGCCTGCGGGCGACGCCGTGACGTGCGCTGCGGTCGGTCATGCCGTGGTGTGCGGCGCGGCGGCCGGCGGCTTGGTGTGTAGAGCGGTTGCGGCGGCTGGCGACGGGTTTACAATACGGAAGCCTTGGGGACGTAGCTCAACTGGGAGAGCGC
>CAYWYJ010000019.1:0-1244 GCA_964462635.1 uncultured Planctomycetales bacterium
TGCTCTATGCCACGTATGGCCTCTACGACAACGCGCGGATGGAGTTCCTGAAGCTCGACAAGCAGAACTACGTACCCGCGCTGATCAATCTCGGGAACCTCGCCTTCCTGAAAGCCGACCCGAAGACCGCCCTCGCGTACTACGGCCGGGCAATCAAGAAGGAATCCTCGAACGCGAAAGCCCTGCTCGGCACGGCCCGGGCCAGCCACGAGCAGGAAAACTATGGCGCTTCACAGGAAGCCTTCGCGGCGTTGAAGAAGATCGACCCGACCCTCGCGTCGCAGTACGCCTACCTCGAGCTGAAGGGCGCCGAGGCCGACCAGGCCGCGAAGGCGGGCCGGGTGACCGACAAGGTCGAGTGGGAGGAGAAGTAAGCCAGCCGGACCGAGTGCACGGTGGACGCCGGAGCCGCCGCCGTGTCCACACCGGAAGGTGCGCGGCCATCCAGGGGACCCTGTCCCCGCTACTGCTGCACCAGCTCGACGCGCCGGTTCTTCGCGCGTCCCTCCTCGGTCTGGTTGGTGCTCACCGGGCAGTAGGGCCCGACGCCGTACGGGATCAGGCGCGAGGCCGCGATGCCGTGCTTGCTGGTCAGCGTCTTGACCACGGCTTCCGCGCGCGACTGCGATAACTTCAACCCGGCCTCCACGCTCCCGGCGTTGGCGGTGTGCCCAACGACGAACAGCTTGAGGTTCGCGTTCTGCTTGAGGAGCTTCGCGATCTCGGAGATGACCGCGTCGGCTTCTGGCCGGATGAGGGCGCTGTCGGCGTCGAAGGTGATGCCGTACACGGCCACGTGCCCCGTCGCCGCGATGTCCGCGACTACGTTTTCATCATCGTGCAGGACACGGGGATCGGGCTGGGCGACGCGCTGCCGCTGCGGGAAGACGGCTCGCCGGCGGCCGGGTCCATCTTCGACGCGTTCCACCGCGGCAACGCCGCGCTGTCCGCGGGCATCCCGGGCACCGGGCTGGGGCTGTCCATCGTGCGGGAGGTCGTGGAGCAGGCCGGCGGCTACATCCACGTGCGGTCGCGCACCGGCGAGGGTTCGACCTTCACGGTGTGCTTCCCGGTGAACGTCGAGGCCGAGGCGCCGGCCGTCCGCGACACGCGGGCCAGCGCGGTGATTGTCGAGCCGGCGACCCCGCGCCCCGCGACGTAATCGACCGGCCGCCACATGGGGTGGCGTTCGGCGTGTGTGCCACTGCTCTTGAGCAGTGGTCCCACCGTCTACGGCCGGTGCA
>CAYWYJ010000019.1:1344-2620 GCA_964462635.1 uncultured Planctomycetales bacterium
TGCAGAGCCCGGCCGCTACGGTCGACCGGTGCGGAGCCCGGCCGCTACGGTCGGCCGGTGCCGGTCAGAGCGGTTCGACGGCTTGCGCCGGTAGCCAGCCGGTCTGATCGTTGGCGAGCTGCACTTCGACCCAATCCCCGTGCTGACGCAGGATGCGCAGCTCGACGCCGGGGCCGAGCGCTTGCTTCAGGGCGAGATCGGCCCCTTCACCGCGACCCAGACGGAGCGCAACGGCATCACCGACGACCACCGCCGGCGGCCGACGGGCTTCGTCGTGAAGCTGCCAGAGGAGCGAAGCGGTCACCGCGACCGTGGCGACCAGGAAGGGGGCCGCGATGAGCACCAGGGGACGCCGGCGCCGCAGCAGCCCGCCCAGCAGCAGCAGCCACCCCGCGCCCGAGGCGATCATCAGGACGACGAAGCGCTGCCGCGGCGACGTGTCGTAGTGCCAGAACAGCAGGCTGCGAACCAGCCGGCCCTGCCCGGTGGGCACGATCACCGGCTCCACGCGGTCGCGCGCGTAGCGAAGGTTGGCGCGCAGACGAGCATCTCCCGGGGCCAGGCGCTCCGCCCGCCGATAGTGCAGAACCGCCCGACCGAGCTCACCCAGCCGGAAGTAGATGTTGCCGAGGTTGTACTCGACGGCGGCGTTGTCGCGACCGGCGTCGCGCAGCGCGAGCAGCCCGCCGGCCGCCTGCCGGTAGAGCTGCCGCGCTTCGTCCGGTCTTTCCCGCGCGACGGCGACGGCCTGGTCGTAGGCGGTCAGCGCGCTGCGCAGGATTTCGCGCTGCCGTTGCGTCGACAAGGGCTCGCCGGCCCCAGCCGCCCATGGCGCCGCCGCGAAGCACAGCGCGAGAACCACGGCGGCCCGCACGCGGGCAGGTGGCAAGGCGGGAACGTGGGAAGGTGGGCACGTGGAAACGGCCTGGCAACGGACGGTGCTTCGACGCGCGGACTTCCCTTCCCACGTGCCCACCTTCCCACGTTCCCACGTCCTCGGCACGCTCATAGCCTCCGCCGCTCCAGGGCCTGCACGCACGCCGCGGCCGCTGCCCGCAGTGCGTCCCCGTCCGCCGCGGTTGCGCCGCCGAAGCTCACTTCCTCACAACGCTGGATCACCGCCGCCCACTGCGCGACGATGCGCTCAGGGACGCCGCGCCCCCGGAGATCGGTCAGGGCGCCGGGGCCGGTGAAGCGCCCCGGGGGCTCGCCCAGGCGGTCGGCCAGGTAGCCGGTGAGCGCGGCGACGATGCGACTGCCCAGCTCATGCGGCGGC
>CAYWYJ010000019.1:2630-42429 GCA_964462635.1 uncultured Planctomycetales bacterium
AGCCAGA
Organism: uncultured Planctomycetales bacterium; assembly: GCA_964462635.1. Classification (GTDB taxonomy): domain Bacteria; phylum Planctomycetota; class Phycisphaerae; order UBA1845; family Fen-1342; genus JBFMAI01. The sequence continues at coordinate 2,638 of CAYWYJ010000019.1, forward strand.
CGGCGGCGGGCCGTGCGATGGGCCTGCTGCCGGCGACGGCGCAGCGGGTCGGCGGACCGACGCGCGACGGCCGTGCGCCCGCCCCACACCAGCAGAACGAGCACGCCCGGGCCGCCGGCCGCCGCGAGAATCATCCGGGAACTGACCGTTGATCCGCGGGCCAGAAGCGCGTTTTCGCTCGTCTCGATGTCGTGCAGCCCGTCCAGGGCTTCCAGCGCCCCCGGGGACGGCGCCGGGAGGCGTGTCAGGCCGCTCATGTCCGGCGGCGTGACTTCCGCGACCGGCCGGACGGTGAGGGGGACCGGCTTGCTGCGGGCGATGACGAACCGTTCGGCGTCGGGGTCGAAGTACGGGTACTCGATCGGGGGAATCTCGGTCACGTCGTCGCGCTTGGCGCGGAGGGTGAACTTGTAGCGCCGCCGACCTTCCTGCGTCTCGCCCGCCAATTGCTCCGAAGGCAGCCGGAAGCCGGCGTCGAGGCGGGCGTTGCTGCTCAACAGTGGCGGCGGCAGCGTCTCCAGCGGCCCGTCGCCGAGGATGTCCAGCGTTACCTCGATCGGGTCGCCGACGCGAACTTCCGTCGGCCGGGCGACCACCTCGATGGCCAGCAGGCCGACGGCGCCCGCGTAGTCGGCGGGCCGGCCCTCGGCGGGTACGGGCAGCACTTCCAATCCCTCCCCGGTTGGCCGCGCCCGCAGGTGCCGCGTGCCGCCGCGCATTGGATACGCGATGCCCAACTCGAGGTCGTCGAACGTCAGCCGGCCGGGGCGTTGGGCGACGAAGGACGCCCCCAACTCATACGCGTAGTACAGCTCCTGTGGGTCACCGTCGGGTCGCGGCCGGCGCGTCACCTGCCGAAACTGCGGCTGCGGGAAGCTCCCCAGGTTGACGGCCTGGAGGCGGCGGAACATCTCGTCGGCGTCGAGGACCTGACTGCCGTAGCGGGCCGGTTTCACCCAGATCGTCAGCGTCAGCGGCACGCGCTGGCCGACGTACACGCGTTGCCGGCCGGCGGACACCTCGACGGCGAACAGGTGGTCGGCGTCGCTCGGGCGGACCGCGAGGCGCAGCGGCGTGGTCTTCAGCGTTTGCCCGTCGGCACGCACGCTGAACGGGGGAATGAGCAGCTCGCCGGGGACCGTGGCGATCAGTTCGAACGTGTACGTCCGGGTGCGCGTCTGGGTGACGCGGCCGTTGACGATCGACGTGTACGACGATTCGGAGGTGCCGGGCTGTTCGCGCAGCGTGGCACCGTCCAGGTTGGGCGGCGTGGGCGGCTCACACGTCTGGAAGTTCTGCACTTCGACCAGCAGTTGGACGGCTTCCCCGGCGAACACCTCGTCGCGGGCGATCTTCAGGTCCACCGTCGGCTGCGCGCCGGCCGACGCCGGCAGGGCCGCGAGCAGGACGGCGGCCCCGAAAACCGTCGCGGCCAGGCGGCGGCCGGTGCTCCCCGGACCGGCCGTGGCTCGTATGACGCCTCGCAACACGGCGTGCAGTTCCTCGCTGGTCTTCGGCCCTGCGCACCCGGCCGCCACTCCACACGACGGCGGGCCGCCGGCCGACCGGACACGAAATCTTACCCATCGCCCGCGGGCGGGTGAACGCGGCCCGTAGTATGATGCCGTCGGCAAGGGAGATGTGGCATGAGCAGTCAGGAGCCCGGGGCGGTGCCGACGGTGGTGTCGTTGCTGATCTGCGACACGGTCATCGACGACCGCCTCAGCAACAAGAAAAGCGCGATCGGGATCTTCAATACGATCCTCGTGCCGCGGGTACCCGCCGTCATCAACCAGATGGCGATTCTCGCGTCGGTGACCGAGATCAACGGGCGGGCGGAACTGGAGTTGCGCCTGGTGCGCGATGCCGATGACGTGACGCTGTTCAGCGGCAAGGGCCAGGTGGAGGCGCCGAACCCGCTGGCCGTCGTGGACCTGCTGTTCGCCATGCAGGGTGTCCACATCCCCCAGGAGGGGCAGTACGCCTTCGAGATCCTCAGCCACGAAGCGTTGCTCGGTCGGCGGCGTTTTCAGGTGCTGCTGCGACCACCCGGTCCCGTCCCGCCTCCCGGTCCGCATCCCCTGACGTGAGGGCCCGCTCGTCGTGAGACCGGCGACACGTCAGCCCGCGGGGGCCGCCGACACGAAGGCCAGGCCGACACCGCCCCGCCGCCGCGGGTGGGCCGCGCTGCTGCTGCTCGGAATCGCGGTCGCGTATGCCCCCGGCGTCCGCAACGGCTTCGTGGACTGGGACGACGATGTTTACATCCGCGACAACGCCTATCTGCGCTCACCCGACGGGCTGCGGGCGATCTGGCTGACGCGCGAGCTGCCGCAGTATTACCCGGTCACGTTCACGTCGCACTGGTTGGAGTACCAACTGTGGGGGGAGCGCGCGGCGGGCTACTACGTCGTCAACGTCGTGCTGCACGCGGCCGCCGCGCTGCTCAGCTTCGCGCTATTCCAGGCCTTGGGCGCCGGCCCGCGGGCGGCCTGGCTGGCGGCGGCGATCTTCGCCCTGCACCCCGTGCAGGTTGGCTCCGTGGCGTGGCTGGCCGAGCGCAAGAACCTGCTCGCCGGGCTGTTCGGCGTCCTCACGTTGCTCCTGTATGTGCGGCACCAGCAGACGGGGCGCTGGCGCTGGTACGCCCTGACCCTGACCGCGTTCGCCCTGGCCGTGCTGAGCAAGTCGGTCGCGCTGGCCACCCTGCCGTCCATGTGGCTGATGGACCGCTGGGCCCTGGGACGACGCGGCTGGGGCGGCGTATTGCGGCTGGTGCCCGCGGCGGCGATGGCCGTGCTGCCGGTCCTCGTGACGGCCGAGCGCGAAGGGGCGCTAGGCAGCGCCGCGGCGGACTCAGCGCCGGCCCGCCTGCTGCACGCCGCCGCGGCCCTGTGGGCCTACGTGGGAAAGTTCGTGCTGCCGGTGACGCTGTCGCCCCTGTATGCCAAGTGGAACGTCACGCTTGCTTCTCCCGTCTGGTGGGCCGCCTTGGGTGGGGTCCTGGCGGCCGTCGTGGTGGTCGTGCTTGCACGACGTCGGTTGGGTGGGCTTGTGCTGTGGGGACTGGCGCACTTCGTCATCGCGCTGGCCCCCGCGCTGGGGCTCGTGCACTTCGGCTACCTCCGGCACGCGCCGTTTGCCGATCATCTGGCGTACTTCGCCCTGCTCGGGGTCGCGCTGGCGGTCGCGGTGGGGCTGGTCCGCGGCGCGGAGGCCCTGTCGCCACGCTGGGGGTGGGTGGTCCGCGTGGCCGTTCCGGGCGTCTTGCTGTTGGCGCTGGCCGCGAAGAGCTTCGCTCAGGTGCAGGTCTGGCGTGATCCCGAGACGCTCTGGTCGTATGTCCTGCGCCATAACCCGCGTGCGGCGCCCGCGTGGGTCGGGCGCGGCCGGTTGGCGGAAGCGCGCGGCGACCTGGCCGGGGCGCTGGGATGCTTTCAGGAGGCGGTGGAGTGCGACCCGGACAATTTCCACGCCCGCAGCAATCTGTGCGTGGCCCTGGCGCGATCGGGGCGCCTGGTTGAGGCGGTCCGGCACGGCACGGTCGCGGTCGAGCTGAACCCCCAATCGGTCGAGGCCCGCACCAACCTCGCCTCCGCGCTGCTCGATGCGGGACGCCTGGACGAGGCCCGCGCGCACGCGACGCGCGCCCTGGAACTCGTGCCGCAAGACCCCATCGCGCACCTGACGCTGGGTACGATCCTGGCCGCGGGGGGCGACGTGTCACGGGCCGTCGAGCATTTCCAGACCGCCGTCCGACTCGACCCACGCAATGCCCTGGCCCACCTGCGATTGGCGCAGGGCTTCGCGGAACAGGGGCGCCGGGAGGCGGCCCTGGCGGCTTGTCGCCACGCGGTGGCCCTGCAACCCGACGATTTCGAGGCCCGGCGTTTGCTCGCGGCGCTCGAGGCGGCGGCGCGGCCGCAACGGCCGTAGGGAGGGTGTCTCCCACCAGAGCATGGCCATTCAAAGCCGCAGCCATGCTATTCAGATCAGCGGCGTTTGCGGGCGCTGCGGAAGCGACTGCCCAGCGTGCGCTTCACCGGCCGGTACCCCAGGGCGTCGAGCACCTGGTCGCGCAGCCGCGGGTCCTGATAGCGGCGCGGCACCGCCGGCTGGTCGGACGGCGCGGCGGTTTCGGGCGGAGGTTCCTTCGGCTCGGGGCCGGGCTTGGCCAGTAGCCACGCCGGCTCGAAGCGCGGGATCTCCTTGTTGATGAGCTTCTCGATCTCGGTCAGGAGCTTGCCTTCCTCGCGTGTGACGAACGTATACGCGATGCCGGCGCGGCCCATCCGGGCGGTGCGGCCGATGCGGTGCACATAGACGGACGAGTCGACGGGAACGTCGTAGTTGATGATGTGCGAAATGTCCGTCACGTCCAGCCCGCGGGCCGCCAGGTCCGTGGCCACGAGCACCGGCGTCTTCTGCGTACGAAAGGCCTTCATGACGCGCTCGCGCCGCTCCTGCTCCAGGTCGCCGTGAATCTCGCGGCACTCGATCGCCTCGCGCTTCAGGTGCTGCGCCACGCGACGGGCCTTGTGCTTGGTGTTGGTGAAGACGATGGCCAGGGTGGGTTTCTCGTGCCGGAGCAGGCGGACCAGGGTGGCGGCCTTGTCCTCGGGGTCCACGGTGACGAAGCCCTGCGTGACGCCCTCGACCGTCAGCATGTCGCGGGAGACGTTCAGCTCGACCGGATCGTGCATGAACGACCGGGCCAGCTTGCGGATCTCGTCGTCGATCGTGGCGGACACGAAGATCGTCTGGTGCTCGGTGTGCACGGCCCCGAGGATTCGTCGGATGTCGTCGCGGAAGCCGATGTCGAGCATCCGGTCCACTTCGTCGAGCACGACGACACGGATCGCATCCAGCTTCAGGGCCTTGCGGTGCATCAAGTCCTGCACGCGGCCGGGCGTGCCGATCGCGATTTCCGGATTCTGCGCCAGGGCGGCGAGCTGCTGCTTGATCCCCCGGCCGCCCAGCACGGCGACCGTCTTCAGCGGCGTGCGGTGAGCGAGCAAGCGCACGTGGTCATCAACCTGGATGGCCAGCTCGCGCGTGGGAACCAGGACCAGGGCCTGCACGCCGCCTCCGGGTATGAGTTTGTCCAGCAGCGGCAGAGTGAACGCGGCGGTCTTGCCGGTCCCGGTCCGGGCCTGACCGATACAGTCTTTGCCCGCCAGGGCGACAGGAACGAGCACGCGCTGGATCTCTGTGGGCTGCTGAAAGCCGGCGTGTTGGACCGCATCGCGGAGCGGCTGCGGCAGGGCCAACGATTCCCAGCCGGCGGCGGTGGGCGACGGGGGTGATTCGGGTTCGGACGCAATCGTCTCAGGCATTCGCTGGATCCTCAGGGCCGCCGAGTGGGGGTGAATCGGCGGGGCGGCGAGTCAGGTCCGATAACGGCGACGCTTCTCACCGACCAACCTTCACGCCATAATCTAGCCGACAACGGCCAAAGCTCAAAGGCCGCAGTTGTGCCTGCCCGGCCGGCGGGTCGTCGGACCGGCCCCTGGCCCCCGCATCCGCGGGCGGGCCGATGGGTATAAGTGGCGGCCGGCGGCTGCGTTGCGTCGCCGGCCGACCCAGAGTGAGTGTATGCCGACGTTTGCGTACCGAGCCCGGAACGCCTCCGGCCAGGAGGTGCGTGGAACCCTCCTGGCTGACAGCGCCATGGCCGCCGCGCGCATGCTCGACGAGCGGTCGCTGCTGCCAGTGGAGGTGGAGGAGCAGGCGGCGCGGGAGCGGTCGGTGCTGACGGGGCGGGCGCGGCGGGTGAGCTTGTCCAAGGTGGGGCAGATGTACGAGCAGTTGGCGGACCTGCTGCGGGCGGGCGTCCCGATCATGCGGGCCCTGGAGGTGCTGGGGCAGCAGGCGTCGTCGCCGGCGCTGGCCCGCATCCTGCGGGAGGTGCGCGACGACGTGTCGGGAGGCGACGCGCTGGCCGACGCCATGCGCCGCCACCCGCACGCGTTTCCGGAGTTGCACGCGGCGATGGTGCGGGCGGGTGAGAAGGGCGGGTTCCTGGAGGACGTGCTGGCCCGCCTGTCGGAGTTCGTGGCCCGTCAGGACGCGCTGAAGAACAAGTTCATCGGGGCGCTCATCTATCCCTGCGTGCTGCTGTGCGGGGCAATCGGGGCCGTCGCCTTCATCATGACCTACGTGGTGCCGAAGATTCGCGCCGTGCTGGAGGGGCAAGCGCTGCCGGTGCCAACGCGCGTGGTGTTCACGATCAGTGATGTGCTGCGGGACCACGGGCTGTGGCTGGTGGGCGGGCTGGTCCTGGTGGTGATCGCGCTGGTCGCGTTCCTGCAAAGCCAGGCCGGTCAGGCGGTCCGCTCGCGGCTCCAATTGCGCATGATCGGCGTGGGCAAGATCTACACCATGATCTCCATCTGCCGCTTCTGCCGCGTGCTGGGGACCATGTTGTCGAACGGCATCCCGATTCTCCAGTCGCTGAAGATCTCGAAGGACTCGACCGGCAACGCGATCCTGGCCGACGCGATCGACGAGGCGGCCGAGAGCGTCCGCGCGGGCGAATCGCTGGCGCGGCCGTTGAGCATCGCCGGCGTGTTCCCCCCGGCGATCGTCGATATGATCGCGGTGGCCGAGGAGAGCAACACGCTCGACAAGGTGCTCGTGGAGATCGCCAACACGCAGGAGGAGCGCACGGCCCGGCAGATCGACTTCACCATGCGGATGCTCGAGCCGCTGCTGCTGTTGCTGATGGGCGTGATGATCGCGTTCATCGCGATTGCGTTGCTCGTGCCGATCCTGCGGATGGCGACGACGGCGATGAAGTGACGGTTGGGGCGGTTGGTTTCGACGGAGTGGCCACACTTAGCGGAGATGGCGATGAACAGGCAGAAACGCAGAACACGGTCCTGGGCGCGCGGCTTCACGCTGCTGGAAGTGCTGATGGTCGTCGTGATCATCGGCCTGCTGGCCGCGTTCGTCGTGCCGAACTTCTTCGGGGTGCAACGCGACACCGAGATCAAGCTTGCCAAGGCGGCCATCGAGGGCAGCCTGGCCAACGCCCTGAAGATGTACCGCCTGAACATAGGCCGTTACCCCACCGAGGAAGACGGCGGGCTGATGGCGCTGGTCCAGAAGCCGGACAATGAGGAGCTCGCCGCCAAGTGGAGCGGGCCCTACATCGAGGACGCGGCCAAGCTCAAGGACCCCTGGGGCAGCGACTACGTCTACCAGTCCCCGGGCCGGTACAACGAAGGCGGCTTCGACCTGTCCAGCCCCGGCCCCGACCGCCAGGCCGGCACGGACGACGACATCACCAACTGGAAGCGGACCTGACGCGGCGGCTGTTCGCCGGCGTCAGGCCACTTGGTGCGAGTCGCCACGCGCGGCCCGTCGTGGTGACGTGAATTGCGGGAGTAGGCTCGTGCGCCGGACGGCCCGACCAGCTTTCACGCTCCTGGAGGTGCTGCTGGTCGTGGCCCTGCTCGGGCTGCTGGCGGCCTTTGTGCTGCCGGACTTCACGACCGCCGCCACCGCCGAGCACTTGAAGGAGTCGGCCCATCGGCTGCGGGCGCTGGCCGCGATGTGCCGGGCCGAGGCGATGAACGCCACCTGCCGCCACCGCATTCTCATCCGCGCCGACGGGAGCGTGCGCGTGCGGCGGCAGGCCGATCCGCTGAAGGCCCCGCACTTGTACATCACGCCGCGCGAGGATTGGGCCCATAGCGAGGTGCTGCTGCCCGACGTGTGGATCGAGGCCGTGCAACTGCTGCCGGAGGGCCCCTCGCCGATCCGCATCGTGGATGACCAGCTTGAGTTTCCCGAGACGGAGCTGGATCCCGTCGCGGTGGAAGACCTCGAACGCCCGGTCGAGATCAACTTCGAGCCGGACGGCACCAGCAATTCCCTGCGGTGGGTGCTGCGCGACGCCGGCGGCAACGCCCTCCTGGTGACGCTCGACGGTCGCCTCGGCCGCGTTACGGTCGAGCCGTGGAACCGGGCAACCGGCGAGGTACGCCGGCCGGACGCCCTGCCCCCGGAGGCCGACCGGGAAGATGAATACAACCCGGAGGATTACCGATGAAGCGGCGGCCGTGGAAGTGCTGCCGGCGGTCGGCGGTGCTGCTCGAAGTGGTCATCGCCCTGACGGTGCTGGTGGCGGCGATGGGGCTGCTGGGGGCGCAGCTCGCCGGCGGGCTGGAAATGACCGCCTTCAGCGAGGAGCAGTTGCGGGCCACGTTGCTGGCGGAACACCTGGTGGCGCTCGTGCGACTGGACCCGCGCCTGGCCGCCTTGATGAAGGAGAACGAGAAGCTGGAGTACGCCTGCACGGACGAAACCCCGCTGGGTTACGCCCTCGCGCCGCTGCCGGGCACGTTCTGGCGCATCGTCAACGAGCCGGTGAACCGCGAGGACCAGGAGACGCTCCGGCGGGTGGTGATCGAAATCCTGCGGCAACCCAACCCGGATCGGCTGGACAGCAGCGACGGCGCGGAGGTCGTGCGGCAATTGGTGATGCTCAAGGCCGCGCCGCCCAAGGTGGACCTCGTGGAGCAAGGGGGCATGACGGAGGCGGCGGCGGAGATGCTGCGGGGGCTGGTGCCGATCCCGGGTTTCGACCCGCGAGCGGTGGACTTCCAGCAGCTCATGACGATGCTCGACGAGGACACCCTGGCGCAGTTGATGCCATATTTGGACGGAGTGCTGGGGATGCTGGGTGGTGGGGGCGTGCCGACCCAGTGGACCCAGTACGCCGATCAGTTCGGAGTGCCGGGGCTGGGGGGGCGCGGCGGTGAGGGGGCGGGGCCGGGGGGCGCGGACATCGATGCCAACGCGCTGGCCGAAATGATTCGGCAGGCGGTTGAGGCGGCGGGCGGCACGCCGCCGCCGGCCCCACCGCCCGGGCCGTTCCGCCCGGGCGGCGGGCGTCCCCCCGCGCCGCCGCCGAACGAGGGCGAGCCCCCGCCCGGCCCGCCGCCGGGCTTTGATATCGGGCAGGGTTCGGGTCCGAACGGGGAGTACACCATCGAGGACCTGATGCGGCTGCGGGACGCTTATGAGCGGCAGCAGGGGGGAGGACGTTGATGGTGCGGCGCGTTCCCCGGCGGCGCGGATTGACGCTGTTCGAGGTGGTCATTGCGATCGCCCTCATCGGGCTGCTGTTGGGGACGCTGCTGACGTTCTTCTGGCAGACGCTCGCCGTCCGCGAGCAGGCCGGGCGCATCGCCGACCGCACCCAGATCGTGCAGCAGATGCTGGAGCGCCTGGGCGCCGAGCTGCGCAACGCGGTCGGCTTGGAGGGCATTGAGTTCCCGGTGACGCAGTTCACGGGCGATCGGCGGCGGATCACGTTCCTGACGGCGCCGCTGCCGCCCGCGCATTCCTACGGTTTCTATAACGAGTCGGAAGCCGCGGCCCTGCCGGCCCCGCGCCACGACCTGCGCGAGATCACCTACGAGCTGTGGATCGACCCCGAGAAGACGACGCCCGAGGGCGACCCGATCGTGGGGGGGGTCCTGCGGACCGAGCGGCGGGCGATCAACCCGTTCGTGCGGGAGGAGCAGGCGGCCGAGGACCAGGACCTGCTGTACCTGCGGCACGACTTGTGGTCGCACGAGCTGGGCTACCTGGAGTTCCGCTATTTCGACGGGGTGGAATGGCTGACGAAATGGGAGGTGACCGAGGGCAACCCGCTGCCCCACCTCGTGCGCATCACCGTCGGGTTCGATTCGCTCACCAAGGCCGAGCTGGAGGACCAGGACCTCGAAACCTATCCGTTGGACCGGTATCCGCTCGGGCCCGACGTGCCGAACATCAACCGCTTCAGCGTCATCGTGGCGTTGCCGGCGGCCGACCAGATGTTCACGGCCCGCGCCCACCGCCTGGGCAGCCAGGTGCAGGAAATCTATAAGTTCGGCGGCCCAGCGCAGGAAACCGAGGGGGCGGGCGGCCCCACGCAGGAAACGGAAGGCGAGGGCCGGCGGGAGGACAAGCCGTGACCCGTTGGCGCCGCGCGATCGTCCTGCCCGTCGTCCTGGTGGTCGTCGGCCTGCTGGCCCTGGTGATGGCGGGGTTCCTGTTCTTCGTGCGCGCGGAGCTGTCGGGGGCCCAGGCCCAACGCGACGCGCAGCAAGCACGGCTGGCGGCCCTGTCCGGGCTTGAAGAATTGACCACGATCCTGCGGGAAAAAGGCGACGATTCGTCCGCGTGGTGGGATGTCCCGGAGAAGTTCCGGCACGCGCTGGTCTGGTCGCCGGCATTCGACCGCGAGGGTGACCCCGTCCGCAAGATGGGCTCGCGCACGGAAATCCTCGCGCAGCCGTCGCCCGCGGTCGCCTGGCGCTACAGCCTGGTCGCCCCCAACGTCGACGGGGCACGCAACACGATCCGCTTCGGCATCACGCCGGAGGCGAGCAAACTCAATCTGAACACCGCGGAGCCGGAGGAGATCGAACGGTTGCTGACGCCGCTGCTGACGGACCTGGGCCTGGAGAACGCGCCGGAGCTGATCGCCGCGCTGCTCGACTGGCTCGACGAGGACGACGAGGTGCGGCCGGGCGGGGCCGAGAACGAGTACTACACCACGCTGGAGCCGGCGTACTACACGAAGAACGGCCGGCTGGACACGCTCGAAGAACTGCTGCTCGTGAAGGGGTGGACCGCCGCCGCCATCTACGGTGAAGACGTCAACCGCAACGGGCTGCTCGACGCGAACGAGGACGACGGCGACGCGAGCTTCCCGGAGTATGACAACGCCGACGGCGTACTGAATCCCGGCATCGCCCCGTTCGTGACCGTCTGGTCGCGCGAGCCACGGCCGGCCGGACAGGGCGGCGGCGGGGGCGCGGGCGGCGGACAGGGCCAGGTCAAGGAGGGGCCGATCGACGTCAACACCGCCGCGCCGCGCGTCCTGGAGGCGGTGCTGGGGACGGAGGCCGCCGCCGCCATCGTCAGCCTGCGAAACGAGCTCTCCGCCGACCAGCGGAAGGAGCCGACGTGGATCAGCCAGGCGGTCGGGCCGGCGGTGTACGACCAGTTCAAAGACCGGCTCACGACCCGCTCGCTGCAATTCCACGTCGAGATCATCGGCTACGGCGATCACACGCGCCTGGCCCGGCGGTACGAATGGATCATCGAACGGCGTGGCTCGCTCGTGCAGGTGCTGTATCATCGTGACCTGACGGCGCTCGGCCTGGCCTGGCCGGTGGATGACGACACGGTGGTCATCCAAGGGTCGCAGGCCGGGCGCTGAGGAGACCCGGGTGCTTCGGTTGAGCCGCAAGGTGCTGTGTCTGGACTGGGACAAGCGCTCGCTGCGCCTGGTGGTGGCGCGGGTGGGTAAGGCGCGCACCGTCCTGGAAGACGCCCATTCGCACCGCCTGCCCGCGGGGGTGGAGGCCGACGACCCGGAGGCGCTGGGGGACTTTATTCGCTCGATGCTGCGGCGGCACGGGCTGCGCCACCGCTCGGTGGTGGTGGACGTGCCGCGCGAGCGGGCGGTCATCAACCGGCTGCGCCTGCCGCCCACGCCGGCCCGCGAGGTCGCCGCCGCCGTCCGCTTTCAAGCGATGAAAGAGCTGCCGTTCCCGCTGGACACGGCGGCGATCGACTATGTGATCACGGACACGGATGAGCAGGGGCTGGCGCGCGAGGTGCTGCTGGCGGCGGTCACGACCGAAACGCTGGGGCGCGTGCGGCAGACGTGCGAGGCGGCGGGGCTGATGCCGACGCGGATCGGCCTGCGGCCCTATGCGAACCTGATTAGCGCGCAAGTGACGGGCGGCGCGGCCGAGCAGCGGGTGCTGTTCATCGACGTCGGCCCCGGGGCGTCCGAAATCGACGTGTTCCGCGGCGGCGCGCTGGGATTCAGCCGCTCGGCCAACGTCAACGTGCCCCTGCCGGCCGCCGTGCCCGGCGCGCCGGACGACTCGCGCACCGTCTCGATCGCGGAGCTGAGCGAGCTGGCCCGCGGGGACGAGGCCGTCGAGGCGGCGATCAACGAGCTGGTGGTCGAGACCACGCGGACGCTTCAGGCGTACCGCGCGACCGAGCCCGACGCGGCCCTGGACGAGATCGTCGTCGCCGGCGGCACCGGCCTGGAAACGCAACTGGCCGAACGCCTGCACCGCCGCCTGACCCTGCCGGTGCGCCTGTTTGATCCGACCGGGCCGTTGAATGTGGCGGCGGACGAGGCGCCGAAGCTGCGGTCGTTTTCGGCGGCGTTGGGGTTGGCGTGGGGATTGGGGCGCGAGGGCGCTCTGGCCCTGGACTTCCTCAACCCGAAGCGGCCCGTGTCGGCCCGCGAGACGCTCCAACGCCGCGCCCGCGTGGCGGTGCTGGCAGCCGTGTTGGTTCTGTTGGCCATCGGCGGGGTGCTCGGCCGGCAGTACGCCTTACTCAGCCGTCAGCTCCGCGAGCTTCAGGCGGTCAATGGCAAGCTGCTGGCGCAGGCGGAGCAGGCCGCCAAGACGCTCAACCGCGTCGATGAGGTCCGCGAATGGGCCGCCGAGGCCGTGTGGCCCGACGAGCTGCTCAACGTCGTCGATCACGCGTTTGAGCCGGGGGCGCGGCCGGGCGAGAAGATGGCGCTGCGCGAGATCGTGCTCGACACGACCGGCCGCACGCCGGGCATTCTGCTGGCGGGCGTCTACCACACCGAGTGGCAGGTGCCCACCGATTTCGTCAACGCGCTGAACAACCTGACCGTGGACGGCGAGCGGCTGTACGAGGCGACCCAAGAGACCTGGACGCGCGTCGAGGGCCGCCGCTACCACGGCCTGGTGGACATCCGCATCGCGCTGCGCAAGTTGCAGCAGTTTCGGGACCAGGCCGCCGCGCGGGCCCAAGCGCGGCGGGACCTGCTGCGCGACCTGGGCCGCGTGCCCACGGGAAGCTGACCGATGACCCGCCGTGAGAAAGTGCTCGGGCTGTGCGTCGGGGGGGCCGTGGCCGTCACCGCGCTGGTCTATCTGGTCCGCTGGACGGTCCTCGAACCGTTCGAGGCGGTGAAAAGCGGCATCCGCCTGGAGCAGCAGCGCACGCAGATTCTCACCGTGCAGCTCAAGACCCTCCAGGACGCCGAGCAGCGCTGGCAGGCCCTGACGCGCCGGACCTTCGCGTCCGCGTCCGAGCCGCAGGTGGCCCAACGCCGCTTCCGTGAGGACCTGCACCGTCTGGTCGAACGCCACGGCCTGCGCGATCCGAAGATCAGCGCCGGGTCGTTCGTGCGGTACAAGGACCAGTCCATCGGCGTGCCCATGACGATCACGGCGACCGGGACGCTCAACGAAGTCGTCGGCTTTCTGCGCGATTTCTATCGCCGCGAGTATCTCGCCCGCATCGACAAGGTGCGCATCGCCGCGGAACAAAACATCATCGCCGACCTCAACAACCCGCGGCGGGAAGGCGGGGGTACCGGCCGCGGGGGCCGCGGGGGCGGTGCCGGCGCGGCGGGACGGGAGCCGACACTCGGGCCGAACGGACCGGAGCTGCGTTTGAGCGTGTCGGCGATCACCCTGGTGCTGCCGCGGCTGGCGGGGCTGGAGCACCCCGTCATCGAGGGCGCGCCGGAGGAGTCGGAACGCGGCCGCTTGGCCGAGACCGACTTGGCGGCGTACAACGTGCTGTTCGAGAAGAACCTGTTCCTGCCGTACCGGGAGAAGCCGGCGGCGGCAGCTCCGACACCGGCAGAGCCGCGGCCCGTTGCCGCAGCGCCTGCCGCCCCGCCGCCCCGCGACCCGCGCGAGGGCACCGAGCACGTCTTCCTGCGCGCGACGGTGGCCCTGGAGGGCGAGCCGATCGCGTATGTCACCGACGACCGGCAGCGGACGCAGAAACCGACGGAGTATCGCCTCGACCAGACCGTGGACGACGGGAAGCTCATGTTCATTCACCCGGAAGGCATGGTGGTCCGCGTGCAGGAAGCGGACGGCGCGAAGGACTACTTCTACCGCCTGGGGAGCAGCTTCCGGGAGCGGCAGTTGCTCAACCCGGACGAGCATCCCGAGGTCTGGGACGCCTATCGGCAGCAGCCGCTGTCCACCGGCGGCCAGACTGGGGCGGGGCGGGCCGACGCGGGGCGGGTAAGTTCCGGCCGGGACGGATGTTGAACGTCGCCGCCGCCGTTTTTCCCACTGCCACCCCGGGGGGGGTTCCGGGTATAACTAGCGACCGACGGGAGCCGGGTTGCGGCCGACGGCGGGCGCGGGCCTGACGCGCTGTCCGCGACCGGCTCAAGCGAGCGAGATCGCCTGCGTGTGAACGGGGTTGGCGCGGAGACCGGCGGCGAGGCCCAACGCGGGTCGGGCCGGTCGGAACCCCGTGACCAGAGCGGCGCTGCGACGAACGCGGCTTGGACCGTCGAGCCGGCGCTGACGCGGGACGACCCTTGGGATACAACGGCCCCGGACGGGGCCTGAAGCACGTCGTGAAAGAGGTGCGAGCATGACGCTGCGGACGACACGGTGGGCAGTGCGGGGCCTCACGGTGAGCTTCGTCGCGGGACTGGCCGTCTTCGCGGCCCGGGCCCAACAGCCGCCGCCCCAGCCTTCGGGTGAGGTACGCCCGGCGCAGACGCCGACCACTCAGCCGGACCGGCCGCCGGACACCCAGGAAGCGCTCGAGAAGCTGCTCCGGCTGCGCGACCAGATGCAGCGGGAGCAGGAAGCCCGTCAGGCCGAGCAGTCCGGTGCCACGCCGCCGGCGCGGCCGCCGCGACGCCTGACTCCCGCGCGGCCCGTACGTCCCAGCGGCGAGAGCGGGGAGCCGGAGTCCATCGAGCAACTGCGCGAGCGTGCGCGGGCCTCGACCCAACGGGCACCGCAGCCGCCGGCCGCCGAGCCGCCGCCGCCCGCCGAGACTCCGCTCGCAGGCGCGGAAGAGGAAGTCGTGGGGCCGCCGGAGAGCCTGGCGAACGTTCCCCCGACAACGGCAACGGAAGAGCACAAGCCGGGGCCCCTGCCCACGCCGACGGTGAAGGCGCCCCCCGAGCCGGCCGGTCCGCCGAAGCCGGCGGCGCGGAAGCCCGGTCCGGATGAGCCCTCCGAGTGGTTCGCCTTCGACGCCACCCCGTGGGAGGACGTGATCGCCCACTTTGTGCAGCGGGTCGGCAAGCCGTTGATGACCGATCCGACGGACATCGTGATCGGCGGGGAGCTGACCTACAAGAGCAACAAGCGCTTCACCAAGGACGAGGCGATCGACGAGCTGAACCTCATCATGCACGAGAAGGGGTACCGCTTCGTCGAGCGCGAGAACCACGTCTACATCCTCCCGGTCAACGAGATGGCCGAGCACATCCCGGTGGAGCGGGTGTATCCGACCGTGGCGGCGTTCGAGCAGGCCAACCTGCGCGACATGGATTTCGTCGAGGTGTACTACCGCGTGCCCGACCGCAAGGCCGCCACGCTGGTGGACATGTTCACGTCGGCGCTGCCGTACTACGCCCGCCTCTCGGCGCTGGACGAAAGCAACCAGGTGCGGATCATCGCGACGGCCCGCGACGTGCGGAAGTTCCTGGCCCTCCAGAAGAAGGTGGACCTGGCCCCCTCCGACCCGCGGCAGATGCGCTTCTTCGAGATCAAGACCAACGCCCGCGAGATCGAGCGGCTGGTCCGCGAGTTCATGAACCTCGGCGGCAGCGCGCTGATGCCGCAGGTGCAAATGGTCCGCGACCCGCGCACCGGCCGGATGATGCCGCAGGCCGTGGGCGGCGCCGCGGCCCCGGCCGAGGTGGACATGGTCGCCGACGACCGGACGAACTCGATCATCGTCAAGGCGACCGCCGACAAGATGAAGGAAATCGAGGAGCTGATCGAGAAGTTCGATCAGAAGCCCGACCTGGGCGAGTTCGGCACGCACGTCATCGAGATCCAGCACGCCGACGCGACCGAGGTGGCCAACCTGCTGAACCAGATTTTCCAGCAGGAGCAGGGGCAGACGGGGGCCGCCACCGCCGGCTGGCAACGCCTGCGGGCCTTGCAGCAGTGGCAGCAACAGCAGCAGCTCGCGCAGCAGCGGGCCGCGCGGCAGGGTCGGGCCGTGACCCCCGTGCAACAGCCGATGCCGATGGTCGGCGCGCCCGAGGAGATCATGGTCGAGGGCATCTTCGAGCGGGCCAAGAAGACGATCCGGCTGGTGGCCGACGCGCGGATGAACGCGCTGATCGTGTACGCCAACCAGGACGGGCTGAAGCGGGTGCGCGAGCTGCTCGAAGTGCTGGACAAGCCGCAGGCGGACAACCTGCGGGTCTTCGCCCTGGAGCACGCCAACGTCGCCGACGTGGCCCCCGTGCTCACCCAGATCATGAGCGGCATCGCGCAGACCGGGCTGCGGGGGATGCAACCCGGGGCCACGATCGTCCCCGACGAAACCAAGAACGTCTTTTACGTGATCGCCGAGCGGGACGAGTTGGAGCGCGTCGCCGGCCTGATCGCCCAACTGGACGTGCCCGGCCCGCCGCAGGGCCGGCGGGTCGTGCAACTCAAGAACCTTAAGCCGAGCGACGTGGCCCAGATGATCCACACGCTGCTGGCCACGGGGGCCGCCCGCGGCACGGCCGGCATGTCCACGGGGCGCGCCCGCTTCCGCTCGCCCGTGACGCTTGGCGGCGGCACGGCCGCGACGTATCAGGTCATCCCGCTCGACGACGCCCAGATGCTGATCGTGATCTGCACGGACGAAGAGTGGGCGAAGGTCGAGGAGACGATCCAGCTCTGGGACGACGCCGCCCTGACCAACAGCCCCACGCTGGAGACGTTCGTCATCGAGAAGGGCGACGCCCAGGTCATCGCCAACACGCTGAGCAACATGTACCGCTCCTATCAGCACCCCGCCCTGGGCCGCTCGACCGTGTACATCCAGGCGGAGGGGGACAAGGTGCTGGTGTACGGCGTGCGGCCGGCGATCGAGGAAATCGCGGCGTTGATCGCGATGCTGGACGTGGCGGACGAGTCGGGCGGGATCGTCATTCTCCCGCTGGCCAACGCCGACGCCACGCAGGTGGCGCAGCAGCTCCAACTGGCCCTCGGCGTCGGCGGGCGGCGCGGGACCACGACCGTCATCCAGGCGGAGCCGGTCACGAACTCGCTCGTCGTCCAGGCCGGCAAGGTCGACCTCGGCAAGATCATGGACTTCGCCCAGCGGATGGACGAGCAGGTGGCCGCCCAGACGCCGCAGCGGAAGTTCTTCACCCCACGTTTCGCCGAACCGCGCGAGGTCGTCGCCGCGGTGCAGCAGCTTTACGCCGGCGTCGCGGCGTTCCGCGGCCGGCCGGCCGGTTCGCAGGTGAAGGTCGTGGCGGCGGGCCCGCAGGTGATCGTGGAGGCCCCGGCGGACAAGCTGGCCGAGATCGAAGCGTTCGTGACCCAGCTCGACGATCCGAAGGGCAATGAGATCATCATCAAGACGCTGA
The DNA here is from genome assembly GCA_964462635.1 of uncultured Planctomycetales bacterium. Taxonomy (GTDB): domain Bacteria; phylum Planctomycetota; class Phycisphaerae; order UBA1845; family Fen-1342; genus JBFMAI01. The sequence continues at coordinate 20,021 of CAYWYJ010000019.1, forward strand.
AACTGCCCGGGGCCGACGTGGCCCAGATCGCCAGCAAGCTGAGCAACGCCTTCCGCGCCAAGCCCAACCTCGTGGCCCGCTTCGACCCCGACCCGCAAAGCGAGACGATCCTGTTGACCTGCGCCAAGGACGCGCTCGAGCAGGCCGAGGCCCTCATCGCCGAGTACGCCGAGGCGCAGCGCGGCCAGGCCCCCGTGGTCGAGTTCCGGCAGATGACGCACGCCCAGGCGACCGAGGCGGCGGGCTGGCTGCGCGAGCAGCTCGTGACGTACATGGAGAAGCAACTCGGCCGCAACGCGGCGGCGATGATCAAGGTGACGGCCGATTCGCGGACCAACCGGGTGGTGATCAACGGCCCACAGGTGGCGGTGACCTACGGCAAACTGCTGCTGGACCAGTACGACGTGCCGATGGAGCAGCCGCTGCTCACCGTCGTGCAGAACGAAGTCCGCAAGCTGCCCGGCCTGGACGTCTACAGCCTCGCCAACACGCTGTCGGGGACGTTCCGCAATCAGCCGCGGCGGCCGGACGGGCTGGCGGCCACGTTCTACGCCGATCCGACGACGGAGACGCTGATTGTCAGCGCCCCGAAGGACATGTTCGCAGAGATCGACCGGATCATCGCGCAGTTCGAGGCGGAGACCAAGGACCTGGAGCCGGAGCAGAAGTTCATCGAGGTCAGGAACGCCGACGCGAACTACATCGCCGCGCAGGTCACCAACCTGTTGAACGTGCGGCTGTCGCGGACGCGGGGGCAGGGCGTGGCGCAGCGGGTGAACGTGACGGTCGACCAGCGGTTGAACCGACTCGTCCTGAACGCGCCGAAGTTCGTGATCCCGATGGCCGAGGCCCTGGTGGCCGAGCTGGACCAGGTGGCCACGACCGAGGGCAACATCCGTACGATCGCGCTGGAGAACGCCGACGCCGGCAGCGTGGTCGGCATCCTCAACGACGTGCTCCGCGAGCGCTTCCGCACCAAACGCGAGCTGCGCGTCAGCGCCGAGCCGTTGACGAACTCGATCATCGTCTGCGGCGACAAGGAGGACTTCGCGGAAATCGAGAAATGGGTGAAGGACCTGGACACGCGGGCGGAGACGGTCCGCGGGGAACGCAAGATCATCGACGTGATCAACGTCAACCCGCACGAGGTCGTCGCCGTCCTCAACGCCCAGTACGCCCCCAAGCGCTACGGACAACGCAACAAGCTCGGGCAGGAGATTTCCTTCGCCGTCGTCGGCGGCCGCAGCATCGTCGTGCAGGCGCCGCCCGACAAGATGGGCGAGGTGCAGGACTTCATCGCCGAACTGGACCGGCTGGACCCCGGCGGCGTGCAGGTGCGCACGTTTGATCTGAAAGTGCTCAACGCAATGCAGGTGCAGATCGCGGTGCAGAACTTCCTGCGCGACCTGGGCGGCAACACGCGGCCGGGGCAGCTCAAGCCCGGCGCGTTCGCCGAGCCGACCACCAACACGCTGGTCGTGCTCGCCCCGCCGGAGCACATGCCGTTCATCGAGGCCCTGATCAAGGACCTGGAGGCGAAGCAGCCGACGCAGGGGCAGGCGCAGACGTACGTGCTGAAGAACGTGCGGGCCGAGCAGGTGGCCAACAACGTGGACGCCATGCTCAAGGCCAAAGTGGCCGAACGCGAGGGGGCCGTCCGCAAGACGGCGATTCAGACGGCGGTGTTCGCCGAGCCGTCGACGAACCGGCTGTTTGTCTACGCCCCGACGGAGTACCAGGAACTGGCCGGCAAGCTGATCGCCATGCTCGATGAGGAGGTCGACAGCAACGACATCGTCCACATCGTGACACTGGACAACGGCGACGCGCAGCAGATCGCCCAGTCGCTCAATGCCGTGATCCAAGGCAACCTGCGCGGCAGCGGCACCGCCGGCGCCCGCAGCGGGACCGCGACCGTGCGCGTGACGGCCGACGCCGGCAGCAACACGATCATCCTCGCCGGCATGCCGAAGGACATCGCCGAAGTCGAGCGGTGGACCACCGAGCTGGAGGCGCAAAGCACGCGCGTGCCCGAGCTCCAGACGTTCCAGCTCCAGTACGCCACGACGACCGAAGTCCAGGACACGCTGAAGAACATCTTCCCGCCGTCGCGCAACCCGCTGGATGCCGTCACCATCAGCGCCGACGAGTACACCGGGCGGCTGATTGTGACCGCCAATCGGCGGAAGATGCGGCACGTCGAGCAGGTCATCAAGCAGCTTGACCAGAAACCCCCGACGGCCGAAGAGGGCCTGCTCGCCGGCGGGCGGCAACTCTATCTGGTCGATGTCAACCGCGGCAGTCCCAGCGACATCGCGTGGGAGCTCAAAGACCTCCTGCCGCCGGAGGACCGCGGCGGGCCCATTGTGGAAGCCGACTGGTTTGACGAGTACTTGATTGTCAAGTGCCGACCGAGCGAATACGCCAACATCGAGCGACTGATCCGGCAGTTTGAAAGCCGCGCGAAAGTCGAGAAAGTGGTCCGAACCTACAAGCCCAAGGGCGACCCCGAGGCGCTGCTTCAGTACCTCGTGGCGCGCGGCGAGGACGTTGTTATCGAGCGGGCGACCCAACGGCCGCAGCAGCCGTCGCTCATCGAAGTCCTGTGGCAGGACGGCGAAGAGCCGGACTCCGTTCGCGAGAAGCGGGAGCGAAACGGCGCGGAGAACCGCCCGGTGTCGCGTTTCGAGACCGGGCTGCCGCTGCGCGACCTACTCCTCGGCGACGGCGACCCTCCGCCTTCTCAGGAAGCGGGTGGACGCGGCAGCAACCCCCCTCCCTCTCAGGGAGGGGTCGGGGGATGGTCGCAGCCTTCGCCGGTCGGCGGTCTGAACCCCCCGCCCTCTCAGGGAGGGGTTGGGGGAGGGTCGCAGCCGTCGCCGGTCGGCGGTCTGAACCCCCCGCCCTCTCAGGGAGGGGCTGGGGGAGGGTCGCAGCCGTCGACAAGCGGCGGCTCCAACCCCCCTGTAGTCCTCCCTGAGAGGGGGGACGGCACGAAGCTCCCCGCGCGGGGGGACGATGCCCAGCCGACCACGCCGACGCCCCAGCCCGGCGAGCGCATCGCCTCGCCGATTTCCAAGGAGCCGACGCGGATCGTCGTCCAGCCCGACGGCACGCTCCTGCTCCACGGGCCGAGCAAGGAAGTCAGCGACATCACCGACGTGCTCGACCTGATCACCGAAGACCTCGCCAAGGGCGAGGTCGTCCGCATCTTCCGGTTCAAGTACGGCGACGTGTCCGCCGCGGCGGAAATCCTGTCCATGATGTTCGACGTGCAGCAGCGGCAGATCGTCATTCCGCAGCCGCAGCAGCCGCAGCGCGGCCAGCAGCAGCCCGGTCGCCAAGGGGAGGAAGGCCGCGAACGCGAGGGGTTGGGGATGCTGGAGCAGCTTCGCGGCATGGTCGGCGGGGCGGCGGCCGGCGCCAAGAAGACCGGCCCGGCCCCCCTGCGCATCGCCACCGACCCCGGGCACAACTACCTGATCGTCAAGTGTGAAGAGACGCTCTTGCCTGAGATCCGCCAACTGCTGCGCGAATTGGACATTCCGCCGGGCGAAGTGCAGGTCAAGATCTTTCAGCTTCGCGGTCTGGTCGCCGAAGAGACCGCCGCCAACATCAAGGATGTGCTGGGAATCTCGAAAGTCCAGCAGCGGCGCGGGGGCGCGATGCCGGGGGCCGCGCTGCGCGGCCGGCCCGGGCAGCAGGGCGGACCGCAACAGCAGCTCATCGAGATGCTCCAGCAGCAGCTCGTGTCGGTGCCGGGCGTCGAGGGCGGCGCGAAGGTCGAGCGGGTCGAGATCGTCGCCAACGCGACGACCAACTCGCTCATGGTCTCGGCCCCGCCCGAGGTCATGGGCCTGATCGAGAAGGTCATCACCGAGCTCGAAGAGCTCGAAGGCCGCGACATCGTGGGCATCTATCATTACCCGCTGCGCAGCGCGCGGACGGACGATCTGGTGCCGCTCCTTCAGGAAATCTTCGATGCCACCGGCGGCGGAGGCGGCGCGGCCCGGGCGGCACGCGGTCCGCGCGCGGCGGCCGGTTCCCCCGCGGCCCTGGGCCCCGTGTCGATCTCCGGCGACCCGCGCACCAACACGATCATCTTTGCCGCCGAGGCGAAGGACGTGCCGATCGTCGAGGAGCAGATTCGCCGGCTGGACACGCCCGGGGCGGTCGCCGAGGCGGAGACCTACCTGTGCCGCTGGGGCGACGCCGAGTCCATCGCGGCCACCGTGGACGCGATCTTCGGCGTCGGGGGCGGGGCGGGCGGGCGGGCGGCCCGCGCGGGGCGGCCCGCGGCGGCGGCGACCGGCGGGGCGAGCGAGGTGCGTATCGTCCCCGACGCGGCGACCAACACGATCGTCGTGTGGGGACCGGTGGACAAGCGCGACCTGATCTTCAAGAAGATCGAGGAGCTCGACAAGCTCGCCCAGCGCGACGTGGCCGAGATCGAGGTCCACAACGTCGCCCCGTCGCAGATCGTCAGCTTCATCAACATGTTCCTCGACCAGGGGGAGAGCAAGGGCGGCGACGGACGCCGCGGTCAGGCCCCCGCCACGCCCCCGGCCCAGATCGTCCCGAATGACAACGCCAAGAAGCTGGTTGTCCGCGGCACGCCGCGGCAGGTGGACCACGTCCGCAGCCTGGTCGGCAGCTTCGACAACCCGGACATCATTCAGCAAACGGTCAAGGTCATCGAAGTGCCGCACGGGCAGGACGCCACGCGACTGGCCAGCGAGGTCGAACGTGTCGTCAACCAGGCCGAGAACGAGTTGGCCCAGTCCAGCGGCCGGCGGGCCAAGCAGGTCATCATCGGGGCCGACGAGTACACCAACTCGATCATCGTCGCCGGCGATCCGACGCTGTTCGGTCACGTCGAGACCATCCTCGGCCAACTCGGCCAGGTCCGCACGGGCGCCGTCGTCACACGCGTCGTCGAGCTGCGCAATCTCTCGGCCGACGACGCCGAACGCATCATCACCGACCTTCAGCAGCAGCGTCGCGGCGGCACGACGGGGACGATCCGCCGTACCGGTGGCTCGCGGTCGCCGACACCGAACGCGCCGTCGATACCTGCGCCGACCCCGCCGTCGGGCGGCGGCCGGCGGGGCGGGACGCGGCCACCCGGCGGACAGGGCGCGTTGCCGTCCGGCGGCGTCGGACCGCTGGCGCTGGCCGAGCCGCTGATCCTGCTTCTGCCGTTCACGCCGGACGCGGCGCGAATCGAGGCCGAAACGGGGCCCGCGGAGGCCGAGCAGCAGGACGAGCCGACCCGACTGGGGGAGTTGCGCCAGTCCGCGCTCGCGGCGCTTCAGCAGCGTCAGCCTCCGACCACCGAGCCCACGCCGCCCGCCGCCGAACCGCCCCGGCGTGCCCCGGAACCCGCGCCTCGGGCTCCCGAACCCGCGCCTCGGGCCGCCGACCGCACGCCCGGGGAGCATCGGCGTCCCGCCGGTACGACACCGCAGGGTGCCCCACCGACGGGGGCCGACCAACCCGCCGGTCCGCCGGACGAAGAGCAACCGCCCCAGGGGCCGCCGCTCAGTCCCGAAGCGCTGCTCAGCGGCATCAGCGGCTCGCTGCGCGGCGAAGTGACCGCGAAGGCCGTCGACAGCCAGCGGCTGATCATCACCGGCGACCAGGACGACGTGGACTTCATCGAGCAGATCCTGACGATGATGGAGCGATCGACTCCGGCCCCGGTCATCGAGGTCTTCGCGCTGCAAAGCGCCAAGGCGACGGCACTGGCGCCGATCATCGACAAGGCCATCCAGGCCCAAATCGCGGCGCGCACCGCCCGTCCCGGACCGCAGGACAAGTTCAGCATCAACGCCGAGGCCCGCAGTAACTCGCTGATCGTCTCGGCGTCCGAGACGATCATGGAGCAGATCGCCGAGCTGGTGCAGCGGTTGGACGTCGAGAAGGCCGAGGGCACTGATTTCCGCACGGTGCCGCTGTTCCACATTCGGGCGGCCGAGGCGGTCGCCCTGCTCAAGCCGCAGATTGAGAAGCTCAACAAGCTGCGCGAGGTCCCGCCGGAGTCGCAGGCCTCGATCTCCGCCGTCGATCGCTCCAACAGCGTGCTGGTCATCGGCACGCCGAAGGACGTGCAGGACATCCAGCGGCTGATCGAGACGATCGACGTGGAGCTGACGGCGGAGGACGAGCGCGGCAGCTTCGTCAGCGCCGACGTGGTGCTGATCCAGCTCCGCAACGGCACCGCCGACGACGTGGCCAAGGTGCTGACGGAGATGATCGAGGAGCAGCAGAAGAACGCGGCCCAGGCCGCCTCCGAGAAGGGGGCCACGCCGTTCGTGAAGTTGCTGCGGCTGCGGCTGGCCGACGGCCGCGAGCTGCCGCCGCTGGACCTGGAGCGCCCGATCAAGGTGCTGCCCGAGAAGGGCACCAACTCGCTGATCGTCTTCTCGACCAAACAGAACAACCAGGCCCTGGCGGCGATCGTCGAGGTGTTCGACACGCTGCCGATCGGCGTGGACACCGATGTGAAGGCGTTCGCGCTCAAGCACGCCGGCGCCGAGCAGGTCGCCAAGCTGCTGACGGACATCTTCAAGGACAAGAGCTACCTGGCGCGGCCCAGCGAGGGCGACGCCAAAGGGCTGCAAAAAGGCGTGCTGCCGCCGGTGCCGCCCGGCCTGGCGGCCAAGGGCCTGCCGTACCCGCTGGTCGTGCAACACGACGCCCGGAGCAACGTGGTCGTGGTGATCGGCCGCAGCGATGCGGTCCTGTTGGCCGGCGGCCTGATCGCCGAGCTCGACCGGCCGACGCTGTCGCTCGGGCTGAAGTCGCACGTGCTGGAGCTCAAGAACACCCAGGCCGCGACGCTGGCCGAGAAGCTCGGCAAGCTGCTGGACGAGCGGGCCAAGGCCCTGGGGGCCGACAAGAACGCCGCCCGCGACAGCGCCATCATCCAGCCCGAGGAACGCACCAACGCCCTGATCGTCCTGGCCACCGACGACACGTTCGACATGATTGAAGACCTCGTGCTCCAGCTCGACGCGGCGGACAAGTACAGCGTGGTGGACGTGCGCTACCAGGCGCTCCGGCACGCCGACGCCCTGAAGCTCCAGGGCCTGCTCACCGAGATGTTCGACGCGAAGCAGAAGGCCGAGCGCGAGACGAACAAGGAGGTCAAGGATTCGCTGACCGTCGTGGCCGACCCGCGCAGCAACTCGCTGCTGCTGACGGGGACGCGCGACTACCTGGCCGAGGCCCAACGGCTGATCGGCGAGCTGGACCAGCCCTTCGACGGCTCGGTCGTGTTCCGCGCCCGCAAGGTCCGGCTCAACAGCGCGGCCAACGTGGCCTCGCTGCTCCAGGAGATGATCGACAAGGCGCTGAAGCAGCAGGATTCCAAGCTGAAGGGCACGCCGATCCATGTCGCCGCCGACCCGGTCTCCGACACGCTGCTGCTGGCCGCCGCCCGCGAGGACCTGGCGGTGCTGGAGCGTTGGGTCGAGATTCTGGACCGGCCCAGCGAGATCGGCCGCATGACCGTCGTGATTCCGCTCGCGCGGGCCGTCGCCGAGGACGCCGCCAAGGCCGTGCAGGACGTGTTCAAGAAGCCCAGTGGCGGCGGACAGAAGGGCGGCGAGATCGACGTGACGGTGACGGCGGACAAGCTGACGAACTCGGTGGTCGCGTTCGGCCCGCCGGCCTTGCTGCGCGACATCGAGGACTTCGTCCGCCAACTGGACGGCACGGAGCCGACCAAAGGCGCCGTGGTGAAGATCTTCAAGCTCAAGCAGGCCGACGCCGAGAAGGCCGGCGAGCTGCTCCAGAGCATCCTGGAGCTGCGCGGCGGCGCGGTGGGCGGGACGGGCACGCGCGGCGGCGGCACATCCGGCAGCCGGCAGGACGCCGACAAACAGGTGCTGCTGATCTTCCAGCGGCAGCACCCCGAAATGGGCCTGGAGACACTGAAGGCCATCCGGGCGGAGATCTCCGTCATCGCCGACTTGCGGACGAACTCCCTGGTGGTGACGGCCCCGCCGGCGAGCATGCCGCTGATGGAGTCGCTGGTGGCCGCGGTCGATGTGCCGCCCGAGGACGCCAAGATCCGCGTCTTCCGCCTGCGCAACGCCGACGCCGAGCAGATGGCCAAGATGCTGGAAACGCTGTTCGAGCGGCGGTCCACGACCGGGGCGGGACGGACGGGCGGGACCGCGGAGTCGGAGCGGGTGTTGTCGCTGGCCGGCGGCATGGGCGAGGGCGGTCGCCAGGAGGTCGCGTTCACCACCGACGTGCGGACCAATTCGGTGATCGCGGCCGGCACGCCCGGCTACCTCGACCTCGTGGAGGAGATGATCCTCGAACTCGACACCATCCCGATCCAGGAGCGCGAGACGTTCGTCTACTCCCCGCGCAACATCACCGCCGAGTCGCTGGCCCCCTCGATCAAGGAGTTCAGCGACGCGGAGCAGAAGCGGCTCCAGGACATCGGCGAGGAGGTCTCGATCGCGGTCCGGCAGGAGCGGCAGATCACGGCCATCGCCAACAAGGACGCCAACAAGATCGTCCTGGACATGGACCCGCGTTTCCGCGACTCGGTGATGAAGGTGGTCCGCGACTTGGACCAGCCCCCGCCGCAGGTCATGATCCAGGTGCTGATCGTCGAGGTGACGATGGAGAACGACCTGGAACTGGGCGTGGAGTTCGCCTTCCAGGACCTGCAATACGCCAAGGCCGGGCCGACCGACACGACCACGTACGACTACGTGGGCGGGACGGACCTGGGCGCGGCCGGCAGCGGCCTGGGCGGCTTCACGTTCACGATCACCGGGGCCGACTTCAACTTCCTGTTCCGCACGCTCCAGAGCGAAGGCAGCCTGAACGTCCTGAGCCGCCCGCAGATCGTGGCGATGGACAACCAGGAAGCGTACATCGACATCAGCAACGACGTGCCGTACGTGACCGGGACCTCGACGACCATCGGCGGGCAGATCACCACGAGCGTGGCCCGCGAGCGCATCGGCATCAAGCTCGAGGTGACCCCCCAGATCAACCCCGATGGGTTCGTGCGGATGGAGATCAAGCAGGAGGTGTCGGACTTCTCCGGTTCCACGGTGGCCGTGGGGCAAGGCGTGACCGCGCCGGTGTTCTTCCGCCGCGAGGCCAAGACGACGGTGACGGTGAAGGACAGCGAGACGGTGGTGCTGGGCGGGCTGATTACGTCACGGACGGAAAACCGCGAGCAGAAGATCCCCATCCTGGGCGACATCCCCGGCCTGGGGCTGCTGTTCCGCAACCAGCGGGACACGACCAAGCGCAGCGAGCTGCTGGTCGTCCTCACGCCCCGCGTCGTCCGCACCCCCGACGCCTACCGCGACCTGTCCGTCGCGGAACGCGATCGCATGAGCGTCATCCCGGCAGAGATGCTGACGGACCCGCTGTTTGAGGGGTTGCAGGTGCGTCCCGAAGAGATGAACGACCTGCAAGGGAACGCGGGCAACGTGCCGGCCGCCGGATCGCCGACCGCGGTCCCGCCGGCCCCCGCGGACGACCTGTACGGCCCGGTCCCGCCAGCCCCGCGGCCCGACGAGGCCTCGCCGCCGTCGTCGCCGGATTCGTACGATGTGCCGCTGACGCTTCGGACCGCGACGCCGTGATTCGTCCGGGAGCCGCCGCGTGAGTTCGCTGTCACGGGAAACCGGGACCGACTGCCGCCCGCTGGGCGCGTTGATAATCGTGCTGGCACTGGGACTGGGCGGATGTGTCACGTCGCCGGACGCCACCGCCACCGCCCCGCCCGGGGGCTTGCGGGACGACATCGTGGCCATCCGCCAGTTCTACGCCGCCGAGCCGTGGATTCGTGACGACGACGGCCGCATCACCGGGCTGGCGGCCCGCGTGTACTTCATCGCCCCGAAGACCGAGCAGGGCGACTTCAAGGGGGTGTTCGTGCGCGGCCCGATCCGGGCGGAGATGTACGTCCTGCGGTACCAGGCGGACGGCACCTACGAGCGCGAGCGCGTCTGCGACTGGACGTTTGACACATATCAGGCCGCGAGCTTCCGCGTCACGCAGGCTTCGATCATGGGGTACTCGTACGGCCTCTACCTGCGCTGGCCGCCCGACGTGGACGTGATGGGACGCGAGATCCAGGTCCTGTTCAGCTTCACTCGCCCGGACGGTCAGGTCGTCGCGCGGCGGGGCAGCCGCTTTCGTGTCCCGCTGCCGGCCGGTCTGCCGACGACACGCCCCGCCATCCCGTCGACCGCCCCCAGCCCCCCCGGTCCGTTGCCGCCCAACGTCCCGGGGAGACCACCGGGAGCCTAATGATGCCCTGGGGCTTGTTCGCACTGGTCCTGATCCTCACCTACGTGCTCCAGACGACCGTCGTGCCCGCCTGGGCCCTGCCGGCCCTGGATCTGCTGCTCACACTGGCCCTCGTGTGCGGGTTGGCGGGTTCGCCGCCGGACGCACGTCTGGCCGGGTGGATCACCGGGTTGGCGCAGGACATCGGGAGCAGCGGCCCGCTGGGGTTGCACGCGCTGGCACTGGGGCTGGCGGCGATGGCCCTGGGACGGCTGCGGGAGACGGTCAACCGCGAACTATGGTGGGTGCGGGCCCTGATCGCGTTCGTGGTCGCCTGGCCCGCGCAACTTCTGGTCCTGCTTCACGTGCGGTTCATGCAGGACGCCGCCCTGTCGTGGCCTACGCTGCTCGGCCAATCCCTGCTCACCGCCGTCGTCGCGGCCCTGCTGGCGGCCGTGCTCGTCGGAGTGCCGGGGCTCTGGCGGCGCCGCCAACGCCACTACACATTCTCCCGCCGCTAGGCAGGCCGTCGTGCTCGTGCCGGCGACGCCGGAAGGCCGTCCCCGGGTCAATGTTGGCCGAACGGCCCCGGGGGTGCTAGACTCCCTGTGGCCGAAGTCCGCCCGGATCGTCCCAGGTCCAACGCGTGAAAGGAGGAGGCATGTCCTCGGTGCAAGACATCCTGGATAAGAAGGGCCGGCACGTCGTGAGCGTCGCCGAAAACGCCACCGTCGTGGAGGCCGCCGCCCTCATGAACGAAAACCGCATCGGGGCCTTGGTCGTCACGCGCGGCGACGCGGTGGTGGGCATCTTTACCGAACGGGACATCCTCTGCCGCGTCGTCGCGGCCCGCCGCGACCCCGCCCACACCCTGGTCAAGGACGTTATGACCTCCCCCGTGGCCTGCTGCTCACCCCAGACCACGCGCGAAGAGTGCCGCACCGTCATGCGTCATCGCCGACTCCGCCACCTGCCCGTGGTGCAGGACAAGCGGCTCGTGGGCATGATCTCGGTCGGCGACCTGCTCGAAGCCGCGGAGGCCGATCAGGTGGCCACGATTCAGTATCTCTACGAGTACATGATGGGGCCGTGGAGCTGACGCGGCGCAACCGTCAAGGGGCCGGCGGCGGCCCCGCGACGGGCTCCGCGGTTTGGGGTGATCCGGTGCTCGGGGGTTCGGCGGGGCGCCGCAACTCCAGTCGTCGCGCGCGGTTCTGCTCCGCATCCACCAGGTTGATCGAGCGGATCGTCACCGGGGCCAGCGGGCGATAGTTGGCGTCGCATGGCACGGCGGCGAGCTTCTGCAACGTGCGCAAGCTCTCGTCGTCGCCGGCGAACCCCAGCACGGTGGCCTGGCCGTCGAGCTTTGGCAGTCGGGCCAGCGCGATGAAGAACTGACAGCTCGCCGAGTCCGGCTGGTTGTGCTTGAGTGCCATCAACAATGTCCCCGCTTCGACGGGGATTTCCGGGTGAAACTCCGCGGGCACCAGGCGGCCGTCCGGGCGGATGCCGGTCCCGTCCCCCTTGGGGCAGCCGCCCTGAATGACGAAGCCCGGGACGATCCGGTGCAGCACCTTGCCCTCGTAGAACCCGTCGCGGACCAGCTCCAGGAAATTGGCGACGTTCAGCGGTGCCCGCTCGTAGTCCAACGCGAAGCTAACTTTCCCGTAATCGGTGACCAGAATGGCGTCACGTCGCGATTCAACGCGGAACGTCGCCGTCGCCGCCGGCACCCGCCCGTCCAACGGTCGCCATTCCACGCGGTACACCCCCGGATATCGACAGGCGGCGTAATACGCGGTCAGATCAAGCTCCAACCCCAGAACGCCCCGCGCGGCGAGGCGCAGTGGCGACGACACGGGCAGGCCGGGGTTCTCGTCCGCCAGCGGAAGCACCGGCACCGGCTTCGGCGCCTCGTCCCCGTAGATCACACTCAGCGACGGCTGGTCGATTCCCAACACGAAGGCAACCGGCAGCGCCGTGGCATCTTTCGCTGTTGCGCCACCAGCGCCGGGCAGCGTGACCGGTTCGTCGGACGTGTTGGTTAGGGTGAACCGCAGCCGGATCTCGCGGTCCGTCGTGAACATCGACCGCGCGGCCGTGACGTCGGCCCGCAGGAACTCCGGCGGCGAGGCACTCTCCTGGGCCGCCCCGGTCCAGGCGGTCAGCGCGAGCAACGCCACCGCGGGCCACCGCGCGCGGTACCCATATCTGCCCGACCTCGTTGGCGACATAGACATCCGCTTCTTTATACCGGTCCACAGTCGATGGGTTCCGCCTGCGTTCGTCGGAATCCACCGCGGCCCCACAGGGTATCAGACCACCGCCCGCAGTTCCAGGTGAAGCACATCGGGAAGCGCCCGGATGGCGTCCAACGCTTCGGTGCTGGGACGTTCGTCCAGGGAGATCGTACACCAGGCCGCCTTCGCCCCCGTGAAAACCCGGCTGCTGATTTCCTGCGCGTTAATGCCGTCGGCCCGCACGGCCTCCAGGACCGCCGCCATCACCCCCACCTGGTCACGCACCCGCAGCACGAGCTGCCACGTCGCCGGACTCCGCTCGCACAGATTCAGGCAGTGGCGCACCTCGCCGCTAACCACGAACGCTCGCACGACGCGCACGACTTCGTCGGCGGTGGCGGCACGGGCCTGGGCCGTCAGCGTGGCGATCCGCGGGGTGGCCACCACGCCGGGCAGCTCGCACAGTCGGCTGCGAAAACGGCCGCTCTCGCCGGTCGGCTCCGATCCGAACGTGTCCACGGCCACGCGGAGCCGACGCTTCTCGACGGCGGCCAGCAGCGCCGCCTCATCCACGGCCCCGGGGTGTCCCAGGTGAACGAGACTGGCGCCGACCGGCAGGTTCTGAAGGAACTCCGCGTCGACGAGCACCTCGCCGGGGGGTTCAGCCGCCAGAACCGTGACCATATCGCTCTGTCGCGCCAGCTCGCGCGGCCAATGGCACCAGGTGACGCCGTCGTCCGCGGCCGCCTCGGTCGGTCCCCGGGGGGCCCACGCCAGCACCCGCAGCGCGAACGCCTGCGCTCGGCAGGCCACCTCGCGGCCGATAATGCCGTATCCAAGAATACCCAGGGTCCGTCCGGCCAATCCGCGCGCGTCCGCCGCCTCGGCCCGCACCCAGCGTCCCTCGCGCAGCGCCACGGTGTGATCGACGATCCGTCGGTCCAGCGCCAGCAACAGGCCCAGCGCCAGCTCGGCGACCGCCTCCGCGTGCCGGTCCGGGCAGTGGGCGACAAAGACCCCTTGCGTCGAGGCTTCTTCGAGCGCCACGTCGCCTGGGCCGCTGCCGGCGTGTACGATCAACTGGAGGGCCGCGGCGCGCTGGATCAGCTCGGGGGAGACGCGCAAGCCGCCTACCACCAGCGCACCGGCCCCGGCCAACTGGTCACGGAGTTGCGCGGGGTTAACGCCCGGCACATAGACCAGTTCCGTAGCCAGGCCCCGCAGGTCGTCAATCGCCGATTCCGGCATTTCGCACGCCACGACGATCTTCATGGCCACCGTCTCCTGCCGAGCTTCCTGGCCGGCCCCTCCCATTAGACGCGCAACGCCGACGTTTCTCAATCGCTCCGGGCACGCTTCCCCGCCGCCGCCGTTGTTCCCCCCCGCCCGGCCGCCTATCATGCCACGTTTTGCCGGACTCGCGGCGGCGTGCGCGGCGGGTCGGCACGGGGCATCGGCCATGCTCGTCAAGCACGACCGCCCGCGCGACCTGCGATGGTACCATGCCGGCCCCCTGTTGTTCGGTGACCTGGGGACCAGCCGGCTCTATACCCTTGGCCTGGCCGTCTTCTACGCGGGCCTGGCCGCGCCCCTGTATGTGGCGGCGATCGGGGTGTTGCTGATCGTGGTGGGGTGGGCGTACACGGTGGTTTGCCGGGTGAACCCCGACGGCGGGGGCGTGTATTCTTCCGGCCGCCTCATCCATCCCACGCTCGGGGCCGTGGGCGCGATCCTGCTGATGTCCAACTACGTGGTGACCGCCGCCATTTCCACGTACGAGGCGATCATCTACATCGGCGCGCCGCTGGGCATGGCCCGGGAGATGGCCCCCACCTTCACCATCCTCGCCATCGCCGTGATCGGGGCCCTCAATTACGTCGGTCCCCGGCAAGCGGGCAAGTTTGCCTTGGGCGTGGCGCTGGCCGCGATCGGGATCACGTTCGTCCTGGCCCTGATCACGCTGCCCCACCTCCCCGAGGGCTGGCGGGCCTTCCGGGACCACGCCCCGCGCGATCTGCCCCTGGCCCGCATGTGGCAGAACCTGGTCTTCGTGGTGCTGGCGCTGTCCGGCGTGGAGTCGGTGGCCAACATGACCGGGATCATGAAGCCGCCCGTCGAACGCACGGCCAAGCGGGCGATCTGGCCGGTGGTGCTGGAGGTCGTGGCGTTCAATCTGATCCTCATCCTGGTGGTGTGCAGCCTTCACGGGTACCGTGGGACGGACATCGGGGTGATCGCCGACAAGGACCCCACCCAGATCGTGCAGCGCGAGCTGGAACTGACCGAACATGTGCTGGAGGTCGTGGCCCGCGAGTACGTCCACCCCACGTTCGCCGTCCTCGCCAGCCTGGTCTTCGGCCTCCTCCTGCTCTCCGCCACCAACACCGCCATCATCGCGATGATCAGCATTCAGTACGCCATGAGCCGCGACCGCGAAATGCCGGAGACCTTCGCGCGGCTCAATTCCTTCGGCGTCCCGGTCTTCGGACTGGTCACGGCGTGCGCGCTGGCCGCGGGCGTCACGGGCATTTGCGCCAACCTGGGTGCTGGGACGCTGCAAACGCTGGCCAAGTTCTACGCCATCGGCGTGGTCGGCGCCATTGTCATCAACCTGGGCTCCTGCGCCGTCAATCTGAACCTCGTCATCCGATGGTGGGAGCGCTGGGGCTTGGCAACGATCTCCGGGCTGCTGTTGGCGATTTGGTTGACGATCGCGCTCACCAACCGCCCCGCTCTGATCTTCATCACCGTGATGCTGGTCTTTGGGCTGGCGCTGCGCTTCATTGCCCAGCGCGTCCCGGTCCGCGTCCCGGTGCCGGTCACGGCGGCGGGGCCGGCCCCGGTCGCCGCCGTCGAGGGCGAGCTGCTACCTTTCGATCCGGCCAAGCCCCGGCTGCTGGTGGCCAGCCGCGGACGCAACCTGCGGTTGCTGCAATTCGCGTTCGACGAAGCGCGACGTCGAGATGCAAACATTTTTGTGCTGTTCGTCCGCGATTTGGCCGTGCTCTTTCCCGGGAAAACCCCGCCGATGACCCCGGAGGAGGACCGGGAGGCGGCGGCGCTGTTCCAACACGCCGAGAGCCTCGCCCGCCAGTACCGCGTGCCATTGCAGCCGATCTACTGCGTCAGCCGCACCCCCGCGGACGCCATCCTCGACTTCTCGGCCACCTACGCCGTCGATGTCGTGATGCTCGGCGTCTCCCGCCGGGCGGCCGTGCTGCGGGCGCTGCGGGGGGACGTGATCTCCGGCGTGGCGGACAATCTGCCCGCGGAGTCCACCCTGCTGATCCACGCCTGATGCGGTTCGCCCGCGGCCGCGACCGAGATGGGGCCGCGCGCTCGTGCGACCCGGGAAGCCGCTCCCGGCGCGCCGGGACGACCGAACCGTGGCGGGGAGGCCCCCGACGACGTAGAGGGTCTGTCAGAACCCCGCACGCCAGTGCGGGGTCAAGCGTGCCGCCATTCGCGTGGCGTGCTCTGCTAGTAGGAGCTAGGCGGTTTCCGTCGGTTCCGGCGCCGGGGCGGGTTGGTATTCGCGTTTCGGCGGCTTGACGATGTACCCCATGCGGATCGCCTTGGCGCTCACGCGTATCCGCATGACGCGCCCGTCGACGACGGCCCGCACCTTCTGGATGTTCGGCTTGAACTTCCGCTTGCTGATGCCGGTGACCTTGCGACCGACGCCCCCCAGGTACTTGGCCTTCCCGCGCCGGGAGATCGAGCGGCCGGCGATCGTCTTCTTGCCGGTAAAAAAGCACTTGCGCGCCATGACATCCTCGTGGGCCGCTGGGCCCGGCCGCGCCCGGGGCTGCCCGCCCTGACGCGAGCCCTTCACGATATCACCCCAATGGGCCGGCGTCAAGGCGCTCCCAAGTGTTGCCACCATGAAGGGCGTGACCACGGATTGTGGCAAGCGACAACCACCGAGTATGCACGTGGACACAAGCGAGCGTGTCCCGCCACCAACCGGCCCGTGGGTAGCCCCGTAGGTACGTGGGTAGCCCCGTAAGGTAGGTGGGTGGCCCCGCGGGCCCGTGGGTAGCCCCGGAGGGGCGACTGAATGTAGCCCCGGGCGCGAGCCTGGGGCCACGGCGTGCCCCCCGCAGGGGAGCCCCGGAGGGGCGACTGAATGTAGCCCCGGGCGCGAGCCCGGGGTCACGGCTCCGGGGTGAATAACGCCTCGCGGCTCCCCGCGCTTGCGCCCGGGGCCACACTCACTCGCCCGCTGGGCTCTCCAATGGCCGCCCCGGTTGGCTTCCGGCTGGCGCCACAGAATCTGGTCACGCCCCCACCGTCATCCGTCGCCTTCCGGGGGCTCGCCCGCGGGGCCCTGCCGCCGGAGGCGACGCACCCTACTCTTTCGCGGGAGTGCCAACGACCGCGCTGCCGGCCCTTGCACCTTGGCGGTCATCCCCGCCGGGCCGTTAGAATGCCGGGTATGAGTGCGACGCAACGCCGGACCCGGAGCACGCCGCGGGGCCGCAAGAAGCTGGTGGATGAGGCCCGTGAGTTCGCCATCGGGGTGGCGCGCATCGCGGACGAACAGAAGACGGAGGGGGTCGCCGTCCTCGACCTGCGGGGCCTGAGCAACCTGGCGGACTACTTCGTCATCGGCACGGGCACGTCCGGTCGCCAGATGCACGCCACGCTCGACCGCATTGATGAGCACGCAACCCAACTCGGGCGGGTGGCCTTCAGCCGCGAAGCCAGCGGGGGCACGTCGTGGCTGTTGGCCGACTATGTGGACGTGGTGGTCCACCTGTTCGACGAGGAGCACCGGGCCTACTACGACCTTGACGGCCTGTGGGGCGACGCCCCACGCGTTGCGTGGCAGTCCAACGGGGCCGACCGCGAGTAGGTCTCCGCCAGTGCGACGCCCCGGCTGGGCGAGCATTCACGACCACGGGCCACGAGCAAGCGCGTCTTCCGGCGAGTTGCGGCTCGGCGGTCCCGGCGCGCCGGGATCGCCCTCTCCCCAGGGCGCGTTGCAGTTGCTAACAGAACCCGCCACGCAAGTGGTGGGCCGCGCGGCCCCGCACTGGCGTGCGGGGTTCTGACAGGCGCTCTTGAGAATCCTTGCCCCGACTCGGGCATCCGAACGAAGTGCGTGATACTTGCCGCAGAGAACTGCATGAACGTGCGTACTGTGGTGTACGCACACGTCCTCAACCTCCTGGGCCAAGCCGGTCCAGCAGGAACGTACGCAGCGCCTCGTATTCCGCCGCCATCGTCTCGTACGACTCCGCTCGCTGCTCCAGCCCCGCCAGGCTCGGCGGCACGGGAGGCGTGACGCCCAGGGTCGCTTCGATCTCCTCGGGGAACTTCGCGGGGTGCGCGGTCTCCACCGACACCGCCGGGTCCCGCTCCGCGTCCGAATCGCCGGCCAAGTAGTCCTCCAGGGCCGCCCAGCCGACCGCGCCGTGCGGCTCCAACATGACGCCGTGACGCTCGTGCGCGGCGCGGATCGTCGCCCGGGTGCGGTCGTCGGAGATGCTGACCGCGAACAGGTTGCGGCGCATGGCCGCCAGGTCGGGCATCTGCCGCACGGCGCCGGTCTCATCCATCCAGCCGCCGTAGACGTCCACCAGGCGGGCCAGGTTGGACGGGTGGCCGACGTTCATGGCGTTGGAGATACAGACGCGCGAGGGAGCGATCTTCTGGTAGCGACCGGTGTGCAGGAACGTGGGGAACTCGTCGTTGGCGTTGGTCGCCACGAGCAGTCGCCGGACCGGCAGGCCCATCCGCCGGGCGATCTCCGCCCCCATCATGTTCCCGAAGTTCCCCGAGGGGACGCAGACGGTGATGGGCCCCGGGGCGGCGGCGTTCCGGGCCGGCCCGGAGTCGAAGTCCGCCAGGCTCACGTAGGCGTACACGTAGTAGACGCACTGCGGCAGCAATCGGCCGATGTTGATCGAGTTGGCCGAAGTCAGCCCCAGGTGCCGCAACTCCGGGTCGGCAAACGCCTGCTTCACCAGCGCCTGGCAATCGTCGAACTGCCCGTCGACCCCGATGACCGTCACGTTGCCGCCGAGCGTGGTCATCTGTTTGCGTTGCCGGTCGGAGACCTCGGCCGGGGGGAAGAGCACCACGACGCGCACGCTCGGGACGCCGTGGTAGGCGTGCGCGACCGCGCTGCCCGTGTCGCCGGAGGTCGCGGTGAGGATCACGAGCCGGCCGCCGCGCCGGCGGATGAGCACGCCCATCCAACGGGCCATCATGCGCGCGGCGAAGTCCTTGAAGGAGGCCGTCGGCCCGCGGTCCAGCCGCAGCAGGTATCGGCGGCCGGTCACCCGTTCGAGCGGCACCTCGAAGTCGTACGCGTCCTGGCACAAAGCCTGCAAGTCGGCTTCATCGAACACGCCGACCGTGTACTTCCGCAGCACCGCCAGCGCCACTTCGGCGTAGGGGCGGCCGCGCAGCGCGGCCAGTTCCGCCGGGCTGAGCGGCGGATAGGAGCGCGGCAGGTACAGGCCGCGGTCCGGGGCTTGTCCGGTCAGCAGGGCCTCGGCCAGCCCCACGTCGGGAGTGTGGCGATTGGTGCTGTAGAAACGAATCGGTTCGGACATACGGCTACCTTGCGTGCAACGGCCGGCACGGGCTAATGGCGTCGTTTGTGACCGCCGCGCTCCCACGGCGGCTTGAGGGCCTCGCGGATTCGAACGCCAAGCCAGACCAGTCCGAGGACCGTGAGGATACCGGCCATCAACGCCAGCATCAGGAGGAGTGCGGGAAACGTGATCGCGGGTACGGGGGTCGCGGGACCGGTGGTCGGCGGCGCGGCCGCCCGCTCGGCCAGGCGGGAGAGCCATACCAGCACAATCCCGGCCGCCACACAGCCGCCGGTCGCCGCCGCGATCTTCCACAGGGGCCAGCGCTGCTCACGTCGTGTCATGCCGCCTCCGCTTGGGTACCGCCGGTCGCCTTGGGCACCGGGACCGGCATTTTACGGCGTGGCCCCCCAAAGGCCACCTCGCCGCTTACGCTCGGCAGTTTGGTGAGGACGGACCGGTTTTTCGTTGCATGAGCGGCGCGGGCCGGCGTATACTGCGGTGGGTGTCGGAGCACCCGTCAGAACCCCGCCCGCCAATGCGGGGCTGGGCGGCATCGGTTGTGCGGCGGGTTCGGTCGGCTGCTCCCGGGCTGGAAGGCGCCGCCGTCCCGTCGGGCGCCGCGTGCCTGCCCCGATACAACGCACCGGGGGCTGGGTGTTCCGTGCCGGGGAGGGCCGAAGACGCATCGGCACTTCATTGAGGACGTTGCCCATGTCACCACACCGCTTCCATCTTGTACTCGCTGTGCTCGCACTGCTGGGGGTCGGCACTCAACCAGCCCCGGCGGACATCTGGAAGGCCACCAACACCACCAAGTTCAAGCCGGAGGTGAAATGGCGCGACGCCAACGGCAATCCCAAGCGCGAGCTGAAGGTGTGGGTCGACCCCAACGCCCCGCAGGACTTCAAGGACGACCTCGCGGCGGCCATGCAGAACTGGAACAACGCCGGTGTCGGCTGGAAGTTCGTGAACGCCGCGCCCGGAGAGAAGGCGGACATCAACGTGCGCCAGCGGCCGTTGACCGGCAAACTCGGGGACTGCACGCAGACCAAGACGCGCGGCAAGGACGACGGCAAGGGGGGGCAGCGGATCACCGACCACATGGACGTCAACATCGACGACGACGGCAACGGGAAAGGGTGGGAACAGCCGAATGACCCGCCCGCGGTCAAGGACCAGAAATGGAACCGCGAGCGCATCATGAAGCACGAGCTCGGGCACGCCATCGGCCTCGACCACACCTGCGATCTCCGCACCTTCAACGACGACGTGATGGCGGACGGCAAGAGACAAAGCACCGCGAACGACCCGCCCACCCTGACGGAGCACGACAAGGCGGAGGCCCGGACGGCGGACGTGGTCTGCTCCCTGGATCCGACCAAAGCCCAGCCGCCGTACGCCCGCACCGGTCAGCCCGCGATGGTCCGGGTCACGAGCGGGGCCGGCACGGAGCTGATGCTCGACCAGGCCCTCACGGTCCACGTGCTCGCCGCGTTCCCACACGAGATGCAGGTGCAGGTGCTCGGTTTCGACCCGCAACAGATCATGGCGCAGGTGATGGTCGTGCCGGATGCCGCGTCCGACCAAGGCTACCTCGTCCAGATCCAGTATCCCTTTGGTCCGGCAAACTACACGGGCTTGCTGCAAGTCGGACCCGATCCGGACATGGGGCGGCAGCCGCACTCGATCTACGTGGGGCCCGCGGTGGAGCGGCGGCTCTACGCCGCGCCGCTGTTGCTGGACGGCACGCCGTCCACGCACGACGACCCGAACGAGTACTTCTCGACCCGGTGGGAAGTGGACGGGCTGCTCGGGAACGTGGAGGCGGTCCTGGAGGACGCCGTGCTGCCCGCCGGCGTGCACACGGCCAAGCTGATCACGTCGGACCGCTGGGGGCACCAGGCCGTCGCCGAGAAGACGCTGATTGTCGGCCAGCCCGTCACCACGGTGTCGTCGCTGGGACAGGGCGGGGCCTACTCGGACCTGGTGCTGGATGCCGGCGGCCTGTCGTGGGCGGCCAGCCACGGGGACTTCGCCAGCGGTCGAGTCCTCTTCAGTTACTTCGACGGCACGACGGTGGGAACCGAGTTGGTCGCTCAGGCGGCCGTTGACAACCAGTACACGAGCCTGGCCTACAACGAGGTCAGCCGGCAGTTTCAGATGGTCTTCTACGACAACGTCGCCAAGGGGCTCTTCTTCGCCGCGCGAATAGCCGCGAATACGTGGACCGTCGAGCCGGTCCCCGAACTGGGCGGCCCCGGCGACGACGGGGACTTCTCTCGGATGGCGATCGACTTCGCGGGTCGCGTCCACGTCGTTTACGTCAACTACGACACGCTGGCGATCGTCTACGCCGTCCGCGACGGCGGCGGCTGGACCGGCGAGGTGGTCGCGCCGCTGAGCGGCGTGCCGTGGCCGGCGCTGGCGCTCGACGGCTTTGGCCGGCCGCACCTCGCGTGGACGGACCAGCAGTCGATCCACTACGCCAAGCGGCGACCCGGCGGCTGGCGCACGGAGGTCATCGCCGGCGACACCTCCGCGGACACATTCACCTCGTGCGCGGTGGCGATCGACGGGAACGACGACCCGGTCGTCGTGTACGTGAACCGGCTGAATCAAGCCACGATTGCCCGGCATGATGGCCGCGAGTGGCAAGTGGAGCCCACCGTGGCGGTCGCGTCGGGAAGCGTGCAACTGTCCGCGGTGGCGGACGCCGGCCGTGACGTGCACATGGCGTATCACAAGCAAGGCACGCACGAGGTGGCTTACCTGAGCCGCCAGGGCGGCGAGTGGACCGAGGTGGTGCTCGATGCGAACACCGGCACCCCGCTGGCCGCGGGAACGAGCCTGGCTCTGACCGAGGGCGCTCACACGCCCTGTGTCTCGTACCTGGGCGCGGCGCCGGGCGGCCAGACCCCGGAGCTGCGCGTGGCTTGCCAGCGGGCCTACCGCGAGGGCGACCTCAACTGCGACGGCGCGGTGGATTTCGGCGACATCAACCCGTTCGTCCTGGCCCTCACGAACCCCGCCGGTTACGGGGCCGCGTACCCGAACTGCCACCGGCTGACCGGCGACATCAACGGAGACGGCCTGGTGGACTTCGGCGACATCAACCCGTTCGTCCGACTTCTGACGAGCCGTTAGGGCGACAGCGTGTTGACGACGGCCTGGGCCAAGATCACCCAGTTCAGGTGACTGGGGTAGAAGATTACGTCTTCCCGGTCCGCGTGGCGCTGCATGGCCTCGGCGACTCGGTCATATTACCCCGGCCACTAAACATGTAGTGCGTCACAGCAAGTGAGACAGTCGGCCCCTTGGCGATGAGGACGGTTTCTGGTCGTCG
>CAYWYJ010000020.1:0-42104 GCA_964462635.1 uncultured Planctomycetales bacterium
CATTGGCCCGCGCCGGCCGCTGCGGGGCGCCCCCGGGGACGGGGAGCAGGAAAATGGGGCAAGGGCGCGGGGGACAGGAAACGGGGGAGAGGGATTGAGGGATGAGGGGATTGAGGGACTGAGGCGGCGGTCGGGACCAAGCCTCTGACCGCGGCGCTCGTGGTCGCCCCGCGGGCCGGCGCCAACAGATTCACGTTTGCGGTTGGGAGGGCCCCCCGGGGGGAACCTGGCTTCGCCGTTCGCGCTCACGCGAGTAGCGCACTTCGTAGATACCGCCGCGGTGCCAGAGCCCGCGGACCGTGTCCCAGACGATCCGCAGATCGGTCCACGGCCCGATGGTCTCGACATATCGGACATCGAGTTCGAGCTTCTCCTCGATGGTTAGGCTGGCCCGTCCGCGCGTCTGGGCCAGGCCGGTGAGTCCCGGCTTCACGAGCAGCCGGCGCCGTTGCCGCTCGTTCCACTCCGCCATCTGCTGGAGATACAGCGGCCGGGGGCCGATCAGCGACATCTCCCCCCGCAGCACGTTGATAAGCTGCGGCAGCTCGTCCAGGCTCGTCTCCCGGAGCCGGCGGCCGACCGGCGTGATCCGGGGATCGCCGGCGGTCTGCGGCGAATCGCCGTAGGGGTCCGCATCCGCCCGCATGGTGCGGAACTTCAGCAGCGTGAAGGGGCGACCGTGCAGGCCCACCCGCTGCTGGCGGAATAGCGCCGGCCCCGGCGAACTCCGGCGGACGCGGATCGCGATGAAGACCAACAGTGGCCACAGCCCCAGCAGGAAGGCCAACGCGACCAGCCGGTCAATCACGCTCTTGAACAGCACGTAGCCCCGCGGCACGGGACGCGGGGGCCGTTCGATCGGCGGCGAAGCGTCGGCGTGGTCCCGCGCGGTACCGTTCATGGGTACGAAGGCCCCTCCCCGGGCGCCTCGTCCAACCCCGCGGCGTGCGTCGCTTCCACGTGGGCCATGACCAGGCGAATCAGCTCGTCCGGCGCCTGCTTGTTCCCCAGCGCTTCGCGCTCGATCTGCCGCTGTTCGGCCGGTGGCACGCCGGTGTGCAGGGCCGCCGCCGGATACCCGCAGGCCCGCACGCCGTCCACCTGGTCCTTCATCAGCGAGATCAGCGGGGAGATGACAACGTCCGTGCGGCCGGCGACGACGGCGGGAAGCTGGTAGCACAGCGACTTGCCGCCGCCGGTCGGCAGGACGACCAGCGAATCCCGTTGGCCCAAGCCGGCTTCGATCGCCTCGGCTTGCACGGGGCGTAGCCGGTCAAAGCCCCAGTGGCGGCGCAGGGCCGCTGCGATGGCCGCCGAGTCGAACGCGGTCGCGGGTGACATGGCCCCCGCACGGTCACCCGCCGGGGCGCCGGGCGGCAAGCCGCGCGCCAAGAACCCTTGGTTCGCCGCACTAAGCCCTCAGCGCGGCCTTCGGGGCGTGGCCTGCTCCCCAAAATCTGGTCCAGGCGCTATGAGAGTCCTTGGCCCGGCCGCGGCGTCGCCGCGGCCGGGGGAGGTGACTCTCGATGAAACGCAAACGTCACAGCCCCGAAGAGATCATCCGCAAGCTGCGTCAGGCCGGCGACGGCTGGCGGCGGGGCCGGCCGTGGCCGGCCAGGTGCTCGGCCTCGGACACCCCGGCCGGCTGGGGGCTCGTCTGGTTGAGACGGCCTGCGTTTGTTCGGATGGCGTTGGACTTGCTCATCACGACTCCTCCGGCGACCGTGCCGCTGTGCCGTCACCACGACAGCAGCCCAAACGCTGGATAGGGACGGAGGGGGAGCCCGAGGGGGAACCTCGGGGCGATGGTCCCCCCCGGCCATGCCCCAAAACCGTCCTTATCTCCAACGGCCCGACTGCCTCACTTGCTCTGACGCACTACAAGCGCCCCGCCGTAGCGGCCGGGCCCCGTACCGGCCGTGGGCCGCCAGAGAATCTTGTCGCCCCGGGAAGAACTCGATCGCTGGCAGCACAAAGAGCAACGGCGGCCCGAAGACCGCCGTTGCCTGAGGCTCTAACTCCACTGGTGAGAAATCACCAGGCCGCTGCTTCGCCTAACGACGCCGCAGCGCCAGGCCCAGCACCAACACCAGCAGGGACGCCGGCTCGGGCACCCAGGTAACCTGGGTGACGAGCGGAGCGTCGTAGAAGTACGCGAGCGTCGTCGCGTTGTAGGTGGTGTTGTAGCCGGCCAGATTGCTGCCCGGCATCCAGCCCACGGGGTGGTCGCAGTACTGCGACGTGGCCGCCGTGTTGCCGTCGTGCGTGATCTCGAGCACCAGGTCGCCACCGGTGTAGGTGTACGGTGTGGCGAACGACATCATGTACCCGAACGGGTTGGTGGGCGACCCGATCCCGAACGAGTTGGCCGGGATCGTCATCGGGCCCGTCCGAACGGCGGTCCGCGTGCCGGCGACGTAGTTGTCGGCGATCGTCGCGCCCAGGCTGCTCACCGCGGCCTTGCCCATGTAGATGTCGTAGTTGTTCCACGGAGCATTGACCGAGGGCCACGGGGCGGTGGAGCCGCTCCAAATCCGGAACTGGATGCCCGTGATCTGGGCGCCCACCGGAACCGTGCCGAGCTGGCTCGCGGGCAGCAGCTCCACGAAGGTGCGCGTGAACTCGCGCAGCGGCGTGTTGAGACCCTGGGTGCCCATCACGTTGGCATACGCGTTAGGCACCACGACCGAACCTTGCGCGAAGACCGGAGCCGCGATGAGCCCGATCAACGCAAACGCTAGGACTTTCCGCATGTTCTCCTCCTCACGAAGAACCCACAACTCCGGGCACGCGCCGGCGCGGCCCCGTGCCTCGCCGTGCAACGCCCCGGTACTTGGCTGTTCCATCCTGTGCGCCCAGTCGTCAGAGTGTTCCACGCAGGCTAGGTTAGCGGCACACCCGGTTCGAAGGTGCAGATTCAGCGCGCCGGGTCGCACCCTCACGCTCGCGCCTGCTCCTATGCGACGAGGGACCGCAGACCAAACTCCTCCATTGGTGATTATGCTGCCTGCGGATCATCATGTCAATGCGAATTTCAAACCACTCAAATCAGCGATGGAACTGCGGCCTATCGGACGCTGGCTGCGTCAACACCGGTCCGCCCGATGAGCACTAACACATTTTGAGCAAGACAGTTACAAGAGGTCTCCCGCCGCAGACGCCACCGCCAACCCGGGTGGCCAAGGGCCGTCCGCCCCGCTTGATGGTTCGCCGGCCACCACTGTCACCGCCCTCCCCAGCGGCCGCCAAACTGCCGCCGATGTGGCCCCGAACACCGCGACCGTCGCTGTCCCCAGCAGCGCGGCCAGGTGCGTCGGCCCCGCGTCGTTGCCGACGAACACGTCCACGGCGGACAACAGCACCACGAGATCGTCCGGCGACGGAGCGCGGAGAGTCGCAAACTCGTGGGCGATACCGGCCACGTCAGCGTCAGGCCACGTCTCCAACTCGACTGGTCCCAGCAGGAACACAACCTCCGCGGAACGTTGTTCACGCAGCTTGCGCCCCAGGGCGATGAACCGATCCAGCGGCCAGCACTTCCGCCGGCCGCCGCTGCCGGGATGGATCAGGACGACCGGCGTCCGGGCTCCCGGGTCCGGGGGCCGGGCCCTGCCGCCGCTCGCGGCAGCACATGCGGCCAGCAGCGCCCGCCCGCGAGCGCGGACGGTCTTGGGGACGCCGAGACCGCGCTGCGCGGGGCGCTGGTGAATACACTTGGGAATCAGGAGCCCCTGCCGTTCAAGCTGCGATTGCCACTGCTCGGTGATGTGCCGCTCGACGCCGGGCGCCGGCCGCGTGTCGAGACCGTACAACGCCGCCGGCCTCATCTCCAACAGCCGCTGATGAGCGAGGGTGTGCGTGCCGCCGAGGGCGCTGAGCACGCGCCGGCCGCGCACCTGCTCCGCGAGCGGCGCCGGCGGCGGGCCGTCCGCATCGGAGAACAGCCAGTGCAGCCCGAGCCCCTCCGACGACTGCCGCGTGATGCGCGGCCGGCACAACGAGAGATCGCCCGGGTTCACGCGTGAGAGAACGTGCAGACCGTGCTCGTCGACGCCCGGCAGCCGCAGCGCAAGCTGGATCGTCAGCACCAGGTCCCCCAACGCGCCGCCGTGCAGAATGAGCCAACCGCCCGTCATACGCCGCGTGCCCGTCGTTCAAGCGTCCCGCCCGCGGTGCTGCCCCTTGATGAGCTGGATCTGCCCCGCATGGTAGACGTCGTGCAGCGCCACGCCGCGGACCAGCATCGCGGTCGAATCCTGGCTGTCGCGCGGCCGGCCGGCGAGCTGGGCTGCGGTGAGCTCGGCGACGGCGGCCCGCAGGGCGTCGTGTTCGCGGAGCAACAGCCGGAGGCCTTGTCGCCACGCGGCTTCGCTCAGCGGCCGGCCCAGGTCGAACCAGTTGCTGCCCTTCAGCGCGAACGAGCCCCGTTTCTCGCCCCGCAGCCGCCGCCGGACGCTGTACTTCCAATACGCGCAGTGGACGGCGATCTCGGCGATCGAGTGTTTGCCCGGCGCCGGTCGCCAAGCGGCCTGGGTCGCCGTGAGCCCGCGCAAACATCCGCGCAGGTTCGCCCCGTGCCACGACTTCCGGTCGAACGCCTCGTCGAGCAGGGCCCGCAGCAGCTCCCCGTCCGCGTCCGCACTTCGCATTCCGTGTCCTCCGGGTCCACGCCCGGCGCCCGCCCCATCTTCCTGCCGCCGACAGACCCCGCCACGCGCGTGGCGGGACGCCCGGCGCCGGGCAAGACCGAGGCCGCCGGCGCGCCGCGCGGACCGGGGTTGTCCCAACCCCCCGCGACGTTACACTGGCCCCCCGGTGTGGCGCGGTAACCCCCGGCGGGCCGGGGCCGCCACGGTTGCTGTCCCCAACGGGCATCGTTGGGCCAGTCAGCGGAAAGGATAAACCAATGTTGACCAGACTCATGGCGGCGGCGGGGGTATTGGCGGGCGTGACGTTCCTGGCCGGGTGTAGCGGCAGCAGCGCCGGGCACACGGGCTTCTCAATCGGCAAGAACTTGGCGCGCAAGGACACCAACCTGCGCGTGTACCTCGACGGCGAACAGGCCAAGCAGAACACGCTCAAGAAGGGCCTGGCCGGCTACTCGCCCTTTACGATCAAGGAAGAGGTCACCGGCTCGCCGACGTTCCGCTACGAAATCATCGAGCCGAAGAAGTTCGGCTTCATCAAGTCGGTCATGATGGCCGTCCACCAGAAGTTCGAGGCCGACTTCTCCGACCTGGCCGACTACAAGATCTTCCCCCGCGACACCAACGACCCCGAGCAGAACATGAAGCCCGGCGTCGATTACGATCTCGGCCACCTCGGCCCCCAGTTCAAAATCCTCGACAAGAAGGACAAGGAGGTCGAGAAGGTCGCGTTCGTCCCCGGCGTCGAGTACCTCCTGGTCTTCACGATCTCCGCCGACAAGAGCGAGACGATCCAGATCTACTTCAAGACGAAGTAGTGCAGTGCCTCACAATAAGGTGGACGTGCCGACCCGCGACCGTGAGCGAGCGGAGGTTGCTCGTTTCACGGACAACCGCTCCCTCACGGTCGCGGCTCGGGTTGGATACGTCCAAGTTTCATCGCGGCACGACAGTAGCGCCTATCCTGCAACTCCCCTCCCTCTCAGGGAGGGGTTGGGGGAGGGTCGCAGCAATCGCGAGTACCGGCCCCTTTGCCGGCAGATTGCCGCCGCAGTTCCATCTCTGCTGCGGCGGGGGCCAGCGGCGCTGGTGTCGCGCCCCGGCCCTGCTCTATGATCCATCCGCGTAATCCTCATTGGAGGACGATCACCGATGCAACCGCGGATCGTGATAACCCGCCGCGTCCCCCCGCCCGCCATCGAGATGCTTCAGCAAGCCGGGCTCCACGTGGACCTGATGGACCAGGACGACCCGCCCGGCCGCGACGAGTTGCTCCGCCGCGTACCCGGCGCCGCCGGTTTGGTCACGATGCTCAGCGAGAAGGTGGATGCCGACCTGTTGCGGGCCGCCAGCCCCACGCTCAAGGTCGTCGCCAACTTCGCCGTCGGCTTCGACAACGTGGACCTCGAAGCGTGCCGGCAGCACGGGGTGCGGGTCACCAACACCCCCGGCGTCCTGACGGACGCGACGGCGGACCTCGCGTGGGCGTTGATCCTGTCCGCCGCCCGGCGCGTCGTCGAGGGCGACCAACTCGTGCGCGGCGGCCGCTGGACCGGGTGGACCCCGCTGCAACTGCTCGGCCTGCAACTCACCGGCTCCACGCTGGGCATTGTCGGGGCCGGGCGGATCGGCACCGCGGTGGCCCTGCGCAGCCAGGGCTTCGGTATGCGCGTGCTGTACACCGACTCCCGGCCCAACCGCGAGCTGGAAGCCAAACTCGGCGCACAGAGGGCCGAGCTGCCGCAACTGCTGGCCGCGTCGGACGTCGTTTCGCTGCACGTCCCCCTGACGCCGGAGTCACGCCACCTGATCGGTGCCGCCGAGCTCAAGTCCATGAAGCCGACGGCAATCCTCATCAACACGGCCCGCGGACCGATCATCGACGAGGCGGCCCTGGTCGAAGCCCTGCGCGCCCGGCGCATCGCGGCGGCGGGGCTCGATGTCTACGAACACGAGCCGCGGCTTACCCCCGGCCTGACCGACCTGCCGAACGTCGTCCTTCTGCCGCACCTCGGTAGTGCCGCGACGGCGACGCGGCAGAAGATGTCGCAAATGGTCGCCGAGAACGTCATCGCGGTCCTCCGCGGCCAGGAGCCGCCGAACCCGGTCGTGTAGTGGGAGGGCGAAGCTCCCGCTGAGCCGCGGGCTTGGGAGGGCGAGGCTCCCGCCGAGCCGCGGGCTTGGGAGGGCGAGGCTCCCGCCGAGCCGCGGGCGTCACGAAACCGCGGTGGTACACAACAATGACCGGTGACCCGCCTCAACGTCGTCACCCGGTGCATGGGCTCCGGCCCGCGCCCAACGTGCCCGTGGTCGTGTTCTTGACGATCTGCACCCGCGGCCGTGTGCCCTGCTTGGCGAACAACTACTGCCACGAGACCCTGAGGCATGTGTGGCAAGCCGCGACGGCTTGGCGTGTCGGGCCGTACATAATCATGCCCGATCACGTCCATCTGTTCGTGGTGCCGGGAGAACCGGAGCTGGACCTTGGGCACTGGGTGCGTTTCTGGAAATCGCAGGTCACGAAGGCGTCCCGCGCGCCAGGTTTTCGTTGGCAACCGGATTACTGGGATACGCGTATACGCTCGCGTGCCGCGTACGCTGCCAAGCTCGACTATGCCTACCACAATCCGGTCCGCCACGAACTGGTGGCGCGGGCCGAGGACTGGCCCCACCGCGGAGAGGTGTTCCCTATCGAGTGGTGATGGCACCATGGGAGGGCGAAGCTCCCGCTGAGCCGCGCGCACACGCGGCCGATGCAACGGCTCGGCAGAAGCCTCGCCCTCCCGCTGAGCCGCGCGCACACGCGGCCGATGCAACGGCTCGGCAGGAGCCTCGCCCTCCCGCTGCGCCGCGCGCGCACGCGGCCGATGCAACGGCTCGGCCGGAGCCTCGCCCTCCCGGCCGGAGTCTCACCCTCCCGGCAGCTCAAGAGCAGTGGCACACGAGCGTCCTCCACCCTCGTGTACAATGAGCGGCCAGCCACATGGAGGTAACCATGTCCACGCGCGTCAGCAAGCCCGCCGACGTATTCCCCAGGTCGTTCGACGCCATCCCCGCCGAGGCGCGCGTTGCATACTACGTGCACGGCGCCCGCTACCTGCTGGACGGACACGTGCATGCCTGGGACGGCCCGTGCGAGGAGGTTCTGTCGCCCGTGTGCCTCCACGGGCCCGACGGAGCGGCACCATACCCCCTTGGCCATTACCCGCGGATGACCTCGGACCGGGCACTGGAAGCGCTCGCCGCCGCCCGACGGGCCTACGACCACGGCCGCGGCCCGTGGCCGGCGATGTCCGTCGCCGACCGCATCCGCCACCTCCAGGCGTTCATCCCGCGCATGGAAGCGGTGCGCGACGAGGTCGTCCGCCTGCTGATGTGGGAAATCGGCAAGACGCTGCCCGACGCCCGCAAGGAGTTCGACCGCACCGTCGTCTACATCCGCGACACGATCCAGGCCCTCAAGGAGCTCGACCGCATCAGCTCCCGCTTCGCCGTCGAGCAGGGCTTCATCGCCCAAATCCGCCGCAGCCCGCTCGGCGTCGTCCTGTGCATGGGCCCGTTTAACTACCCGCTCAACGAGACCTACACCACGCTCATCCCCGCCCTCATCATGGGCAACACGGTGATCTTCAAGCCGCCCAAGCACGGCGTCCTGCTTCACGCGCCACTGCTACAGGCGTTTGCCGAGTCATTCCCGCCGGGCGTGGTGAACACGGTGTACGGCGAGGGGCCGGCCGTCGTCGGGCCGCTGATGCAGAGCGGCGACGTGGACGTGCTGGCGTTCATCGGCTCGGCCCGCGTCGCGTCGATCCTCAAGCACCAGCACCCCCGGCCGAACCGCCTGCGGTGCGTGCTCGGCCTCGAGGCCAAGAACCCCGCCGTCATTCTGCCCCACGCCGACCTCGACCTGGCGGTCAAGGAATGCACCCTCGGGGCGCTGTCGTACAACGGGCAGCGTTGCACGGCGATCAAGATCATCTTTGCCCACCGCGGCATCGCCGAGACCTTCGCCGCCCGCCTGGCCGACGCGGTGGGGCAGCTCCCCGTGGGCATGCCGTGGGAAGAGGGTGTGCAGATCACCCCGCTGCCGGAGGAGAACAAGCCCCAATGGCTGAAGGAGCTGGTCGAGGAGGCGGTCGGCGGCGGCGCCCGCGTTCTCAACCCCGGCGGCGGCGTCATCGACCATACCCTGTACTACCCCGCGGTGCTCTACCCCGCTAAGCCGGACCTGCGCATCTGCCAAGTCGAGCAGTTCGGCCCGGTCGTCCCCATCGTGCCCTACGACGACGAGCAGGAGGTCATCGACTGGATCGTGCGGTCGCCGGTCGGCCAGCAGGCGGCGTTGTTCGGCGGCGATCCGCGGCGGCTCAGCCGGCTGATCGACACGCTGGTGAACCAGGTGTGCCGGGTGAACATCAACAGCCAGTGCCAGCGGGGGCCCGACACGTTCCCGTTCACCGGGCGTAAGGACTCGGCGGAGGGCACACTGTCGGTGTCGGATGCCTTGCGCGTGTTCTCGATCCGCAGCCTCGTGGCGGCCAAGGACAACGACGCCAACCAAAAGATCGTTTCCGAGATCATCACCGGCCGGCACTCGAAGTTCCTGTCGACCGACTTCATCTTCTGAGCGGGTGTGTAACCCGCCCGGAGCGGCCGGGCTCCGCCCCGGCCGACCCGCACCGGCCATTGGCCGGTGCCACACCGGCCGCCGTGGACGAGCCCCAAGCGCCCGCGCGGGGTCCGCGCCGCGCGTCGGTCCCCCGACCCAACGCCGCGCCGCCGGCGCGCCGGGCTGCTGCGGGTCCGCCTGGGAAGAGGGCTACTTCAACTGCGCGCGGTACGCCGCGGCGGCGTCGGGTTTCCCCCACGCCGCGTACAGCTCGATGACATAGGTCAGCGTCTTGTGGGTGTGCTCATGGCGGGCCCCCAGGGTCCGCACCAGGCTGTCGTAGCTCGGCACAAGCAGGGCCTCGGCTTCCTCGAACCGTCGCAGCGCCGTCAGGCAACGGCCGTAGTTGCGGGCGAAGATCTGGAGCGTGAAGTCATCCGCCGGCAGAACCCGCCGGGCCGCGTCGATCAGTTCCACGTAGAGGGCCGCGGCGTCGGGCGCCCGCCCCAGGTCGACCAGGAGCGACGCGAGGTTGTTCTCCGCGACGAGAGTCTTGCGGCTGTCCGGGCCGGCGCTGCGGCGGAAGCCCTCCAGGGCCTCCCGCGCCAGCGGTTCCGCTTCTTCAAGCCGGTCCTGGTCTTGAAGGATGCGGGCCAGATTGCTGAGGGCCGCGTACAAGGCCGGGTGCTCGCCCAAGGTCCGGCGGCGAGTGGCCACGACCTCCCGCAACAGCGTCTCCGCTTCGGCGGATTCATCCAATGCCTTCAGCGTCATCGCCAGGTTGTCCATCGCCGCCAGCGTGTGCGGGTGTTCGTCGCCGCGGGCCGCCCGCTGAATGGCCAGCGCCTCACGCAGCAGGGGCTCGGCGGCGGCCGCGCGGCGCGTCAGCTTCAGCAACTGCGCCAGGTTGTTCAACAGCACGGCCCGTTGCGGATCATCGGGCGGGCTGATTCGCCGCTGGAGGTCCAACGCTTCGCGCCACAAGGCTTCCGCGTCGCGCACCTCCCCGGCCCGTTGCAGCGCGTGGGCGAGATTGCTCATCGCCAGGACCGTCTCGGGGTGTTCCGCGCCGAGCGTGCGCCGCCGGGTCGCCAGTACCTCGCCCAGCAGCGCCCGCCCGTCGTCGGGCCGCCGCAGCTCCAGCAGCACCAGGCCGAGGTTGGCCATCGAGGAGAGCGTGTCGGAGTGGTCCGGACCGAGCAGGTCCACGCGCAGGCCGAGCGCCGTCCGCAGGTGCGGTTCCGCCTCCGCGTACAACCCCAACCCCATATAGGTGACGCCGATCGTGTTCCGCAGGGCCGCTTCGATCTCCGGTTGGTTCCGGAGCTCACGTTCCAGGTCTTGCGCGGCCCGTTCCAGGACATCCACCACGCGGACTTCGCGCCCTTCGCGTTCGGGGTCCGCCGACGACAGCATCGCGCGAATGAACGCGTTGATCGCCTTGGCTTTCGCCGCCTCGCTTTCCGCCTCCTGAAAACGGCGGGCGGCGAGGGCCTCGGCGTCGAGCGCTCGATTTCGCTCCGCCTCCGCCGCGGCCTGTTGCGCGCGGGCCCGCAGCAGGCCGAACGTCGTCCCCGCGGTACCGCCCAGCAGCGCCAGCAGCGTCAGGGCCGCCCCGGCCACGAGCGCCCGGTTCCGCCGGGCGAACTTGCGGAACTGGTAGATCACGGTGGCGGGCCGGGCGGCGATCGGTTGGTCGGCGAGATAGCGGCGAAGGTCCGCCGCCAGGTCCGCCGCCGACTGGTAGCGCCGCCCCTTGTCCTTTTCCATCGCCTTGCCCACGATCGTCTCCACGTCGCCGCGCAGGGCGCGGTTTTGCGAGCGCAGCGGCGGGGGCTCCAGCTCCGCGACGGCCCGGGCCGCGTCGGGCAGGCTGCGCCCGCTGACGTCGATGGGCGTGTGGCCGGCCAGCAGCTCATAGGCGATGACCCCCAGCGCGTACACGTCCGCCCGCGTGTCCACCTCGCGCGGGTCGCCGGCCAGTTGCTCGGGGCTCATGTAGGCCAGCGTCCCGATCAGACGCCCCGCGTCGGTCCGCAGCGTGGTGAGCCGCAGGTCCGCCTCGGTCACGCGGGCCACGCCGAAATCGACGATCTTCGGCTGCCCGGTCGGGTCCACCAGGATGTTGGCCGGCTTGAGGTCGCGGTGGACCACGCCCTTCTGGTGGGCGTGCTGCACCGCGTCGGCCAGCCGCGCCAGCAGTTCCAAGCGCTGCCGCACCGTCAGCCGCACGGCCGCCGCATGTTCGCACAGCGACTGCCCCTCGATGTACTCCATCACGAAGAAAGGGCGTCGTGCGCCGCCGAGGTCCGCCGTGCCGGTTTCGTAGACCTGGGCGATTCCCGCGTGTTGGAGCCAGGCGAGCACCTGGCCTTCGTGCTCGAAACGCTGGAGGGCTTCGGCGGATTCCGCCCCGGGCCGGATGACTTTGAGGGCCACAATCCGCCGCGGGTTTTCCTGTTCCGCCCGATACACCACCCCCATGCCCCCTTCACCGATCACGTCAAGGATGCGATAGGAGCCGATGCGCTCCGGCACGGCGGACGCCGCCGACACGGGCCGGCCGCGGCCGAGCGTGGAAGCCAATTCGCTCCGGGGAGCAACCTCCTCCAGTCTGAACTCCCTTCCCAGCGCCGGCGCGCTCAGAAACGTGTCCGCCGCGGCCGCGCTGCCCAGCAGCGATTCCACTTCGCGGCGCAGCTCGTCGTCGCCGGCGCACCGCGCGCTGAGAAAGTCGCCCCGCTGAGACCCGGGCATGTCACGCGCGGCCAGAAAAAGCGCGCGCACCTGCTCGTAGCGCTGCGGCGTCATGGGGCGTCATCCGGCCGCAGCTCGCGGCGCAGCCAAGCCCGGGCCATCGACCAGTCGCCGTCGATCGTCCGCGGCGACACCCCGAGCACTTCCGCCGCCTCCCGCAGGGTCAGCCCGCCGAAGAAGCGCAGCTCGACGATGCGGGCCTGCCGCTCGTGCAGGCGGGCAAGCTTCTCCAGGGCCGCATCCAGTTCGATCAGGTCCACGTCGCGGTCGGACGTGAGCGCCACGTCCTCGTCCAGCGTGACCCGTTCGCGGTCGCCGCCGCGCTTGGCCCGCCCGCGGCCGCGGGCGTGGTCGACCAGGATGCGGCGGATGGCCTGGGCGGCGAGGGCGAAGAAATGGGCCCGGTTCCGCCACTCCACGTCCTCTTGTTTCACGAGGCGCAAGTACGCCTCGTGAACCAGGGCGGTCGCTTGCAGCGTGTGGCCGGGGTTCTCGCGCTGGAGATAACTTTCGGCCAGCGCCCGCAGTTCGTCATAAACCATTGGAAGCAGGCTGTTTATGGCGGACTCGTCCCCCGCGCTGGCCCTCTTGAGGATCCGGGTCACGTCGCTGCGCGAGGCCAAGCGCCGCTTACCTCCAGTACCCCCCGTCGCAAGACCTGCATCGGCTTTGCGAGCTTCCGACCTGATTGTCGCGTTACTGAACGAGCCGGTCAAGCTGAAGCCCGCGGGGCCCCGACCGGCCGGACTACGCGCGCGACGTTCGAGTGCAACGTCCGCCACGGCATTTGTTTGAGAGGATGGCACGATGCGGAACTGGACTTTGGTACTTCTTCTGGCGGTCGCCGTTCCGGTCTTCCTGGCACCGACGACCGGCTGTCACATCATCTTCCCCGACCTGTTCCCCCCGCCCGATAACGGCGGCGACAACGGCGGTGATAATGGCGGCAATAACGGGGGCAACAATGGTGGCAACAACGGGGGTAACAACGGCGGCAACGAAACGCCGGAGCTCACCATCGTCAAAACCAACATCGCGGTCCGGCACGACGCCGGTCTGCGCGTCGGCGACGACCTGATCGTCTTCGGTACCGGCGTCGTCACCGGCGTGTCGTACATCGTCCCGTCCACGAATCCCACCGCCGGCACCCCCGTGCCCAACACGGGCAACTACCGCAGCAAGGGGTTTGCCGTCGGCGGGCGGACAATCTTCCTGGTCAACAACAACTTCCAGGTGGCGGTTTTCAACGTGGACGCGGGCGGGACGCCGACCGTGTTCGCGCCGGAGGACATCCGCCTGGCGAACATCCCCGCCGGGGCCAACGATGTCGGCCACATCCAGGCCGACGGCGACTACTGCATCGTGCGCTGCGACGCCACCACCGTCACCGACGGGCGCGTCCTGAAGGTGATTGATGTCAGCGGCGACACCCCGGCCGTGCTCTCGCTGAACAACCCGCCGGGCGTCAGCGGCGGCTTCGCGGTCCAGCAGGTGGCCGTCGATGCGGCGACGAAGCGGGCCTTCGCCGCGGCCGGCACTCCGGCGGCGCTGTACGTCTACGATCTCACCACCCCGGCCGCCGATCCGATCGCGATCGCCCTGCCGAACGGGATCAGCGGCGTCCAGGTGCAGGTCAGCGGCGACTACCTGATCGCCCTGGATGACCGGGCCTACCCCCAGGCATTCCTCGTCAATCTCAAGTCCAACAAGGTGGTGGCCCTGACCGCCGCGGCGGGGATTGCCGACGTGGCCATCGGCGACACGACCTTCGCCTTCTTCGCTGATGCCGACGCGAATGACAGCAGCGGCGGCGACCAGCGGGTCGCGGTCGGGACCGTCCCGGGCCCCGGCTTCACGAAGGCCGCGTTGAACCAGTACATCGACGGCTCTACCGAGAACAACGGCCTGCGGGGTTTCGCCGGCAGTCTGTGCGCCACGCCGGACGGCGACTACGTGTTCCTGGCCGACTCCTACCTGCAATACAGCCTGGGCACGGCGGCGTTCGTGGTGCCGGACGACCCGGCGAACACCGACCCCTGGGCCTGCCCCGCGTGGGACATCTATTGCAGTGCGAACACCGTCGGGTTCAAGACGGCCCCAACCGCCGGGGGCGGGACTGACCGCACCGTCGGCTACATCCGCCTGACCGACTAAATGGGTATTCGTGGTTGTGCGACATGGGAGGGCGAGGCTCCGGCCGAGCCGCGGCTCGCCGGAAGGCTCGCCCTCCCCCCGCGCGCCGCCGAATCGCGCACGGCCGTCTGCACACTCGGTAGCTGTCGGGTGCCATAATCCGTGGTCACACCCGCGCCGTCCGGCTTTACAGGACGTGGCTGGTCCCGATTAGGCCTATTCGGTCACAATGGGCGGTTCCGTTTGTCGTCCGCCGCTCACGATTTGTACACTTCCAGCAGAGCGCCCAGTTTGTCTCGCGGCACGCCGCGGTCACCCGAACCGACTCGGTTCCGGCAGGCCGTGCTCGGGCCGCGGTGACCGGGAGGACCGGGCGGAGCCGCCCGGGCGGCGGGCGCGACTCTGGGGACGCGGCTTGGAGAGCGGGAGAGCAGCATCATGCGCGACATCCGACCAGCGCTCAGGCGCCTGCTCGTGGAAGAAGACGGTCCGACGACCCCGGAATACGCGGTCCTGCTTTGTCTCATCATCGTGGCCCTGATCGCCGCCATCGAGGGGCTGCGGGACGGCATTACCCGGGTCTTCGAGTCAGCGACGGACGCCGTGCAACTCAGTGGCACGTGACGACCCGGCCGGGGGGCCGGGACGCCTGACGACGGGGGGACGTTCTCGGTTTGGGGGCACCCTGCACTTCGTTTGACAGCGCGCGCGGTGGCGCTATAATCGCGGCCTGATTCTCAGCCAACCTGCGGCGGTGCAACCCGGGCGGTTGTGCCAGTGGAGGCAGCTATGTATCCAACCGCCGGACCCGTTCGGTACGCGGGTCTCGTCTTCGGAGTGCTGTTGGTCGGGTCGATCGCGGTCCTCGCCCAAACGACAACAGAGGGGTTCATCACAGGCACCACGGCCCAGGCGTGGGAGAAGTGGTTCGACGCCATGCAGGCCATCCTGGACCGCAACCCGGACCGGGCGGAGGCCGCGTTCGGCGAGCTGCTGGCCCTGGAGCCCTCGCCCTTCCGCGTCGCGCTCCTGGCCGATCACACGGTGCAGCGGACGGCGGCCGGCGGGGCCGTCCTGCTCTTCGAACAGGACATGGAGGCCAACGCCCTCGGGCCGAACGGCCAGGCGGTGGCCCAGCGGCTGACGACCGGCCGCGAGCAGATGAACGAAGCCGACGACGGCTTCTACTTCTGCCAGATCGGGCGCTTCGACGTGGCCCAGGCCAACTTCCGCGCGCTGCTGGACGCCGACCCGGACCCCGTGGCCATCCTGGAGTTCACCGATCGGTCGCCGAAACGCCGCGACATTCTGCTCCAGCTCACCGGCAACCCCACCGTCGGTGAATCGGCCCGCGCCCTGTTGCGGGTGCTCGACCGCGGCGAGGTCGCCATCAAGGCCGACCCGACGCGAATCAAAGAGAACATTGCCCGCCTCGGCGGCCCGCCGCGCGGCTACGAGAACGCTTGTGAGGCGCTCAAGGCGTCGGGGGAATACGCCATCCCGTTCATCGTGCAGACCCTGCGCGACCCCGGGAGACAGGAGCTGCTGCGGCCAATCGTGCGTTGCCTGCCGCAGATCGACCGTCCCGCGCTGAACCCGCTGGTCATGGCGCTGCGGATGAACGACGACACGACGCGGCAGCACCTGACGGAGGCCCTGGCGCAGATCGGTTACACGCAGGCCGTCCCATACCTGCTGCGGCTTCAGGAGGATTCCGCGACCTCGCCCAAGGGGCGTCAGGACGCCACCCGGGCCCTGGAGGCCCTGGCGGCCCGCGCCGCGGGCCCATTGCCCACGTCGGCGGCCGAGGCCTTCCTCGCGCTCGCCGAGGACTATTACGCCGACAAGCCGTCCCTCGCCGCCGACGCCCGGCTGGACACAGCCAACGTGTGGTACTGGCGGGACGATCTGCTCCAGAACGTCGAAGTCCCGACCCCGATCTTCAACGAGATCATGTGCATGCGCTGCTGTGAGGAGGCGCTGCGGCTGAACGCGGGACTGAAGACCGCCCTGGCCCTGTGGCTCGCGGCCAACGAACGGCGCGAGGCCCAACTCCCGCCCGGCCAGACCGATCCCACCCGACCCGAGAACTTCCCGCCGCCCTTGTACTTCGCCCAGTCCGCCGGGGCCGACTACTGCCTGATGGCGCTGGCCCGGGCGGTCGATTCCGGCGACCCCGCCGTCGCGCTCGGCATGGTCGAAGCGCTGCACAACACCGCCGGTCCGGCCAGTCTGCTGGCGGACGCGGCCGGCCGCCTGCCCTTGGCGGAGGCCCTGTCGTTCCCGGACCGCATGGTGCGCATCCGCGCCGCGCTCACGCTCGGACGCGGTCGTCCCGTGCAGACGTTCCTGAACCACCAGAACCTGATGCCCGTGCTCGCCGAAGCACTGACGCTGCACGCGGGCGCCCGGGCGGCCCTGATCGTGGACCCGGATGCCGCGTCCGCCAACGCGGTGGCCGGGGTGCTCCGTGCCCAGGGGTATGAGGTGGTCATCGAGGCCGGGTTGCTGCCCGGCTTGGAGCGCGTCCGCAAAGACCTGCCCGCCGTCGATGTGCTCTTCATTGCTTCCGACATTCGCGAGCCCGAGCTCGCGGCCGGACTCGGAATGTT
This sequence comes from uncultured Planctomycetales bacterium, assembly GCA_964462635.1. Taxonomy (GTDB): domain Bacteria; phylum Planctomycetota; class Phycisphaerae; order UBA1845; family Fen-1342; genus JBFMAI01. Next base: position 16,758 of record CAYWYJ010000020.1, read on the forward strand.
GCGCAGCGAGTTCCGCTTCGCCTCCGCTCCGGTCGTCCTGGTATCGAAAGCCGGCGGCGTGGACCTGGTCCGGGCCCTGGTGCGGGCCGATCACCGCCTGACCGAGTTGTCCGCCGGCGCCGGACCGAGCGAGATCGACCGCGCCGTGGCCACCGTGTCGCACGCCGTCGGCGCCAAGCCGATCACACCGGAAGTCGGGGTCCAGCTGGCCTACGAGGCGGGCAAAGTCCTGCGCGACCTGGCCCTCACGAGCAACCCCGTGTTCAACGTGGCCGACGTCGAGCCGGCGCTTCTGACCGCGCTGGGCAGTTCCGATGTGGCCCTGCGGGTGCTGATCGCGGAGGTCCTCGGCTATCTCGGGTCGTCCAAAGCACAGGAAGCCGTGGCCCGGATCGCTTTGGACGCCGCCGAGTCCGAGGACATGCGCCTCAAGATGTTCGCGGCGCTGACCGAAGCGGCCAAACGCCGGGGCAACCTCCTGGGTGACGAGGCGGTTCGGCGGATCCTCACGATCGTGGAGAGCGAGCCGAACATGACCCTCCGCGAGGCGGCGTCGGCGACGCTGGGGGCGCTGAACGTCCCCGGGGAGCCGGCCAGCACGCTCATTCGCAATCAGTACGGAGGCTAAGCGCCCGATGCTTCACGCCCTCATGCCGCTGGCGGTGCTGTTGCTGGCGCCGCAGCTTCAACAGCCGGTCGGGACCGGGCCGGAGCCCTCCGCGACACCGATCTCGTGGGAACTGGAGTTCCGTTTCCTCGACCCGAAGCGGATCGAGATTCAGCTTCCCGGCACGGACCGTCCCGAAGTGTACTGGTACATGGTGTACACCGTGGTGAACACCAGCCCGCGCAGCCAGCGGTTCTACCCCATGTTCCAGATTGTTACCGAGGACTTGCAGGTGTTCGACACCGACCTTGGCATCAGCCCGCTGGTGTTCGAGGCCATTCGGGAGCACCACCGCATTACGCACAAGTACCTCGTGGAGCCGACCAAGGCCATCGGCGCCCTGCTCACCGGCGAGGACAACGCCCGCGAGTCCGTCGCCATCTGGCGGCAGGTGGACCTCACAGGCAACAACTTCCGGGTCTATGTCGCCGGGCTGAGCGGCGAGGTCCAGTTCGTCCGCAATCCGAGCTTCGACGCGTCCCGGCCTGAGAGCAAAGAAGTTATCGGACCAGATGGCGTTCCGCGGTCCGGGCCCAATCCCCGCCACTTCACCCTTCGCAAGACCCTCGAAATCCGCTATACTCTCCCCGGTTCGCCGCAGGCCCGGCCCCAGGCCGTCCCGCAGCGGACCGAGGTACGTTGGGTTATGCGCTGATCGTCGGCGGCGAGTCCGTCGACGGGCGGTGGTTTTGTCATCAAAGAACGGAAGCAGCTATGGCACACAAGAAAGGTCAAGGCTCGACGCGCAACGGCCGCGACAGCAACCCGCAATACCGCGCGGTGAAACTCTTCGGCGGGCAGCACGCCCGCGTCGGCAGCATCATTGTTCGGCAATGCGGCACCCCGTTCAAACCGGGCCGCAACGTGGGGCGTGGCCGCGATGACACGTTGTTCGCGCTGGCCGACGGAATCGTCACGTTCCAGGGTCGCGTCGTCTCCGTCCTGCCCGGCGAAGACGCGAACTGATCTCGGCACTGGAGTTTCGAGAGGCCGCCGCGCAAGATGTCTTGGCGCGCGGCCTTTCTGCTGCGCGGCGTGGAAGGGCCCGGGCCCGCGGGCCCGACCCGGCGGTGACGCGGGCTTCTCCCGGGCAGGCTGAATCCGTTCAAAGGAGTGAACATGCGCGCGAGCAACAGACGACTTGAGCCGTGGATCGCGGCGGTGCTGGGCGGTCTGACCGTCCTGGCGGCGGGGGGTCTGTGGCAGGCGCTGGTCTGGCCGCGGGCCGCGGTGGCCCAGGTTCCCGACAGCGGCCTACAGCGGAAAGAGATGATCGACGAGCTGCGGCTATCGAACAAGAAGCTAACGGAGATCGCCGGCGTGTTGCGCGAAATCCGCGATCTTCAGGCCCAGCGGAAGGACTCGGCGCCACCCAAGGCCCCCTGACCGCGGGCCGCGCGACGCCGGCCCCCGGCGGTGCGGGGTGACAGCGCCGCGCCGACCGATGGCGTAAGCACGACGATCGACAGGAGCCCCAGGGTGATCCGCGGCGTGATCTTCGACATGGACGGCGTGCTGGTACGGACGGATGCCCTGCACTACCAATCCTGGCGTCAGCTCGCCGACGAGGAGGGGCTGCGGTTTGATGCTCAACTCAACCAGCAACTCCGCGGCCTCACGCGCACGGAAAGCCTCGACGTCGTTCTGGCCGCGTCGGGGCGGGTGTGCAGCCCGCCGCAGAAGCAGGCGCTCGCCGACCGCAAGAACGCGGCGTTCCTCGCGCTGGCCGAGCGCCTGACGCCGGCCGATCTGCCGCCCGGCGTCACCACCCTGCTCGACGAGCTGCGGCGACGCGGGATCAAGACTGCCGTCGCGTCGTCCAGTCGCAACACGCGGCCGATCCTGGCCCGTGTGGGGCTCGCGGAGCGCTTCGACGCGATTGTGGACGCGAACGATGTGCCACTGAGCAAGCCCGACCCGGCGGTGTTCCTGCGCGCGGCCGAGCGGATCGGCCTGGCACCGGCCGAGTGCCTGGTCATCGAGGACGGCCTGGCCGGCGTGGAAGCGGCGCGCCGCGCGGGGATGGCGGTCCTCGGCGTCGGGCCGCCGGAATCGCTGCCCGGCGTGCCGCGACGTGCCGACCGCCTGGCCGACGTCACCGTGGACGCACTGCTGGACGTGAAGTGAATGTCGCCGGCCGGCGGGGCCGCGGTCGCCGCGCCCCAACCTACGGTACTTCGATCAAACCGCGAGGTCATCGCCCGGGAGATCACCCGGGTGCGGATCCGGCCGCAGCAGCGCCAGCCCGAGCGTGAGCGGGCCACATCGCCCGGCGAACATCAGGACGATGACCACGAGCTTCCCCGTGACGGACAACTCCGCCGTGATGCCCATCGACAGGCCGACCGTCCCGAGCGCGCTGGCGGCTTCGAAGGCGGTTGGCAGGAAGCCCTGAGACTCGGTGAGACAGAGAAGCAGGATTCCGACAGCCAGCAGGCCCAAGTAGAACGTCGCCGCGGCCGTCGCGTGAAGGACGCGGACGAGCGGCACCTCGCGCCCGAGCCAGATCACGTGCGTGCGGCCGCGCAGCACGCTCATCAGGTCGGCCAGCAGCGCGGACACCGTCGTGGTCTTGATGCCCCCGCCGGTGCCGCTGGGCGAGGCCCCGATCAGCATCGCCAGCGCGATCACCAGCAGCGTCGCCGTTGAAAGCGGGCTGATCGGGATGGTGTTGAAGCCGGCGGTGGACGAGGCCGTCATGGTCTGAAAAGCGCAGGCCATGAGCCGCCGGCCGAAGCCCAGGGAGCGCACACTGGGTTCGATCAGGAACAGCGCCGTGGTGCCGAGCACGAAAACGACCCCCGTCATAACCAGGATCACCTTGGACGTGAACGTGACCAGGCGTTCCCGCCATTTCAGCGAGTACCACACGTCCTGGACCACAATGAAGCCGATCGCCCCCAGGTAGCTCAGCGTGCCGATCGTCAGGTTGACGACCGCGTCGCCGGCGAACGATTCCAGGCTGTTGTTGTTCAGGCTGAAACCGGCCGTGGCGAACGCGGAGACCGCGTGAAAGACGGCCGACCACAGCGGGCACATCACGCCGAGCGCGCTGAACCTCCACCACAGGACGACGGCGCCGACCAGCTCCGCGACGAACGTGAAGACCACAACGTGGACCACGAAGCGGGAGATCACGAAGTAGTGCGGCACGGCGAAGCCGGCTTGCAGTACGCCGGTGCGCACGCTCGACAGCGGCCGGCCGCGGGCCAGGACGATCACCGACGACAGTGTCATGTAGCCGACGCCGCCGATCTGAAACAGGGCCAGCAGCACTAGTTCGCCGAAGAACGTGTAGCTGTCGCTGACGCTGATGGTGGTCAGGCCGGTGGTGGAGATGGCGCTGGTGACATTGAAGAGGTTGTCGACGAACGCCGCCGGCCTCTGCTGCGCGAGCGGGAGGGCGAGCAGGGCTGTGCCGATCGCCACGTAGGTGGCGAAGCCCAGCACCAACTGCTGCGGCGGGCGCAGGCGGGCCCAGGCGCGGGTCGCCTGACGGAACGGGACCCGCGCGGCCCGCGCGGCGCCAGGGCCAAGGGCCCGCGCCCTCGCGCACCAACGCCGCCACAGCGGCGTGCGACGTTCGAATGGGCGCGCGGGTTCGCTGGACCGCGGTGCCCCCGGGGATGGCGACTCCATGTCGGTGTCCGAGCACCGGTCCTCCGCGTGCCGCGCGTTCCTGCCCGCGCGGGCGAAAGACCGGCGACGCACCAACGTGAGCTCGGGAAACGCTCGGCCGGTCGGCCGGCTGTCTCAGGAAAGCCGCGCGTTGTGCTCTTTCACGGGCCTGCGGGGTTAGCTGACGGGCTAGGCCTTGAAAGTGGCCCGGGACCGACCGGTCCCTGCGCCCCGGCCGGACCGCTCGGCGGTCCGGCGTTGGGTTCCCCGCTCTCCGACCTCAGCCGGAGACTCGGCTGCATCAACCTGATTATTGTCGGATCAAGACGGTGCTCCAGTCAAGGCGCCGACCGGGCGTGCCACGCTCGCGACGGGGCGGGGCCGGGTGGCCTTGACCCGTGGCAGTCAATCCCGACTGGTCGGAGTATTCGACTGGACGTACTAGATGACCAATCGTAGGATTGGGGCATGATCCGCATGAACGCCTCGAAGTTCAAGGAGCAGTGTCTGCGCCTGCTGGATGAGGTCGGCCCCGACGGCATCCTCATCACCAAGCACGGCAAACCGGTCGCCAAGCTGGTGCCCGTGGCCACCGACTGGGGCCGGCTGATCGGTTCGTTGCGAGACAAGGTCCGCCTCCGGGGCGACGTGCTGACCACCGGCCTGACGTGGGATGCTGAATCTGGACACACATATCGTCCTGCACGCGCTGCGCGGCGAGCTCTCCGCAAGGGAACGGCGGCTCCTCGGCCGTGAGCCGTGGGGCATCTCCGCCATCGTCTTGTGGGAAATCACCAAGCTGGCCCAGCTCGGTCGTGTGGAGATCGATCTCGACGATCCGGACGTCGCCGACGCGCTGGGCCGTCTGCACGTCTGGCCCATCGACCTGACCGTCTGCCGCGCGCTGCTCCGGCTGGACTTCGAGTCCGACCCGGCCGACGAGCTGATCGCGGCGACCAGCCTGGCTCATGGCGTGCCGCTGCTGACGCGCGACCGGCGTATCCGCCGGTCGAAGCTCGTGCCGCTCGCGTGATTCGCGCACGGTGCGTGACCGGGGGCCGCCGTCAAACCGCGAGCGACGCCGCCCAATTCGCCACGTGGAACATAAACCAGAGCATGGCGGCGGCCGCGGCGAGGCCGAAAACAATGAAGAACAGCAGGAGCTTGCCGGACGCTTCGGCGCCGGGACCGGGTGAGCCGCCGGGAAGTCCCAGGTACCACATGACCGCACCTCCAGGCACAGTCTGCCGCGCGTCGTGGGCGGCGGCCATTCGAATCCCGGACTGTTTCTCGAATCACCGGGGCCCCCAAGCATCCCGGGCCGCCGGCACTCCCCGGGAGCCGCGCCCCGTGGCGGCAGATTGCCCGGGGGCGCCGCCGGTGCCGGGGACCACGAGGTCGGCTACGATAGGGCGGCGCACGCGGTGCTTGGCCGGTTGGCGCAACTGGGGCGTTGCCGGCGGCCGGTGAAACCGCGAGCGGGACCGCGGAGATTCGACGGCGTGAGCGAGAGACCAACTACCGAACCTGCCGGCTGGCGCGCCGCATGGCACGCGGGCTGCTTCGGCTGTCGCCCCCGGGAGGTCGGCGGCCTGGAACTGAGTTTCCAGACCCACCCCGACGGCAGCGTGACGGCACGGTTTGACTGCGACCCGCGGTTCCGCGGCTACGCGGAGTGGATTCACGGCGGGATCGTCGCCACGCTGCTCGACGAGGCGCTGACGGAGTGTCTGGTCAACCGCGGCGTGCGCGGGATCACCGCCCGACTGAACATACGCTATCGCCGGCCGGTGGACGTGGGGGTCGAGGCGATCGTCCGCGCGCGACTCGTGCGGGCCGAGGGGCCACTCTACATCGTGGAGGCGGAATTGCGGCAAGACGGTCGTGTTCGGGCCCTGGCCGATGCCAAGTTCTACGGCCAGTCGCCCGAGGAGGCCGCGCGCGGACGCCTGCCCGGGCACTTTGCCGACGACGACTCAACGTAGCGCCGGCCGCGACCGGCGACCGCTACTCCCGGCCGCAGCACTTCTTGTACTTGCGCCCGCTGCCGCAAGGACATGGCGCGTTGCGCGCGGCGCCGCCCTCGTGCGGCGGCACGCCCGCGAAGTCTGCCCGCTCGGGCCGCGGATGAACGCGCATCGGCGGCCCCACTTGCCGCAGCGGGCGTACCCGCTCACCCAGAAACAGGGCACACACCTGCTCCCAATCGTCCGGGTCCGACAGGTCCCAGTTACGCAGCTCCAGCACCAGCGGCTCGTCCTTCGGACGCTCCTCGAGCGCCGTCCGACTGCGCGCCGCCAGTGTTGCAAACGCTTCGCTGGGATCCTTGAGCTCGTCCAGCAGCCCCTCCAGGGCCGCTGACACCATCGCCAGTCGCAGTTCGCGCCGCAAGTGCGTCGCCGCCCTGACGTGTTCGAGAACGGCCTTCCAGTGGGGAACCGCCTGCTTCCGTCGCCCACCGTCGGCCAGGACGTCGGCCAGGCAGGCGTGGGCTTCGGCGTCCTCCGGGGCCAGCGCGACCGCGCGCCGGAACGCACCTTCCGCCAGATCGTCGCGTCCGCCGTGCTTGTAGATGTTCCCCAACCGCACCCACAGGAACCCCCGCTCCGGCTCGGCGGCGATGAGTTCCTTAAGGTGGGCCTCGCTTTCGGTGGGATAACGGAACGACCGGCCGTCGAACGTCCGTGTCTCGCCAATGAGGATCGGCAAGTCGTCGTCCCCCATCGCGTGCAGGCAGAGCAGGGCCAGCAGGCGCGCGCGGGTGGCATTGGTGAGTTCCCACGGCCCCCCGGCGTCGCAACGGCGACAGCGGAAATAGCCGGTGAACCCGACGTATGCGTCGATGGGCTCATCCGGACCGCGTTTGACGAACTCGGGCGCCACGACCACGGTCCCCACGCGATAGCGCCCGCGTTTCTTGCATGCCCCGCACACCAGGTCCAGCGGCATCTCGTAGGCCGGGAGCTCGCGGAGCGTGGGGATTCGCTGCGGCGTGCCTTTGGACCGCGTTCGCGCGGGATGCGGGATGACGCTCATGTTTGCACCTGCCTGACAAGGAACCCGATTCACCAACGTGGCTTGCGACACGTGGCACACGACTACCCGTTCGAGCTTTGTCGCGCCGGGGACACTATATATTGGGCACGGTGCTTAGCAGAGACACAATTAGCAGTTGACCCACCGGCGACAAACGATGCTGCCGTGACCGGGAGCGCTTACGGGCTGGAAGGAGCTGACGCTGACCGGCGAGACTGGGCCTCGGCCAACGCGGCCCGCAGGCGCGCGTCGCCGGGGGCGATGCGCAGGGCCGCCTCGTACACGACGACGGCTTCGTCCACCTGCCCCTGCATTCCGAGCACCATCCCCAGGTTGCCGTAGGCCGCCACGTAGTTCGGCTCCAGGCGAATCGCCTCGCGAAACTCAGCGGCGGCGCGCCCCGGATCGCCGAGACGAACCAACGCGACTCCGAGGTTGAAGTGCGTTCGGGCCGACTCCGGCTTCAGCCGCAGAGCTTCATGGTAGTGCTGGATGGCCCGGTCGAGGTCGCCGCGCGTGGCCAAGATGGCGCCCATGTTGGCATGGACCTCGGCAATGTGCGGGTCGCGCTGGAGTGACTGCTCGAAGTACTGATACGCCTCTTCATCGCGTCCCTGGCGGGCCAGAGCCGCCCCCAGTCCGCCGTAGGCGGCCCCGCGTTTCGGGTCCAGCCGGATGGCGATCTCGAAGTGCGGAATCGCCTCCCCCGGTCGGTTCCGCGCGAGCAGGACAATGCCCAAACCGTTGTGCCCGTCGTACATGTTGGGATTCAGGCGCAGGGCCCTCTCGTACTCCTGCGCCGCCTCGTCCAGCCGTCCCTGTTGCGTCAGTTCATCCGCCAGGTCATTGTGCAGCCCGGCGACCCCGGGCGCGAGCTCCAGCATGTGGCGATACAGCGTCTCGGTGTTCCGCCAGTTGGGAAGTTCCGCCCGGGTCCCGGCGATGCCCAGCCCGCTCAGCCCCAGCAGCAGTCCGACGATCGCCACGCGGGCCAAAGCGCGGCCTGGCAGCGCGGCTCGTCGCCACAGCCACGTCAGGAATGAGACCAGGATCATGAGTAATCCGACGGCCGGCAAGTACGCGTACTTGTTGGCGGCGATGCTGTGCGTGAAGCCGATGACGCCGAGCGTGGGGAAGATGGCGACGAAGAAGAACAGCCAGCCCGTGGCCGCCGCCCGCGTCCAGCGCAACGAGATGAGCAGCACCGCCAACAGCACCGGCGTGCCAATCACGCCCGCCAGCACCATCGGGCTCGACAAGTCGAACGGCTGGGGGAACGCGTAGTGCGCCGACAGGCGGACGGGCCAGATGATCTTGCACAGGTAGAAGACCACGTTGTGGCAGATAGTGAACGGAATCCACCCGGGCGAATACTGGTGCGGTAGCGCCAGGGCAGCGGTGCGGCCTTGAGAGATAACGGTCACGACGGCGGAGACGCCGGCGACGATGAGGAACGGCACCTTTTCGAGCACACCCCGCCGGCTCAGCCGGCGCAGCGGCCAGAAGTCCAGCAACAACAGCAGGACCGGCAGCGGCGTGCTGGTCGGCTTGGCCAGCAGGGCCAGGATGAACAGCAGCAGCGCGCCGACAAACCACCCCCATCCTCGCCCGGCGCGCGGCCGGCTACCCCCCTCCCTCTCAGGGAGGGGTTGGGGGAGGGTCGAAGCCGGCGCGCCTGCGCCCCTCTCCCTAGCCTTCCCCCACAGGGGAAAGGAGTTGAAATGCGAACCCGCGCGCGTCCAGCGCACGTACAGAATGATGCTGGCCAGTGTGAAGAAGGTCGCCAGCAACGTCTTGCGTTCACTCAGCCACGCGACCGGCTCGACCGTCATCGGGTGAACGCCGAAGAGCAACCCGGCCAGTGCCGCCGCCCACACCTGGCCGAAAAGCTGATAAAGCAACACGATTACCAGCAACGTGTTCATCACGTGCAGGGCGAGGCTGGTCTGATGGAAAATCCGCAGGTTATCCGTCCGGCCGCCGCGGGCCCAGTCCAGCATCAGCGAGACCATCGTCAGCGGCTGGTAATAGCCGTGCACGGTGGACGGCGTGAGCACCTCGGCAAAGAGCCGCCCGGCGGACTGCCAGCTCGGATGCCGGACCAGGTGGTTGTCGATCAGATACTGCCGGTCGTCGAAGGTGAAGGCCCGCGTTGACAACATCGGCCAGTGCGTGATCGCTACGATGACGCCGACAACCGCCAGAGTCCCGAGCAGCAGGGACGTGGAACGCGACCTGGAGCATTCGCCGTTGCGCACGCCGACCTCGTCATTCAAACAGGTTCGGCTCGTCGCGCACGCGTTGCGGCGCGGTGAGCCCCAGGTGGACATACGCCGAGGGACGGGCGACGCGGCCGCGCGGCGTGCGGATCACGAAGCCGATCTGGAGCAGGTACGGCTCGACGACATCTTCCAGCGTGTCGCGCTCGTGGCCCATCGTGGCGGCGATGGCCTCGATACCCGCCGGCCCGCCGTCATAGTGCTGAATCAACGCATTGAGGTACGCGCGGTCGAGGTTATCGAGCCCCATGCTGTCGATCTGGAGAATGTCGAGGGCCGCGTCGACGACGCGCGGCGTCAGCCGGCCGTCGCCGCGGACGTCGGCGTAGTCGCGCACCCGCCGCAGCAGGCGGTTCACGATCCGCGGGGTGCCGCGCGACCGCGACGCCAGGCGCTTGAGCGCCGCCGGCTCGGCCTGCACCTCGAGGACGGCGGCGCTGCGTTGCACGATGCGAACCAGCTCGTCCTCGCTGTAATACTGGAGGTGGAACAGCAGGCCGAAGCGGTCGCGCAGGGCCGCCGACAGCATCCCCGCCCGCGTCGTGGCCCCGACCAGCGTGAACCGTTTGAGCCGGAAGTTGACCGTCCGGCCGCCGATGCCGCTCTCGGTCGTGTAGTCCACGCGGAAGTCTTCGAGGGCGGGGTAGAGGAACTCCTCCACGACCTTGGCGAGCCGGTGAATCTCGTCAATGAACAGGACGTCGCCGGTGTCCATTTGCGTGAGCAGCATCATCAGGTCGCCCTGGCGGGCCACCGCCGGCCCGCTCGTGATGCGGATGGTCGTGTTGAGCTCGTTGGCGATGACGTGGGCGAGCGTGGTCTTGCCGAGGCCGGGCGGGCCGTCGAGCAGCACGTGGTCCAGCGGCTCGCGGCGTTTGCGGGCGGCGTCCAGCGCGATGCGAAGCTGCTCGCGCACGACCTCCTGCCCGATGCACTCGTCGAGCCGCGCGGGGCGCAGCGAGGTCAGGAAGCGCTCCTCGTCCGGGCCGGGCTGGGTGAATACGCGCTCGATGGCCATGCGAGCAGTTTAACCGGTTCGCCACGCCTCCGGCACCGGGGTCCCACACTCCGGGCAGCGGCCCGACGTGTTGCCAATCAGGCTGTAGCCGCACGCGCGGCACCGGTACAGACCCAACAGCCGGATAACTTGTTCGTCCGGAACCCCCAACAGCTCGACCCGCAGGCCGGCCCGACTCAGGGCCCGCGTCGCCTGCTGGTTTGCCGCCAGGAGCATGAGAACGCCGACATAGGGCAGGAAGAGCAGCAGGATGTACAACATACGCATCAGAATGTGTCGGCGCAACGCGGTCAGCAACTGGACCACGCTTACGACAATGAGTGTGTGGACAACAAGCCAAGTCACCGCAAGCGAAACCTCCGCGGCCAGCGACAGCGGCAAGGTCGGGAAACAGAGGCTTCCGTTCAGCGGCAGCGAAATCAGGAAGAACCACAGGAGCGTCCGTTGGCGGCGCGCTACGGTTCGCAGGTCCACGCCCTTTCTCACCCAGCCGGGGACCACTTGACCAGCCGGCAAGTCAAAGCCGCAATGTGGGCACTTCGGGCCGTTGCGGTCAGGCACGACCGCCAGGCAGATTGGGCACGTTGGCTCAGTCACTTGCCAGACACCCGTTGTATTACCCAAAGGTCGGCGGCGGGTGTCAGTCCCCGTACCTACCCACGCTGTTTGGCAGCATACGCCGCCCGGACGATCGCGTCCGGCTCGGCGAGCGTCGGGTCGCCCTCGACGGCGGCGGCGACCCAGCGCTCCGCCTCCGCCCGGCGGTCGCCCCATTGCACGAGAATCTCGACCGCGACACGCTGGGCATCGGTCAGGGCCGGCGCCGCGGTCGGCGTGCCGGCTGGTCCCGCGAAGTCGCCGACCTGGCCGCGCAACTCCGTGATGATCTGTGCCGCCGTCTTCTTGCCGATCTCCGGCAGACTGGTCAGCAGCCGCACGTCGCCGTTTTCAATCGCGGCGGCCAGTTGCGGCACGGGCAGGCCCATGGCCCGCAGGGCCCGGCGATTGCTGATGCCCTTCACCCGCGTGAACGTCGAGAAGAAGGCCCGGTCCGTCTCGGACAAGAAGCCGATGAGCCGCGGGATGAGATGCGCGCCGGCGGGGTTGCCCTCGAAATACTGGAGCGTGAACAGCGTCACCTCGCGGCCGACAAGTTCTTGCAACTGGTTCCGGGTGCTCGCGGGTACAAAGACTTCGTAGGAGAGGGCCCCGACGTCCATGACGACGGCGTCGGGACCGAGGCTCGCCACGCGTCCGGTCAGGCGGCAAATCACGGGACGACTCTCCGTCGCCTGTCCGCCGCCGCCGTGGTGTGGGCCTCACGGTATCGGACACCGGACAGGGCGATGGCCATCGCGTCGGCGACGTCATCGGGTTCTGGGACGGTGGGCAGATTGAAGGTGGCGGTGACCGCTAATTGCACCTGCCGCTTGGTCGCCCGCCCGCTTCCGGTGAGGAGCTTTTTGACATGGGTGGCGGCGAGGGGAATGATCTCCAGACCGGCGCGGGCGGCCTGGAGCAGGACGACGCCCCGCGCGTGGGCCATGAGGATCGCGGTCCGCGGGTGCCGGTAATGCGCGTACAGCTCCTCACAGGCCAGCGCCGCCGGCCGAAAGGTGCGCATGAGCGACTGCAACCCAACCTCCAGCTCGGCGAGCCGCTCGGCCAGCGGTTGCTGCGACCGCAGGCGGATCACGCCGGCTTCCAGCAGCCGCGGTTCGCGGGGGCCCTCGCGCGGCAGGACCAGGGCATACCCCGTGCGTTGGAGCCCCGGGTCGATGCCCAGCACCAGACCGGGAACCATCACCGTCTGCCGGCGAGCGGTCGGACGCCTGTGGGCCGCGGGCATGGCGACATCATCCGCGTTTTCGGACGAATCGCAACGGGGAGAATCGGGTGGCGTGGTCCGCAATTACATCGGGATTCACGCGACCGCGGCACCAGCCGCGCCGCCGCGCAGCGCCGCAGTTGGCGTCATGGGCGGGCGTTTTGTAACGTCGTATAATGGAAGAGGAAGCGAGGCTTACCACGCCCAAGCGGTTGACGACCCCTCCGGCCGTCGGCCGCGGGGCGGAAGGAAGTGATTAAATGACATCGCGTTATGTGCGCTTGGCCCTGTGGGCCTGCCTGGTGTGTGTCGGGTTGTCCCCGGTGGCCGTGCGGGCCGGCGACGAGCCGCTCGACACCGCGTACGCGGCCATTCTGCGCGGGGACTACGAAGCGGGCCGCGCCACCGTGGAGCGAATTCTCTCTTCCGCGACCGACGCCCGGGCGCAGCGCGTCCGCGGCTGGCTTGACGCGTATCACCACGCGGTCGCCACACGCAATGAGCTGAAGGCAAAGACTTTTGCCTGGAATATTGCCCGAGCGCAGGAGGACCTGGCCGCGGGCAAGGTCTTTCGGGCCCTGAGTTTCGCCGCCCAGGCGGCGCCGTATGCCGATGACCCCGCCGTGCTGGCGACCTGCCCGTGGGTGCGCGAGCTGGTCGCGCGGTGCCGCGAGGAAGCTCGCCAGCTCGAGCGCGAGGACCGTTGGACCCGGGCCTTGAGCTACTACGTCCTGCTCGGCCGGGTCCTCCGCGATGACGAGGAGATTCGGCAGCTCAGTGAGAACGCCACCCGCTACGCCCGCGTCGAGCTCACCTACAAGGACCGCAAGTCGCTGGACGAGCGGATTCGCGGCGTGGACAAGGGCCTGTTGCGCTCCGCCGTCAAGATGATTGAGCAGCTCTACTACCGGGAACCCGATTTTCGGGAGATGGCCGGCGGCGCGCTGGACAACCTGCTGACGCTGGCCGGCGTGTCCAAGCTGCGCGGCTACCTGGACGGTCTGGGCAACCCGGCCCTGCGCGAGCACTTCGTCCGCCGACTGACGGAGCTGCGGGCCGGGCTGGCGGCCGAGAAGAGCTACGGGTACCGCGACCTGGTCCGGCTGTTCAACCAGGTTTGTGATCTGAACCGCGAGAGCGTCGAGCTGCCGGAGGGGCTGCTGGTGGTGGAGTTCGTCGAGGGGGTGCTCGGCAAGTTGGACGAATACACCGGCATGATCTGGCCCGCCGACGCCGCCGACTTCGAGAAGATGATGATGGGCGGCTTCGAGGGCATCGGGATTCAGCTCGGGCTCGATGAGCGCACGAATCGGCTCAAGGTCGTGACGCCGCTGGAGAACTCCCCCGCGCTGGAGGCCGGCATTCAGCCGGACGACGTGATCATCTCGGTCAACGGGGAGAGCACCGCCGGCTGGACCACCGACGACGCCGTCCGCAACATCATGGGGCCCAGCGGCACGCAGGTCGTGCTCACCGTCCAGCGCCCCCGCACCGGCGAAACGATCCCCATCAAACTCACCCGTCGGCGGATCGTGCTGACGACGGTCCGCGGCGTGGAGCGCGTGGGCGGCAACGGCAACGGCTGGAACTACATGCTCGACAAGGAAGCCGGGGTGGCCTACGTCCGCCTGAGCGGCTTCCACCCCGATTCGGCCCAGGAACTCCGCGAGGCCCTGACGCGGGCCCGGGCCCAGGGGATGAAAGGCCTGGTGCTCGACGTGCGCCACAACCCCGGCGGGTTGCTGGATGTGGCGATCGACATCGTGAGCACGTTCCTCGACAAGGGGGAGGTCGTGGCGACCCGCGGCCGCATCGAGTTCGAGAACCGGTCGCGCGTCGGCGGCGAGGCGCCGTTCAAGGAACTACCGCTCGTCGTCCTGGTCAATGAAGGCAGCGCCAGCGCGTCAGAGATCCTCGCGGGCGCCCTTCAGGACCACCATCGGGCGATCGTGCTCGGCGATCGGACGTTCGGCAAGGGCAGCGTGCAGCACGTCCGGCCCTTGGGCGATGAGGCCCGCCTCAAGCTGACGACCGCGTTGTATTACCTGCCCAGCGGCCGCACGCCGCACAAGGCGCCGAAGGCCGAGCAGTGGGGCGTGGATCCCGATTGGAACTTGAAACTGACGCCCAAAGAGTTCCGGCGCGTGCTGGAGCGCGAGCGTGAGTCCTACATCATCCACAATGAAGCCCCGGGGGCGGGTAACAAGGCCCTGACGGACGAGGAGCGGGACAAGCTGCTGCAAGCCCTCAAGAGCGAGGACAAGTCCAGCGACGATGATCCGCCGCTGCTCAGCGAAGGGGACATCAAGGCGCTCGAGGCCGATCCCAACGAGGCCCCGAGCACCGACCCGCAACTGGAGACCGCGCTGCTGTTGATCCGCGTGAAGCTGGCGGCCGACGTCCCCTGGCCCCGCGAGCTGGCGTCCGCGCTGCCGCCGCGATAGCCGCGCCGGCGCCAGCCGCGGAACGCGGCGGGGGCCGAGCGACAAGCTACCGCTCCGGCGCGGGGCCCTGGTGCCGAATGTCGGCCGCGATCGTGTGCAGGTGCTCCAGTGCCCGCGGAGCAATGGCCACGTCGAGAATGGCCCGCCCGTCCTCAAACCGGCGCTCGTGAATCTCGGCGAAACGCTCGAGAAACCCCAGCGCCTTGCCGTCATGGGCCGGCACCGAGAGCGTGATCCGCTGTTGCTCGCCGCGCATCCGCGCATCGACCGCCGCGCGCAGCTCGACCAGCCCCGCCCCCGTGCAGGCCGAGATCGGCAGCGCCGCCGCGAATTGCCCCCGCAGGAGACTCAGCGCCGCGGGATCGGCCACGTCGATCTTGTTCAGCAGCAGCACTAGCGGCTTGTCGCCGACCCCCAGGTCGTTCAGGACCGACTCCACCGCGGCGATCTGGGCCTGCGCCTCCGGGTTGGCCGCGTCCACGACGTGCATGAGCAGATCGGCGTGGATGGCCTCCTCCAGCGTGGCCCGGAACGACGCCACCAGGTGGTGCGGCAGGTCGCGGATGAAGCCGACCGTGTCGGACAGCAGCACATAGCGCCCGTTGCCGAGGTCCCACCGCCGGGTCAGCGTGTCCAGCGTGGCGAACAGGCGGTCCTCGACGCGCGTGCCGGCGTCGGTGAGGGCGTTCATCAGCGTGCTCTTGCCGGCGTTGGTGTAGCCGACGAGCGACACGGTGAAGAAGTTCTTGCGGGCCCGCACCTGCCGCACCTTGCGCTGGTCGATCTCGTCCATCTGGCGGCGCAGGAAGGTGATGCGCTGCTCGACGAGCCGGCGGTCGATCTCGATCTGCCGCTCGCCGGGGCCGCGCGTGCCGATCCCGCCCACGACGCCGGCGCCGGTCGCCCCGCCCGCGCCGGCGATGCGTTCGAGGTGGGTCCACATGCCGCGGAGACGCGGGGCGGTGTATTCGAGCTGGGCGAGCTCAACCTGAAGGCGGGCCTCGTGGGTGCGGGCGCGGGAAGCGAAGATGTCGAGGATCAGCTCACTGCGGTCGAGCACCTTGCGGGCGGTGGCCTTCTCGATCTCGCGGATTTGCGAGGGCGACAGGTCGTTGTCGAAGATCACGACGTCGGCAGCGTAGGCGTCGGCCCGCTCCCGGATCTCCTCCAGCTTGCCCTTGCCGACGCAGGTAGCCGGGTGGAAGCCCGGCCGCCGCTGGACCACGCGGCCCACCACCACGCCGCCGGCCGATTCGGTGAGTTCGGCCAGCTCGGCCAGCGGATCCTGGCTGAACGGTATCCGCCCCTGGCCCAGAATCACCTTGACGAGCAGGGCGTTTTCACGCCGAACCGACAGGCTCTCGCGCGGATTGATCGCCACAAGCACCGCCTATTCCGGCCGCCTCGCGGATGGCCACGGGCCGCTCCACAACCATAGTGTACCGAAGCGGCGTCAGCCGCGAGGGGGTCGTCAGAGTTCCTCCGGGGTTTCGGCCGCGTCGGCCGCGAGGCGTTCCAGAACGTCCAGGGGAAACAGCCGCGTCAACACCTCGGTCTGCCTGGCCACGTCCAGGTACTGCGGGTCGAGCTGGAAGGCGCGGCGCAGGGCCTCTTCGGCCGGCGGCGCCTGCGCGACCTTGGCGCAGGCCAATGCGAGCAGGAACTGCGCCGAACCGCGGCGCGGATTGATGCGCACGGCCTGCCGCACGTGGTCGAGCGCGTCGTCGACGCGTCCGGCGTCGAGTTCCACGCCGGCCAGGGCCTCCCACGCCGGCGCCAGTCGCGCGGAGGCCGCCAGCGCGTTCTTCAGGTGCATGATGGCCAACTCCACCCGTCCGAGCCGGGCCTCCAGCACGCCCAGATAGTACAGCGCATCGGCGCGGGCCGGGTCCAGCTCCGCCGCGTCGCGCAGGGCCTGACGTGCGGCGTCGCTCTGCCCCGCGAGCATCAGCGTGACGCCGCGCCACACTTCGATCTCGTAGCGGCTCGGCTGCGGAGCGGTCGCAACCGGAGTGGTCGCGGGCGCCGGACCGGCCGCGAGCCAGTCCAACACGGCCAGGGCTTCCACGCAGCGCCCCGTACGGGCCCACGCCGCCGCCGTCAGGAACGCGTGCTCGCGGGACCATTCCTCGGGCACGTCGGTGACGGTGGCGATGGTCTCGCCCAGTCGGCCCCAGCGTTCCAGGCGCAGATTCAGCCGCGCCAGCCGCAGGCGGTCGGTGGGGCCGAGACCGACCGCGGGGGGCATCGCCGCGAGCACCCGATCCGCCGCGGCGAGGTCGTCCGCCGCCAGGGCAGCGCGGGCCCGCAGCAGGCCGGTCACCGTGGCCGGCGCGTGGCGGCGCGCCAGCTCGTCGATGAACGGCAGCGCGTCGGCGGGGCGCCCGCGGTCAAGCAACAAGGTCGCGGTGATCTCCGCGTAATGGGTGCGCCACACGCCCCCGTCGGGGGCCTGCCGGGCGAACAAGTCCGCGGCGGCGTCCCGACCCACGAGCCGGGCAAGAATGCCCAGGCGCACCCAGGTCACCGGCGTCCAATCGGTCTGCCCCAGGTGCTGGGAGGCGAGCTCGATAAGTCGCTCCGCCGCCCCCGCGTCGGCGAGCTCGTCCACCAGGCCCGGCTCTTCGCCGAGCAAGGCGTCAAGCTCGGCCCGCAGCGCCTCCTCCGACGGAACCACTGCCGCGGGGGGCTCGAGTGCTCCGCCCGGGCGGCTGACGGGAGCCTCGGCCACGGCGCGCGTCGCTTCCGGACGACGATCCGAGACGGGCGACGGAGCCGGCGGGGGCGTCTCCAGGGAATCCGGCGGAACGGGCGCCAAGACCTCGGGCGAGGCGGCCGGCCGGTGCTCCAACGCCGCCAGTCGGGCTGTCAACGCGTCCAAACGCTCGGCTTGCCGGCGGAGCGCCCCGCGGGTGACGATCACGTTTCCGATCAGGATCAGCAGCAGCGCCGCCGTGCTGACCAGCCAGTAGGCGTACAGCCGCTCGATCGCGTCGGGGGACCGGCGCGGGCGCGGTGGGGTCGGCGAGGCCGGCGCGGACGTGCTCATGGCTTACTCCTCGGACGAAGGCCGGTCCGGCGGTGGCAATGGCCCGCCCTCCGGGCCGGGCGGACGTTCGTCGCGCTCGTGGTCCTCGGACGTGGCGGCGGAGATCTCCTCGTCGGTCAAACGATAGCCGGCCCAGGCGTCCACATAGCGCGTGGGCCGGCCGCCGACCGCTTGCCGCGACACCGCCTGTCCCACCCGGATGACCAGGTACGCCCCGATGATATACAGCAGGATCAGCAGGGCCGAAATCAGCAGGATGGTGAGCAACGTGGCCAGACGCCTGGCCTCGGCGGCCGCGCGCTCGACCTCCTCCTCCGACGTGATCACGCCGATCGCGGGGCCCGGGTATCGGTGTCGTGCCAGAAAGACGTAAACCGTGGCGCAGACGGTGACGAGCAGCAGGCCCAGGACCAGCAGGGTAACGGTGCGGCCGACGGACGAACGGCGCGGAGAGGTCATAACCCGGGCCTCATGCGCGCCCTCCCAAGTGCTCGCGGGGCCGCAGCCGCAGCTCACGCTCCAGTTCCGTGATCAGCTCGCGCGCACGCGGCGAAACGGACTTCGGCACCATGATGCGGACGACGGCGTACAGGTCTCCCTGGCGCTCTCCGGGCAGGCCCCGGCCGCGCAGACGCAGTTTGGTCCCGCTGGACGTCCCCGGCGGCACCTTAACGACGGTCGGACCCTCCAGCGTGGGGATCTCGACCTCCGCGCCGAGCGCCGCCTCGCCGAACGTCAGCGGCAGGTCCAGAAGCAGGTCGGCCCCCTCGCGCCGGAAGATCGGGTGCGGCCGCACGCGGCAGCGGATCATCAGGTCGCCCCGCCCGCCGGGCCCCGGCTGACCCTGCTCGCGGAGGCGGATGCGCTGGCCGTCGGCCACACCGGGCGGGACGCGGAAACGGATGGTCTCATGCGGCCGGCCGGCGTCGGCGCTGGCGAGGACCACGTCGCGCGTGGTGCCGCGCGCCGCCTCCTCGAAAGACAGCTCGATCTCGTGCTCGAGATCGGCCCCGCGCGGGGCGGCCCGCCGCGATTCCGCGCGCCGGCGCGGCCGGGCGCCGCCGCGATTGGGCGTGCGGAAGAACTGCTCGAAGATGCCGGTCAGGTCGCCCAGGGAACCGAAGTCGAAGGCGATGTCCTCGAACGGCACCCGCGTCCCCGTGGTCCAGGTGTGGACATCCGGGGCCGGGCCGCCGGCCCCGAACCGGTCGTACTGCGTCCGCCGCTGCGGATCGCCCAACACCTCGTACGCGGCGCGGACCTCCTTGAAGCGTTGCTCCGCGGTCTTGTCGTTGGGATTGCGGTCGGGGTGGTACTGCTTGGCCAGTCGGCGATAGGCCTTCTTGATCTCCTCCGGGGTGGCGTGACGACTCACCCCCAGGATCTCGTAGGGGTCTTTGTTGAGGCTCATGCCGCTCCGATGCCGGGCGGCGGCCGGCCGCCCTCAGGGCAACTGGGCCAGCCGCCGGGCGGCCTCCTCCGCGTAAATGGTGTCCGGGTACTTGTCCATGATCTCGCGGTACAGCTCGCGGGCCTGCGTGGTCCGGCCGGTGCGCTCGTACGCTCCCGCTTGGAACAGCAGGTTGCGGCACGCGCGGGACGCCTTGTGATCGCGGACGTAGCCCATGACGGCGTCATTGGCCCGCAGCCGGTCGAGCAACGTCCGGGCCCGCTCCACCGCGCTCGTCGAGCCGTATTCGTTCACGATCTCCTCGAGTTTGTCGAACGCCAGGCCGAACCGCCGCGCGCGGATCTTCTCCAGCGCGTCGGCCAGCATCGCCTCGGCGACGCCGGCGTCCTCCTGCTGGCGGAGGATGCGGGAGACCTCCGGCGCCTTCTTTTCCAGCGATTTGAGTTTCTTGCGCGCGCTGGCGGCGACTTCGACCCCGCGGAACTCCCGCCGCAACTCGACGAGCAGCTCGACGGCCTCGTCAAAGCGGCGTTCGGACAGGGCCCGCTCGGCCTGCGCGAGCTTGTCGCGGCCCAGGGCCTCGATGAGGTCGAGCAGGTCCTGGCAACGGCTCTTGAGCGGGTCGCCGCGAAGGGCGGCGTCGAACGCGCTGTTGGCCGCATCGAATGCCTCACGGTATTTCTCGCGGAGCAGCGCCTGGCGGGCCTGCTTCAGGTACGACTCGGCCTTGGCGGCATCCTCGGGGTGGGTCTTGGTGGGAGGGGTGTCGGCGGCCGCCTTGCCGATTTCCTCGACGAGTGACGAGCCCCCTTCCTTGCCGGGCCAACCCGTCCAGGTGACCTTGCCGCGCGGGTCGATGATGACGACGCGGGGGTACGAATGGATGTCGTAGTCGTCGAAGGTCCGCTTGGCTTCGAGCGCGACGGGGAAGAAGACCTTCTCCTTCTTCAACATGTCCTCGACGCGCTTGCGGTCCGCGTCCGTCACGCCGATCACGAACACGCCCGCCGAGCGGCCGAAGCGCGACCCGTTGACCAGCGTCATGAGCGGCATGATCGCCTCGCCGCCCTCGTGCCAGGAGACCCAGAAGAACAGGACGACGATCATCCCGCGGTACTCGGTCAGCGAGAGCGGCTCGCCGTTGGTGTTCATCCACTCCTTGGCTTCCAGGTCGGGGGCGTAGGTTCCCGGCTTCAGGTCGGCCCGGGCGACCCCCGTCCCCCACGACGCCAAACACAAGCCGGCCACGACGACCCATCGCATCGGCATTCTCCACACCACGTTGCCACACCGGGGCAACCGGGTCCGTCGCGTGACCCCGGCGGCTCTCCTGGAGCCGCCGGACCCGCCACGCGGATGGCCGGCCGCCGGCCCCGCACGGGCGCGCGGGGCTCTGATAGCTCTTATACACGCGGTTGGGCGGAACTCAAGCCGAGGCCGCCGGCGGGATCCGGCTGGGTGTGACCAGGCATTGTGGCAAGCGAGGACCAGCGAGTCGCTGGGTGGACACGAACGTGCGTGCCCAGGCGCCAACCAGCCTGTGGGTAGCCCCGCAGGGGCGCTTGAGTGTAGCCCCGGGAGTGAGCCCGGGGTCGCAGCGTGCCCTCCCGCACGAGAGCCCCCTTAGGGGGCGACTGAAGGCTCAATCGCCAGCTACGCGGGCTCTCGGGCGAATGACGCCTCGCGGGTTCCCGGGCTCACGCCCGCGACCACCGCCGGCAGAATGCTCACCAGAAGAGCGCAAGTCATCAGTCTTCGTGACACACGCGCCAAGTCCGCCTTCCGCAGGAACGATAAGTACGGCCTGATTCGCCCGCCCACTGGCCGGAGGGGCTGTACGTCAGCCCGTGGCGATCAAGCAACCCTACGCCGGCGACCCAGAAGTACACGGCTTCGCCCTCGCGCTCGATACTCTCGATTGGGAACCAGCCGATCCACGCGGGTCCGGTCGCCGTTGCCGGTGAATCGGCCGCCTCCAGCAGCGCGCGCGCCCGCGTCTCCAGCGCCGGCCGCGACACCAGGAATGCCGCGCGGAACGGCACGCGCAGCGCCAGCAGCCCGATCACGACGGCCGCCACCAGCGGCGCCACCGTCCACCGCACCCAGCTCCACTGGTGCCAGTAGTGCGGCTGGCGCTTCAGCGCCGCGATCAACACCCAGAGTGCCGCGCGCAGCGCCCACCACCCGCCGATCAACAACCACAACCCCAGGGCCCCCATCAACATCAGCAAATAGGCGTCCGGGCCGCTCCAGGCTGCCAGCATCCACAGCCCCGCAACCGCCGCGACGCCATTGAACCAGTGATTCGGCGGGCGCAGCCGCGCCCGGGTCCACGGACTGAGCGGGCGGCCGATGTTCATCGTGGTCGGATCGGTCGGGTCGAATGGGCGACCGCACTCCGGGCAACGCGGCTCCGCCAAGCCGCGGAGTGGGTAATTGCAGTTCAGGCACAGAAAACCGAGCTTCTCGGTCAGGACGTCAGTCACTAAAGGCGATCCCTTAACCCCCCTCCCTGTTAGGGAGGGGTTGGGGGAGGGTCACATTCCTCGGAACGAACCACGTTCTCGTTTCTCTAGTTCCTCTGTATCCGGGTCGCGGAGTAGTTCCTGCGACCAAAATGCGCATCACCGACCGGACAGCAAACGCGAATGCCACAACGGGGCCAGTGTAACTGGTAGGCAGTCCGCCACTCAACGGGCGGATTCCGAGGGCTGGGCGGCAACTTGGCCGACGCGCGGGCGGCAGGCGCCCGGGGCCGGGCCGGCTTTGACCCGCGGCACAGGACTGCGATAACATCATGTCGTGATTCAGTTTGAGCGCGAAATGCGGCGCGGGGGGGACTTCGCCATCCGGCAGGCGGGGAGCTTCTTCATGAAAGACGACCCAGTACATCAGACACTCCGCGCGATCACGCAACGGCTGCACGAACTGGGTGTTCCGTACGCGGTGGCCGGCGGCATGGCGCTCGTCGCGCACGGCTACGCGCGGACAACCGTGGACGTCGACATCCTCGTGACCGCCGACGGCTTGGCGGTTGCCCAGCAGGCGTTGTCGGGGCTGGGCTATCTGCCGGCGTTTGACGGCAGCCGAAACTTGCGCGACACGCAGACCGGAGTCCGGATCGAGTTCATTGTGACTGGCGAATTCCCCGGCGACGGGAAGCCGAAGCCGGTCGCATTCCCGCCACCGTCGGCGGTCGCGGTCGAGATCGACGGCATCGCGTACATTAATCTGCCGACGCTGATCGAGCTCAAGCTCGCGTCGGGAATGACCAACGCCGGCCGGCTGCGCGACCTAGCGGACGCGCAGGAGTTGATACGCGCTCTGAGGTTGCCCCGTGAGCTTGGGCAGCAGCTCAACCCCTACGTGCAGGAGCGGTTCGCGGAGCTTTGGGACGGACTCACCGCGGACGACCGCGCCCACGAATAGCGAGCCACAAACCGTGACGATGAGGACCGTCTACCTGTTGGGCGCCGGGTTCTCGAAGCCGGCGGGCATGCCTTTGGCGACAGAGGTGCTTCCTCTGCTCGTGAAGAAGCTGGAGGCAGGGCGCGAGGGCGACGGCCAGGACGACGACAAGGACGACGAAATGACGGCCTGGCTGGCCGACCTCCACAAGCGCGTCGATTGGCTCGAACTTGGCGGATCGGGACACTGTGGGCTGAACATCGAAGAGGTCTTTCATCTGGGTCACTTCGATGCAGAGGTGCATCGACTCATGCAACAGCTCTGCCCCGTGGGACGGAGCAGCGGAGAGACACCCTGGCAGACGGCGGAGGCGATCGAAGGGTGGCTGCGCTATCTGGAGGAAGACCTGGTCGAGGTGCTTGTGGGAAGCGAGGACGGGGCGAATCTCGATCCGATCAAGCAGTGGGCCTGCGCGGTACGGGACACCGATACGGTCGTTACTTTCAACTACGACACACTCGTCGAACGGGCATTTCAAGAGCTCGGCCGTAGCTGGAATCACGGGTTTGACAACGAGCACACGGCCGGCGTGCGTGTGCTCAAACTCCACGGATCGATCAACTGGGTTGTGCTCGCGCGCGACCAGTGGAACCCGCAGAACGTCGATCTCCTGTTCCAGAAGGAGAACATCAATGCACCGCCACGCCCCACCGGCGCATTGGAGGACGACGCGTGCCTTTGCCGGATCAGAGAGCGCGCGGTCCTTAGGAGAGCCATTGCGGGCCGCGATTTCAATCCTCTTACCATCGGAATCGCCGGCCTCGGGACCTACAAGGAGCTTCATCGTGTGCCGGGCCTGGGGCCGACTTGGGTCCGGGCCATGCGAGCCGTACGCGACGCAGAGCGACTCGTTGTGGTCGGCTTCTCGATGTCCGAATTCGATGCGATGGCACGCCTACGGCTCTCGTACGTCGCCCGGACCAGGCACGAAGAAAGGCGGCCGCTGCCCGTGATCGTGATTGACCCGGCGGCGGATTGCTCCCCCTTTCAGGCCCGATTTACGCGGGTCTTCCACGACGAGGTCCGCTTTGTGAGGAAATCGCACGAGCAGTTCAACTGGGGCACGCTGCGGGAGACTGCCGTCGATTGAACCGCGCGCGGGGGATAGAATCCTCCTGTCGAGACCGATCGAAGCGGAGAACCTATGCCCCCACGCCGAAAAACCCGCCCCGTCACCGTCGGCACCGTCCGGATCGGCGGCGACGCGTCGGTCGCGCTCCAGACGATGACCTCGTGCCACACGCACGACATCGACACCTGCATCGCCGAGGTTCGCAAGCTCGCCGCCGCCGGCGCCGACCTTGTCCGCGTCGCCGTCCCGGACAGGGAAGACACGGCGGCGTTGCGTGAGATCATCCCCGCCAGCCCGGTGCCGATCATCGCCGACGTTCACTTCCACTTTGAGCGGGCCCTGGAGGCGATCGAAGCGGGTGTCCACAAAATCCGCCTGAACCCCGGCAATATCCAGGACCGGCCGAAGGTCGAACGCGTCATCGCCGCCTGCCGCGAACGCGGCATCCCGATCCGCGTCGGCGTGAACGAGGGCAGCATTGTCGAACGCCGCGACAAGGAACTGCGGGCGAGCGAGAGGGCCGCGCTGGAGCGCGATTACGCGGGCACACTGGTCCGACTGATGCTCGACAAGCTGGCGGAGTATCTCAAGATATTTGAGGACAACGACTTCCACGACATCGTCATCTCCGCCAAGTCGATCGACCCGCGGCTGGTCATCGACGTGTACACGGCGATCAGCGAGCGGTGGGACTACCCGCTGCACCTCGGCGTCACGCACGCCGGGCCGCCGGACACGGGCCGGATTCGCTCGATCGCGGCATTAGGGACACTGCTGGCCAACGGGATCGGCGACACGATCCGGATCAGTTACGCCGCCGACCCGGTGCATGAGGTGGAGGATGGGAACGAGCTGCTGTGCTGCCTCGGGCTGCGGGCGCGGACGGAGCCGGAGCTGATCGCGTGCCCGACCTGCGGCCGGATCGAGGTGGACCTGTTCAAGCTGGTCGCGGACGTGAAGCGGACGATCATGCAGGAGATCAAGCTGCCGATGAAGGTGGCCGTGATGGGCTGCGTGGTCAACGGCCCCGGCGAGTGCGAGGGGGCGGACGTGGCGATCTTCGCCGGCAAGGCCCGCGGGATCATCTACGTGCAGGGCGAGCAGAAGCAGACGGTGACCGAGGACCGGATGCTCGAGGCGCTGCTGCACGAGTGCCGCGAGCTGGCGGCCCGTGTCCGCCGCGGCGAGGCGCGGCTGATCGGGGCGCCGGTGGACGTGAAGCCGCCGGGGGCGCTGCCGGTGATTCAAGGCACGTGACGCCGGCCCGTGCGGCCCCCGGCCAATGACGGGTATGAGGCGTTGGGTGCGGCAACCCGGGCGCCGCCCGAGCGCTACCTGCTGGCCGGCGGCGGCACGGGCAACCAGGTACTCGTCGCGGCGCTGACGGCGCACGCGCGGGTTCCCGTAGACCTGACAGATATCTTCGGCGTCCCCGCCGCGTACCGCGAGGCCGCCGC
>CAYWYJ010000021.1:0-40614 GCA_964462635.1 uncultured Planctomycetales bacterium
GGGGTTCGGATGGACGCTTCGGGGGAACGGAGAGGGCGGGATTCGAACCCGCGGTACGGTGACCCGTACACACGCTTTCCAAGCGTGCCCGATCGGCCACTCCGGCACCTCTCCAAACGCCGGCCGCTTCGCTTGGCGAACCGGCCGGCCCAGCCATTATCGAGAGTCCGCTCGCCGCCGCAAGTTTGGGGCGGGTGGATCGCGCCCGATGTCGCCCTCTTGTTCCGCGTGCTGGCGGCGCGGCGTCCGGACTGGCCCGGCGTTGAGCATCGACGGCCTGGCTTGTTACCATTGTGCCATGGATACTGGAGCACGCCGCGACACCGGGGCCGACGGTTCGCTGGACCGCGACCTGTTCTGCCCGACGTGCGATTTCAACCTGCGCGGGTTGCCGGGCGACCCGATTCGGTGCCCGGAGTGTGGGCAGTACTCGGCGGCCACACCCTTGGATGACGCCGCACGTCGAGTGATCGAGGAACGCATCCGACGCGCGCATCGGTTGGCAGGCGCTTGTCTGGCCGGCCTGTTGACGGCCGGGGTCGGCGGTGTCGTCGTGGTGTACGCCGCGTGGCCCGGGCTGGTGGTGTTGCTGATCGGTTTGACCGGCATCGCGGTCACCGCCCGGGCCTTTCGGCGCGCCTGCCAACCGCGTGGCGGCTGGCTGGGGCCGCTGATCTGGCATGTGGCCGTCACGTTGATCGGCATCGTGCTGGCCCTGGGGGCAGCGGGTGCCGTGCTGGCCATGGCGGTTACACTCAGCGACCGCACCCCCCGGTCCGGATCGGGCGTGCTGTGGCTCTCTCTCCTGGTGGCCGCCGGGTGCATCGCCCTCGTCGCGCTGCTGTCCAGGGTCTGCGGGCGCTGGGCCCAGCGCCCGTTGCGTCGGCTACTATTGCGCGGGAGACCAGTTGGGCCGCCGTGAACGCCCGGGCCACGAGCCGGCCAAGGTGCGGGCCGCGGGACATGGCAGGCGGACGTTCCGCACGGTGTGCCGGGCGATTCCTGGTCGCCGGGTGGCTTGGAGAAAGCGCGCTCGCCGGCTGCAAGGCGGCGCAGGCGTGCGCCCACAAGCCGGGTAAGAGGAGCTAAACATGCCGCGTCGATGGGTGTTCGCGTGTGCTCTGGCGACCGGTGCCATTCTCAGCCCCGTAGGGGGGCAGGTTCCGAATCCGCCCGCGCTTTCCGGCGCGACCCTGCCGCCTCCAACGTCGGCCCCCCGACCGCCGCGCCTGCTACCGTGGTTCGAGTTCTGCACGGGAAGCAGGGATGAAGGCGCGCAAGTGGTTGACCTCTTGTCGTCGATGCAGGAGTGGACCGACGGGGCCATCGTGGTCACACAGCCAGGTGGGGAGTGGATCTACCTCGAGCTGGCCCGACGTCTGCCCTACCTCAACATCCTTCCGGGGGCGCGGGTCGTGCAGATCGAGCCCAAACTTCGCCTGGACGACCCGGCGCGTTGGGAGGCCGTCGCCGCCTTCGTGCGCACAGCGCTGGGCACGACGCGGTCACGACGGTTTGTGCTGGAGGTGGAGTACCCGCTGTACGGCTACTGGGAAGGCCAACTGCCCCTGGACCTGTCCGGTTTGGCGGCGGGACTGCGGCGTCTGCCGCCGCAGGTGGAGTACGTCTGGTATCCAGGCGGCGTGGCTCACACGAATCAGGCCTTCTTGCGCGACAGCCTGCCGCGTTGTCTAGCGCTGTGGCGCACGATCCAAGCATCTTTGCCCTTGGTGGTGTTCGCCAACCACGGACCATCCAACTCGCCGGAGCATACCGCTCGGACGTGGGAGCAGATCAACGACGTGCTGCTGCGCTCCGAGGGCCGCCGGACCATGGACTCAGTTTACGTGGGCAGCAAGCCGGCGGGCATGTGGCCCATGTCTCGCGCCGGTGAAGCCGTCGCGCGGGTCCGCACGGCCGAGGCGTTCGTGTGGTGCCCGCGGGATGAGTGGCCGACGCTCAGCGCCCAACTGACCCGGATCGTGGGCCGCGGGGAGTCGCGGGCCGAGGGGCTCGGCAGCAGGCCGGGATCAGCAGCCCTGCCCTGAACTGCCCGACCGAAGGCCCGCCGGTCACTTCACGGCTGAGGCGTTGAGTGCGGGGTGTTGACTTGGTTACGATCCCGGTGTGGTCGCTGAATCACGCCCGGAGCCCGAGTCCTCGCCAGCGCTGGATCGAGACGTCTATTGCCCGGCGTGCGACGGCTAAGCCGCGCAGGCCGCAGCCGGCGGTGCTGGTCGGCGCAGCACGCGCTCCCTTACCTCGCCCTTCGCCATTCGCTATTCTTCATTCCCGATGACGCACGACAGCCTCTACAACCTGCTCGCCGTCCACTTCGCCGCCGCCGTCGACGAAGTCGCCGGTACGACGGCCGGCGAGATCGACCCGGCGGTGCGGCCGGCCGGCGATCCGCGCTTCGGCGACTATCAGTGCAACGCCGCGATGCAGCTCGCCAAGCTCCTCAAGGCCAAGCCGCGGGACGTGGCCCAGCGAATCGTCGCCGCCGTCCAGCCGCGGTTGGCGGACCTCGCCGAGCCCTTGGAGATCGCCGGCCCGGGGTTCATCAACATCCGGCTCAGGGCAGACTTCCTGGCGCGGTATCTCGGGGACATCCCGGCGCCCCCCTCCGTCGAATCCACCGGCCATTGGCCGGTGCCACACGAGCCGGCGACGTCCGCCCCCCAGCCGGCGGACCTCCGCCCCCGCCCCCCAATCCCCGTCTTGGACCGCGTCGGCGGCGCGCCGCCGACCAAACCGCTTCCTGACGGGCGCGGCTCGGATTCTCCTGCGCTCGACCGCGTCGGTCTGTCACCCGTCGAACAGCCGCGCCGCGTCGTGGTGGAGTACTCGCAGCCGAACATCGCCAAACAAATGCACGTCGGCCACCTGCGGAGCACGATCATCGGCGACGTGTTCGCCCGCGTGCTGAGCTTCGAGGGGCACGAAGTCATCCGGCAGAACCACATCGGCGACTGGGGCACGCAATTCGGCATGCTCATCCGCTGGTACCGGGAGCACCCCCTGCCGACGCCGCCATCGCACGACGACGTACTCGACGCCATCGAGCGGGACTACCGGGCGGCGCAGGAGCGGTTCGACGCGGACGCGACCTTCGCGGACGAAGCCCGGCGGGCCGTGACCGCGCTCCAGGGCGGCGACGCCGACGCGAACCGACTCTGGCGGCAGATTTGCCTGCTCAGCCTCGATGCCATCGACGAGGCGTACCGCCGGCTGGGCGTGCTGCTGCGGCCGGAGGACGTGCGCGGCGAGAGCTTCTACAACGACCGCCTGGCGGGGATCGTCGCCGAGTTGCGGGAGACGCTCGGCGGCACTGCTCAAGAGCAATGGCACGCGTCCGACCCCCCTCCCTTTCAGGGAGGGGTTGGGGGAGGGTCAGGGTCATCGGCGCCGGGGGTTTCGAACCCCCCTGTAGTCCCCCCTGAGAGGGGGGACGGTAACACGCCCTCGGCAATCCGCCCTGCGAGGGGGGACAGTCTGCCACCCCGCGCCGTCGTCCGCGACGACCAGGGTGCCGTGTGCGTGTTCCTGTACGATGAACAAGGCCAGCCCCTATTCAAGAACCCCGAGGGCGACATCCTGCCGATGATCATCCGGAAGTCGGACGGCGCGTACCTATATGCGACGACCGACCTGGCCGCGATTCGCTATCGGCTCAAGGAAATGGCGTTCCCGTCCGGTGTCGGGGCGCAGCGCGTCATCTATGTGACCGACGCCCGCCAGAAGCTGCACTTCCAGATGTTCCTGGCGACGGCCCGGGCCGCCGGCTGGATCACGCCGGAGGTCAGCGTCGAGCACGTTACCTTCGGCAGCGTGCTGGGGGCGGACCGCAAGCCGCTGAAGACGCGTTCGGGCGGCACGATCAAGCTGCGCGACTTGCTGGATGAGGCGGAACAGCGGGCGTACGCCCTGCTGACGGAGCGTGAGCGGGACGTAGCGGCCGGGCCCGGTGCCGGCCCTTCCGTAGCGGCCGGGCCCGGTGCCGGCCCTTCCGTAGCGGCCGGGCTCCGCACCGGCCGTCCGGCGCAGGACCGTGATGAGGGGAGTGCGGGCGTCTCGCCCGCCGACCGCGAGGAATCCGCGACTCCGTTGTCGGAGAACGAAAAACGCCACATCGCCCGCCGAATCGGCATCGCCGCCGTGAAATACGCCGACCTGCGCAACGACCGCAACGGCGACTACGTGTTCGACTGGGACAAGATGATCTCGTTCCAGGGCAACACGGCGCCGTACATGATGTACGCGTACGCCCGCATTCGTTCAATTTACCGCAAGGCCGCCGAGCGCATTGGCACACCCGAGGTCTACGGGCCGGACGTGCGGATTCGCGTCGGCGAGCCCGCCGAGCGGTCCCTGGCGCTGCGGCTGGCGCGGCTGCGGGAGGAGATCGACAAGGTGGCGGCGGACCTGTTGCCGCACACGCTGTGCGCCTATTTGTATGAGCTCGCCGGCGATTTCATGCGGTTCTACGAGAACTGCCCCGTGCTCGCCGCCCCCGATGACCCGACGCGGCTGAGCCGGCTGCGGCTGTGCGACCTGACCGCGCGCACGCTGAAGCTCGGGCTCGGGCTGCTGGGCATTGAGGTCATCGAGCGAATGTAGAGTGCCCGCCTGGGACCGCGACGCGGGGCCGGTTGGCGTGGCGGACCGAACGTCGCTACCCTGACCCGATGCCGCCGCAACGCGACATCTGGCGCTGGCTCGGCGTCGGGGGCGTGACGCTGTGCGCCGCGGCGTACGTCTGGCACGCGGCGTATTTCCGCCTGTACGTCAACGACGACGCCTACATTACGTTCCGCTACAGCCTGCGCTGGGCCGAGGGTCACGGCCCGTATTTCAACGACGGCGAGCACGTGGAGGGCTACACCAACTTCCTGCTCATGGCCTTGATGGCTGGGGTCATCAAAGTCGCCGGCGTCGACGTGGTGCCCGCTGCCGCCAAGCTGGTCGGTGTCGCCGGCGGCCTGCTGGCCCTGCTGTCGGCGTGGGAATTGTGCCGACGCTGGTTGCGGAAAGTCGCGCCGCTGGCCGCCGCGGCCCCACTGCTGGCCTGCGCGGCGCCCGCGCTCGTCGCCGTCAACGCCGCCTATGCCCTCAACAGCGTGAGCGGTCTGGAAACCGCGCTCTTCTCGGGGTGGATAGTGCTCGGGCTACTCCTTCAGCAGGTGGCGCACGATGCGGGTGACGACCGGTGGCGTGGGGCGGGCGTGGCCTTCGCGCTGGCCGCCCTGACGCGCCCCGAAGGTGCAGTGCTTTTCGCCGGCGCGCTGACCGGCCGCGTCCTCCCCGGTCCGTGGCGACCGCGCCGCGTATGGGGCCCCATCGTCATTGACGCCGCCATCGTGACCGCCGCCGTAGCCGGCCACCTGGTCTTTCGTTACGTCCACTACGATGGCGAACTGTTACCCAACACCTACTACGCCAAGGCCGGTGGCATGAACTGGGCGTTCGCCCCGTGGCAGTACGTAGCCGCCTTCGCGCAACTGCACCTCACCGGCCCCGCGGCGCTGGTCGTGCTGTTGCCCGTCGTGGCGGGCCGCGCCGTCCTCCGCCGCGCCACACTGCCGACGTTGCTGGTCGTGCTGGCCGCCGTGGCGGGAATCCTCCGCACTGGGGCCGACTGGATGATCGGCGGCCGGTTGCTCGTGCCGTACGTGCCGCTGTGGGCGGCCCTGGCCGTCGCGGGGCTGGCCGCGGTGGCCGAACGCCTTCGCTGGCGACCGCGGCTACTGGCGGCGGCTGGCGGCGTGGCCCTGGTCCTCCTGGTGGGGCGGCAAGCTGAGGCCCGCCGGGCGTACCACGACTATTGCGCGGCCCGCGCCGAAGGCTATCACCGCGGCCACGCCGCCCTGGCCGATTGGCTCCGCCACAACGCCCACCCCGGCGATACGGTCGCCCTGATGGACATCGGCATCATCGGCTTTCGCTGCCCCGACCTCCGCATCCTCGACATCACCGGCCTCACCGACCGTCATATCGCCCGGGCCCCCGGCGAGTTCCTCGACAAGCAGTACGACCCTGCGTACGTGCTCGAACAGCACCCGGCGTTCGTCGTACTCGTCCTGACCGAAGCCGACTTGCGCGGGCGGGCCAAGCGGTATGAGGGTTGGATCCCGATCGAGCGGCGCATCCTCACGCACCCGGTTTTCGTCCGTCACTATTGGCGCCCGCGGCCGGAGCACCCGGCGGACGACGCCCCAGCGCGTATCGCCGCACTAGCCGGAGCCGACGGCGTCTTTGAGCACCGCTACCCCGGGAAAACGTATCTGCTGGCCGTTTACGCGTTCAAGCCCGGATAGGCCGTTGCCGAAGGGCGGCGCCGGATCGACAATGGAGGCAGACCGGCCGGGGGAGGCTGGGACGGGCGCCACAAGTGACCGGGCGCCCCTTGGAAAGCGAGACAGCCCATGAACGAGGCCACGCGACCGGATGATCGGACGACTCGACGCACGTTTCTCAAGAAGGCGGCCGCCGCCGGCGCGAGCTTTTCAATCCTGCCGGCGCTGGGGTGTGCCGGGGCGGGTCGGCGGGCCGCGCCGCTGGCCGCCCGCGCCCCGGAGACGGTCCCCGACTCGTTCCCCGACTTGCGCGTGGCCTACATCGGCACGGGGGGCATCGGCGGGCACCACCTCGAGGAGACGGTGAAGCTCGGCGTGCGGTGCCCGTGCTACTGCGACATCGACACGCGGCGGTACAAGAAATACCCCGAGCAGTACCCGGACGCCCGCCCGTATCAGGACTACCGCCTGATGTTCGACCAGGAGCACAAGAACTTCGACGCCGTGATGGTCGGCATCCCCGACCATCAACATTACCCGGCGACGATCATCGCCATGCAGTTGGGCAAACACGTCTACACGCAGAAGCCGCTGACGCACACGCCGTGGGAGGCACGGCAGCTCACCCACGCGGCCCGGCATTACAAGGTGGCCACGCAGATGGGCAACCAGGGCCACGCGGACGAGGGCTGGCGACTCGTCTACGAGTGGATTCACAGCGGGGCACTCGGCGACATCACCGCGGTCCACACCTGGACCGACCGGCCCATCTGGCCGCAGGGCGTCGAACGGCCGGAGAAGGAAGATACGGTCCCGGCGGAGCTCGACTGGAACCTCTGGCTCGGCCCCGCGCCGCTGCGACCTTACGCGGAGGGCGTGTACCACCCGTTCAACTGGCGCGGCTGGTGGGATTTCGGGGCGGGGGCCCTCGGCGACATGGCCTGCCACACCATGGACGGCATGTTCTGGGCCCTTGATCCAGGGCACGCGACCGCCATTGAGCCCGTGGCCCGGACGGCGGTGAACGAGGAGACGTTTCCGAAGGCGTCGATTGTGAAGTGGGAGTTCCCCGCCAAGGGACAGCGACCGGCGTTCGTCGCGTACTGGTACGACGGAGGGCTGATGCCGACGATCCCGCGCGAGCTGGAGTTCGGCCGGCGCCTGCCGTCCACCGGCAACCTCTTCATGGGCACCAAGGCGTCGCTGCTGGTGAGCGGGGACTACGGCAACAGCCCGCGCGTGTTCCCGGAGAAGAGGATGCGCGACATCGGAAAGCCCCCGCAACTTCTGGAGCGGTCGCCGGGGCACGTGAAGGAATGGGCGATGGCGGCGGCGGGCGTGGCGCCGCTGGACTACCCGAAGTCGAACTTCGCGTACGCGGGGCCCTTCTCGGAGACCGTGCTGCTGGGCAACATCGCGCTGCGGCTGGGCCGGCGGCTGGAGTGGGACGGGCCCAAGATGAAGTTCACCAACGTCCCCGAAGCCAACCAGTACCTGACCAAGGAGTATCGGGCGGGCTGGAAGGCCTGACCGGGTTCGTTCGTAAACACAGGGGCTTAGCGCAGCCTTCGGCTACAACCAGTGGCAACGTCGGCCCCCCGTGGGCGATGTGGGCCGTCGGGAGTCCATCACGCCGCACGCCGTTGCGCTACCCCGGCTGATGTGACGCACTCCATGCCGCCGAGACAAGGGCCAGGAGGACCAACCCGCAGCCGCCAACCTGGTGGGCACGCGCCTTGGTGAGCGAAGTCGCTTGGCCTGCCTGCAGGACCCGACAACGGCTCAGATCGGAACGAGGATAAGCACCCTCGAGCAGCTTCCGATCTTCAGACCGGAGCCGGCCGATTCCGTAGTCACTCACAACCGTGCATTCCAGGGTCTCCACCTCGTACAGGCGCTCAACGTAGTCCTTCCCATCCGCAGCGGGAAACGAAATGACAAGTCGGATGTCGAAGTCGGAAGCTCGGAGCTTTCGCAGTGCACCTTCCCATTGCTCCGCGTTCAAGTCGGAAACTTCGTTTGGGTCAATGTTGAGGGCGTGCGCCACGGCCTCGTGCACCTGCCGGTACGGAACGGCGGGCATCCAAACGCCGCGCCAAGCGCCGAGCTTGTGCTTATACAGGTACTCGGGCAGCAGCACGAAGTCGGTGAGGACGACGTGCGCGTTGTCCTCCGAGCCGAGTTCAATAAGGTCGGCGCACGAGATCACTTTCGGGTCAGGCAGGTAGTTGCTCTGCAGACGGATCGCCTTGAAACCGTAGCCCGCTAACGCAACCCCCATGATGACCATGACCAAGCGAATGCGTCCGACCAACTCAGTTGGTGCGAATGCCCGCCCAAAGTCGATGATCCAGCCAACCCGATCCGAGCGCCGCTCCGGACCAACGGCCTCGTCCTGTTGCGCGGCCGGGGCGCAGCCAGCAGTCGAGCTACCCCCGGGCGACACGCCATCAGGGATGGGACGCGGCCTTTCTGGAGCCTCAACGGAAAGACCGCTACCCAGCGCGGTCAGCAAGTCCTCGCTGAGTGCGCCCTCTGCCGCCGCCGAAGGCGGCGAGGCCGGGGATGCGGCAACGAAAGCCTCCTTGCATTTGGGGCAGCGTACTCGCTTCCCGACGGCTGGACTCGGGATGTTCAACCGTGCCGCGCAGCTCGGGCAGCGTACGGTCATACGATCATCGGCCACGTGACCACCTCCCGTCTTGGTACTCCCGGGCTCGGAGCCCGAGGCTGTCTTGTCCCTTTGTGCAAGGTGTCGGGTGACTCAACTGTCTCCGGTTTACGCACCGAAGTGCGTGCGCTGCAGGCTCCGGTCACCTGAATCCGATCGCTTGGCCGGGCGCTTCACGCGCGGCAGAGCGGCTCCTCACGCAGCCAGGGCATCGTGGCGAAATACAGGTCGCCGATCGCGTCCAGGCCGTGGATCAGCATGGCCAGCCGCTCCAGGCCCAAGCCCCACGCCAACACGCGGTCGGTGATGCCCACCGGCAGCGTGACTTCCGGCCGGAAAATGCCCGAGCCGCCCATCTCGACCCAGTCACGGCGGCTTTCCATGTACAAGTGAACTTCCGCCGACGGCTCGGTGTACGGGAAGAAGCTCGGGACGACCTTGACCTTCGGAAAGCCCATCTTCCCGTAGAACGCGGTCAGCGTCCCGACCAGCGTGGCCAGGCTGGCATGCTTATCGACGATGATGCCGTCCACCTGGTGGAAAACGGGCAAATGCTTATAGTCCGCCGTCTCCCGCCGGAACACGGGGCCGATGATGAAGTACTTGCCGGGCGGGATGGCGTGGGAACGTGAGCACGTGGGAACGTGGGAAGCGCGGACCGCTGAACTGCCAGCGCTGCCTGCACCGCTGATCGCTGCTTCCGTTTCCACCTTCCCACCTTCCCACGTTCCCACACTACGGCGCGCGTGGGCCGCCAGCGCCCGCATCGTGGCCGCGGTGGTGTGTGTCCGCAGCACCGGCTTGTGGGCCAGCTCGCGGCTCCAGCGGTACTGCCAGCCCGTCGATTCGGTCGTGCCGCCGTTCTCGTGCGTGGCCCGCACGCGCTCGACCAGGGCGTCGTCGGG
The DNA here is from genome assembly GCA_964462635.1 of uncultured Planctomycetales bacterium. Lineage (GTDB taxonomy): Bacteria > Planctomycetota > Phycisphaerae > UBA1845 > Fen-1342 > JBFMAI01. The sequence continues at coordinate 9,873 of CAYWYJ010000021.1, forward strand.
CAACCGGCAGCGGTCCGGCCGGGCCACATAGAACGTGTCCTGCATGTCGCGGGCGGGGTGGTCCTGGGGCTGGAACAGGGCGTCGAAATCCCAGAAGCTCGATTCGACCCAGGGGCTGACAATTTCCTCGAAGCCCATTTCCAGAAACACCCGCCGGACGCGGTCGAGCGTCCGCTGAAACGGGTGCTCCTTACCGGGGTACAGCTTCTTGGCCGCGAGCGTGACGTCGTACGGTTGCAGGTCCACGTTCCGCCAGCCGCCGTCAGCCAGCAACTCGGGCGTGAGTTGCGTCACGATGCTGCGGCTGGTCGCGGTCCGCGCGGCGTCGCGGCCGGCGTCGGTCAGGCCCGCGCTGCGCCGCACGCGCGGCTTGATGGACAGGAAGCCCCTCCGCTTCTGAAGTAACTTGAGTGCGGCGTCGAGCGGGACGCCCTCGGTTTCCAGCTCGTCGCGGGCCGCCCGGCGACCGCCGGCCAACGCGGCCAGCAACCGCTCATCGGGCTGCGGCTGATCGATGCCGGCCGGGTCCGCGTCCGTCAGCCGGAGCACGTCGCCGGCTTTGACGGCCCAGTTTCGCTCTTTGAGCCAGCGGAGCGACTGGCCCACTTGCTCCGGGGTGAGATCACAGTGTTGGGGGATGTCGGTGAGTTTGCACTGCCCGCCCAGCGACCGCAGCACGCCCACGACGACGCGCTCGGGCAGCACGGACGCCACGCCCGCCGTCCCGCCGCCCGCGCCGCCGGGGGCGTAGCGCATGCCCTCCTCGTCCAGCCGCAGCTCGTCAAATGGCACTTCCTCGATTCGCACAAGACCGGCATCCTGGAGCGCCATACAGGCCGCGAGGGTCGGGGACTGGTCGAGCCCGAGCTGCTGGGCCAACTCGACGATCTGGGCCGGCCGGCCGAGGTGGGCCAGTTGCCGAAGTATGTTCCATTGTGTGGCGGGCAACTCCATGACCTGCGCTTCTCCGGATGGTCAGGTTCTCGTGTCGTCCCAATGGCAAGCACAACCGCCCGTCAACAGCCCATCCCCAGCCGGCCCGCCGACGGCCTCGCGCCGTTGTGCAGGATTGACCTAACAAAGACAGGCATCGGCAGGGCCGACGCCTGTCTGAGGATCATTCCGCGATCAGGATCGGCTAGAAGATGTAGCTGAGGTTCCAGCCGACAATGATCCCGATCATCAGTCCGACCACATTTGCGACAATCCAGTTCCAGATACCCATCGCACCGGTCCTCCGTGATCTCTACCCGCCCAGCTCGACCCCGGGGGCATGGGGTGCCCACGGCGGGTCCTCGATTCCATACCCAACCCGGGACTGGGACCGCGGGGAAGTCTAGGGCACCCGAGAGCGACCTGCAAGGTCTCCGCCGCGCGATCTTTCGCCGCCGCGCGACCTGACGGCTGCGCCGTACTACGGCTGGGCCGGCGGTTCGGCGCGCGACAAATCGGAGTTGCCCGGTATGTGAAGTCGGTATATAGTCCCGCATCGCGTGAGCGAGGTGCGTGGGTTGCGACGGATCGGGCCCCGGCAGGCGCGCACGGGCCGTGGTTTTCGGTCCCCGGTGAACGTGGGCGGCCACCGTCGTTAGCGCTCCCGAAGCCGCCGCGTTCGATGTCCACCGGGACTGCGTGAGCCATGGGGCATCCGTATGCCCGAATTGCCTGAACAACGTTCGTCCGCGACGCCGGAGGCGGAAATCTCGCAGCAGTTGGGGGCTGCGCTGACGGAATTGCCCGAGGCGCGACGGCTGCTACTGCTGGCGGCGGTGCTCGAGGAAGTGGGCCGGCGAGCGCAGGCGGCGGCCCGTAAGCCGGCCGCGGACGTGGACGGCCAAGCCAAGAAGCTCCAACGATTGGCCGAGGAGAAGGCCGAGCTGGACGACCTGCTGGCCGCGGCGCGGGCCGACCTCGCGCATCGGACGGCCACGCTGGAGGCATCGCAGCAGCGGGCCGCCGAGCTGGAGCGGATCGTCAATGACCAGCGGGGGCGGCTCCAGACCGCGCAGCAGCAGGTCGCGGAGCTGGAGGGACAACTCACCGCGAAAACCGAGCAGCTCTACGAGGCCGAGAACAAGGTCGAGCAACTGACCGTTCAGTTGCAGCGCGCGCAACTCAAGGCCGGCGACACCTCCCGCGTGGACACGCTCGAAGAGGGCCGCCGGGAACTGAACACCACCATCGAGGGACTGCGGGCGGACCTGGAACGATCGCGCCGGGACAAGGATGCCGTCGTGGAGCGCCTCCAGGCGGAGCTCGCCGCGGCGCGGGCGTCTTCGGGCGGTGGCGGGGAGACCGTGCTGGCGGCCTTGTGGGAGCGGCTGGCGCGGGCGCGGCCGCCGCTGGCGCCCGGCGGCGTGAAGCCCCCGCAGGCCGCGGCGGAGCGGTTGGTGGATGCGTTCGCGGAACTGGCGCGCTTTGCCCACGATTTCGACCAGGGCGTGCGGCCGTTCCTGGGGAGCTTCATTCGGCACCACGGGCCGTTGGCGCGGCCGTGGGACGTGTATGCCCGCTCGCCGGGGCTGCACGACGTGATTCGAGAGGTGATTGACGCCGAGCACGGCAAGCCGGCGGGGGTGCTGAAGATGCGGCTGCTGGGGCTCCAGCGGTGGACGATGGCGGCCCTGATGGGGACGGACGCGTCCATCGAGTCGATCGCGGGGGAGCTGGAACAGCAACTGCGGACCGAGGTGGGGATGGGCAGCGATCCGAACCGCAAGGTCCGCGACTACCTGCGGGACGACGGGCACCACCTCTTCCAGCAACACATTCGCGAGTTGCGGGCGCACAAGCTCGCCGAGGCCTACACCCACGGAGGATGACAACATGGCCGGCAAGGAACAGGAAACAGGGAATAGGGAACGGGGAACAGGGAACAGGGAACAGACAATGGGGAACAGGGAACGGGGAGCCTGGTCCGCCACGGGGTGGCGGTGGGGGTGGTGGCCGGGCCTCCTGGCGGCCGTCGTGGTGTCCGGCTGCGGGCGGTCCATGACCATTGAGCAGGACAAGTTCATCAACACGGCCTGTCACGAGAATCGCCCGCCGGACCGTCGCACCGGAGAACCGCTGGAGCTGAACATCGTCGTGGTGTACGCGTCGGATTGGAAGAAGCCCGGCAACGAGCTGCTCCGCCCGGATTCCAAGATCACGGCCAAGGACTGGTACGAGCGGCGGCCGCTGGGGACCGGCGAGCCCGCGGTGGGCCGCTTCCAACTCCCCCATCAACAGGTTTACGTACTGAGCAACGATGACCGGGCCTACGGGCAGCGCATCGGCAGCGCGCTGCGCGGGGCGGCCCTGGACGGTGACAAGCCAATCCGCAAGACCGGCCTCGCGGTGAAGTGGGACACGGTCCACAGCGACGACACGGTGATCTACGTCTTCCCGAAGTTCTGCGCGTCGGACGGCGGCGTGCTGCCGGTGCTGCCGGCCAAGTTCCATCCGCCGGGGGCGTACTCGGCCGACCTGGCCGTCAAGGTGGGCGTGCAGGCGGACCGGCGGCTGCCCGAGGCGCAGTATGTTCAGGTGCTGTCGCCGCGCAAACTGCACGGCCGGGAATAGTATCGGGTCGTCCCGGCGCCGGGCCGCGCCGGGGCCGCCGACCGCCCCGGGCGGCGCGCGGCGGCGAGGAGATGTTGACGCATGACGTTCTGGACCGAGATCCACTGGCACGAGGGGATGTTCCTGCGGCCGCACCACCTGCAAGCGGCGCAGCGCCGGGCGGAGACGCTGCTGGGCGCGACGCTGGAGGCGGCCTGTCCCTTCGCGTGGGGCTTCCTGGAGCGCGAGATCGCCACCGGGCCGCTGGAGAATTGCACGCTGCGCCTCGATCGGTGCGTGGCGCGGCTGAAAGACGGGACGTGGGTGCGGGTACCGGAGAACACCGAGGTGCCCGCGGCCAACTTCGAGGCCGCCCTGGACGCCGGCGGCGGCGGCGTCGAGATCCACCTCGGCATCCCGCAGATGCAGGAAGTGCGGCCCAACGCCGTCTCCCTCGAAGCCCCGGAAACCACCAGCGGCGCCCCGCGGTATGAGCCGCACCCGCTGACGCGCCGGGATGAGAACACCGGCGAGAACCCGCAGACGCTGTACGTGCGGCGAATGCGTGGGCGGTTGTTCGTGGGCGATGAGGACCGGACCGGCTACGAGGTCGTGCGGCTGTGCCGCGTCAAGCGGACCGACCGGCCGGGCGCGACGCCGGAGCTTGACGAGCTGGGGACGGGGCCGCTGCTGGCGGTGCAGGCGGACGCCGGGCTGAGCCTGCTGGTCCGGTCGCTGGCCGATCAGGTCGAGGCCAAGGACGAGGTCCTCGCCCGGGAAGCCCGCGAGCACCGGATGGCGTTCACGGACGGCGTGGCGGGCAATCTCGAACACCTGCTCAAGCTCCACGCGCTCAACGCCGGGCGGACCGAGTTGCGGGCCCTGCAACAGAGCCCCCTGCTGCACCCATACAGCGTGTTCGCGGCGTTGTGCCGGCTCATCGGGCAACTCTCGGTCTTTCACGACGATCTCGTCGCGGGTGAGCTGCCGACCTACGATCACGAGCGGCCGGGCGAAAGCCTGGACCGGGTGCGGCGCCGCTTGCTCGTGCTATTGGATGCGCTGCGGCCGCTGGCGTACGCGGAGCGGGCCTTCGCCCGCAAGAAGGACACCGGCGGGCGCGAGGGGCTCGAAGTGGAGCTCGACCGCGCGTGGATCGACGAGAACCTGGAGATGTACGTGGGCCTGCTGGCCCCCGACAAGGACATCAACGAGCTGCACCAGGAGATCTACGGGAAGCTGGACATGAAGCTGGCCTCCCCGCAGCGCTCCGGCCGCATCCACAACATCGCGGTCCGCGGGCTGCGCTTGCAGGTGAAGTCGGTGCCGGCGGGGACGCTGCCGCGGCGGCCCGGTCTGCACTACTTCCGCGTGGACAAGACGATCGGGCCGGACCGGACGGACTATTGGCGGGAGTGCGAACAGGAACGCGGCATCCGCATGAGCATCCGCGAGGGACAGATCGCGGCGATGGAGCAGTTCCGACCGACGTTGTACGTGTGCCTGAAGGAACGCGGGCGGTAGGACCGAGGGCCGAGCTGCGAGCGCGGAGTTCCGCGTACCGAGTTCCAACAGCCGAGTTCCGCGACGCGCGCGGGCGCGCCGTGGCGGGTCCAGGGGCCGGGCCCCTGCGGAGTGTGGACGATGACCGAACGCGATGAAGCGCCGGCCGTGCGGCTCACCGAAGTGTGCTGGCCGGTGTTCGACTGCCTCATCAACCTGGGCCGGCAGTTTCAGCACGGGGCCAGCCCCCCGCCCGACCAGACGCGCTACGAGGTGTTGACGGCGTTGCGCGACGCCGAGGACCTCGCGCGGCGCGACCCGATCGCGGAGCGCCTGTGGGACGAGCGGGTCAAGGCGATGATGGTGTACCTCATCGACTACCGCATGTTGAACACGGAATGGCCCGGCCGCGACTACTGGTTCGACCACCGCTTCGAGACCGACCCGAACATCCTGGACCACGTCGAGGCCCTGGGCGGCGAGAAGTTCTTCGAGGACTGCGACGAGATGCAGAAGGAGTATGAGCTGGCCGAGCGCCGGGACCGCCGGGACAAGCAGGAGCTGGCGGAACTGCTCGGGCTGTACTTCATCTGCCTGCGGCTGGGCTTCAAGGGCCAGTATCACGATCGCCCGCAGGAACTGGCGGATTACACGCGGCGGCTGTTCACGCGGCTGCCGGCGTACGGGACGACGCGCGGCAAGGAGATGTTTCCCGAGACCTACCGGCACACGCAGGAGGTCAAGGTCGATTACAAGCTGGGCATGAGCCTGACGCTCGTGCTGCTGATCCTGGTCATCGTGATCGGGGCCTCGTTACTGACGTTTCGCGGGGCCTGGTCGAAGGCGGTCGGCGACATCGCCAAGGTCGCCGAGCAATGGCACCCGACGGCGGCGGTCACCGCGGCGCCGGCCGGGCCGCGTCCCTGAGGGCGCGACCGACGCGGCCTCCGCTCCGCACCGTGACCGCGAAGGCGCGGTCCGGGCCCTTTGAGGTTGAATCATGAAGCAGCTTCTCAAGCTCTACTCCGGTCTGCCCCGCGAGATGAAGATGCTCGTCGCGATGGCGGGGCTGGGCACGCCGATCGGCGTGATCTACATGCTCCAGCGCTTCCTGGGCCTGTCGGCCTACGCCATCATCTTCATCATGGCCGGCCTGGTCGGCCTCGTCGCCCTGATCAGCTTCCTGGTTCCGCGGCTGTTCGGGCGTTCGACGAAGCGGCGGGCCAGGCGGCTGGAGGCGGAGCTGGCCGGCGGGGCCGAGGCCGGGCCGGTCTCGATGGACCTGCGGGCGGCGATCAAGAGCAACAACGAGCGCTTCTTCACCGCCATCAAGGACATGCGGAAGCTGGGGATCAGCGTCTACGACCTGCCCTGGTACGTCGTCATCGGCGACTCCGGCTGCGGGAAGACCAAGCTGATCAACGAGGGGGGGCTGACGTTCTCGACCGGCAAGCCCGAGGGCTACCAGCTCGGCACGCTGAACTACAACTGGTGGTTCACCGAGGACGCCATCTTCATCGACATGGCCGGCCGCTTGTGCAACCCGCAGGAAGACGCCGACCGCCGGGAGTGGGAATCGTTCCTCAAGACCGTCGCCGGCGGGCGGCGGGGGTTCCCGATCAACGGCGTGCTGGCGTGCGTGTCGGCCGAGCACCTGCTCCAGGAGTCGCCCGAGCAGCACGAGGCCGACGCCAACACGATGCTGGAGCGGCTGCGGGACTTGCAGGCCAAGCTGGGGGTCACGTTCGCGACCTACCTGGTCATCACCAAGTGCGACAAGATCGTCGGCTTCATGCAGTTTTTCGATCGCGCCGAGCGCGACATCACGATCAAGAACCAGATCTTCGGCTGGTCGCGGCCGGGCGATTTTCACGAGCTGTACGATCCCGAGCGCTTCGGCGGCGAGTTCGACAGCGTGTACGACCGGCTGCACGAGCTGCGCCTGCGGCGGATCCAGGACGACGTGGACGAGTTCGAGCTCGGCTTGGCGTACAGCTTCCCGGAGGAGTTCCGGCAGCTCCGCGAACCGCTGCAAACGTACGTGCGGACGCTCTTCCCCGGCATCAAACAGCCGCGGGCGGTCAAGAACCTCATCTTTCGCGGGGTGTATTTCACCAGCGCGACGCAGCAGGGCGGGCTGATCCTGCGGCACCTGACCGAACGCCTGGGGGCCGACGCGGCGCGGCAGTTCCAGCCGCTGGAAAGCATGTACCCGCGCCCGCGGCCGCACTTCGTGAAAGACCTGCTCTTCCGCAAGGTGTTTCCCGAAGAGGGCCTGGTCTTCCGCAACGAGCAGGAAGTGATCCGCAACCGCAAGCTTGCCCGGCTGCTGATGGGCGGGTCGGTGGTGCTGGGCGTCGTGCTGGCCGTCACGCTGGTGGTCAGCTCGATCATGTTCGGCAAGCTCGTCAGCGAGCCGCGAGTGCGGGCGCAGGAGGCGCCGAAGCTGGTCGAGAAGCCGGCCGAGGCGCTGGAGTTGGTGAACCGGCTCGGGGCCGACGCCACCGTGCTCCAGACGAGCGTGTGGCCACGCGTGTTGTCGCTGAACATCGGCGCCGACCGCCCGGTGCGCGACTTGACGACAATCCGGATGCGACTGTTCGCCCACAGCGGCCTGCGCCTGCGGCTGGGGGAGGTGGACCAGGCGCTGCGCACCGCGGACATCGTGCGCGACGGCACGCCGGCCGGCGCCGGCGTCCCGCTGGCGTCGTATCTCGACTCGCTGGCCGAGTACGTCGCCTGGACCGGCTGCGCGGGGCAGGCCGCTCCGCCGGAACGGCTCGATTACCAGAGCTTCGCGCGGTTGAGCGCGGCGGCGGGGGCGTTGCCGGCGTCGGACGAGCGTGCCCGTCAGCGGGCCCGCATCGACGAGCAGGCGGTCACCTACTTCGCCACCATCCACTCCCGGGGCTCGGGTTGGGAGAACCCCGCCGGCCTGCTGCGACTGGCCGAGTTCCAGCCGGCGCAGACGGTCCGCGTCGCGGTCGGCAAGCTGCACGACTTCCTCGCGCGGCACTACGCCACCCTGAACGACCAGCACCCCGACCCGACGATCCGCGAATGGATGCGTATCCGCGACCGCTGCGCCACGATCCAGGCGGCCTACGACGCCCTGCTGGCGGCGGCGGACCGGTCGATCGGAACGCAGGAGGATCTGGACGCCTTCGCCCAGCAGTACGACGAGAACTTCAAACGCCTGGACGAGGCCATGCAGCAATGCCAGTGGCAGGGGCCGGCCGCCGGCAGCTTCGTCCGCATCCCGCCGCTCCGCCCCGCGTTGTGGCAACTGCGGGAGCAACTCACCGGCTGGCAGCGGAAGCTCAGCGAGATGTACGCGCAGTGCGCGGCGGCGCCGGCGGGCGATCCAACCGGTGCGACACTGGAGGCGTTGATCCGAGGCGACGGGCAGGAGTTGTTGGGGCTGGATCGCATTCTGGCCGAGAGTATTCACGCCGCCGGCTTGGCCGACCGCGGCTATTTCCCTGAGTTCTACCAGCGCGAGCTGTTCGACAGCGTGGTGCGCGAGGCGTATCAGGCCTTTGAGCACGTGCTCGTCTTCACGCCCGCGGCGGGCGGCGCGGCCAGCGACACCCTGGCGCTGACCAGTGACCTGCGGCAGACCGTCCACCCCGTGCTGGCCAAAGTCCACGCGCACCTGGCGACGCTCTCGGCCAGTCAGGCCGGCAACGACACGCCGGAGGCGTGGGTGGGTACACTGCGGCGGCTACTGTCGGCCACCGCGGGGACCGGCGGCGACACAGACTTCTCGAAGCTGCACGCCCGTTGGCGACCGGACAAGCTGAAACATCTCAACGGAACGTACGAGGAGCTGGTGCGCAAGGGCGAGGGGACGGCGCTGTTGCGGGCAATCGAGGACCGCTTGGCGGCGGCGGGGCCGTGGGGCCTGGGCGAACTCGCGTCCGATTACCGGCAGACCCAGGCGTCGGCCTACCATATTCCGGTGCCCATGGTGGCGGCGACGCCCGTCACCCCGGAGGAACCCGCCGGTCCCCCGCCGGTGCGCACCACACCGGCCGGGCCGCCCCCGGTGAAGCTGCCCGGCCAGCAGCCGCCCCCCGCGACGCCCACGCCGGCGGCCCCGGCGCCGCCGCCGGTCTCCGCGACCGGCGGACGGGAACTGGGCGGCGGGCAGATTCCGCTCTGCGCTTCGGCGGAGTTCCTCAACAAGCGCGCGGGCGAGTGCTTCCAGTTGCTGCGCTTCCTGGCGGATTTCGAGCCGCGTTTCTACTTCGCCAAGGCCGGCGAGACCACGCCGCGTCATCGAAACTGCATCGCCCTGGTCGAGTCGGCGTGGCAGCGGTACTGCGAGGCGTATGTCCGGGCGTGGAACGAGGCGTACGGCCGGTCGGAACTGGTCGAGCTGGCCAAGGCGGACCGGCTGGGCGAGGGGTGGGGCGTGTTCGCCGCGCAGTTCCAGATCGGCGACGCGCGGGGCGGCAGCATCGTGGCGCCGACCCGCAAGGAGTTCGAGCCGGCCCTGAGCGAGGTGCTGCGTGCCACGCGCTGGGCCGCCTTCCTCCCGGAAGGTGGGGCGTGGCTGGAACAACAGGACGCTTACTACGCGGCCCAGACCCGTCGCGTGCTCGACCTGCTCGCCGGGGCGTTTCGTGAACACTGGACGCACGGGGCGTTCGTCCGCGAGGCCCGGGCCCCGGCCGGCGGGGGCGCCGCCAGCGCCCGGCCGTGGGAGGCGCTGGCCGCCGAAGTGGCCGCGCGGTGGAGCCATTGGGGTGGGGCGGTGGGGAACAACGCGGTCCTGCCGGACCGTTTCGACGACGGCGTGTCAGAGCTCCCCCCGACCTCGGATATACCCTGGAAAGGGCTGCCCGAATTGCGCGCCGAGGCCGGGCTGCGCGAAGAGCGCCTGACGCAGCAGTTGGTCGAGTTCCAGGCCAAAGCGCAGGCGGCGCTGAGTGCGGAGCTCACGCGAATCCTCTGTCGCGTTCAGGACCGGTGCTTCGCTCAGCAAGTCCCGTTTGAGGGCTGGCCCTACCTGAACCCGGAGGGCAAGGAGTTGACCGCCCTGCAAACGGTCGATTTCGAGCAGTTCCTCAAGTTCCTCGGCGAGACCCGCCGGGCCGCCGACGCCCTGCGCCCCCTCGACCAGGGGCTGCCCGACGCGGAGCTGCGCCGCGCGCGGCAGGCGTTTCTGGCGGCGTGCGAGCAGTGGCGCACGTTCCTGGGCCTGACCGCCCAGGGAGGCACGACGCCCCTCGAAGTCAGCGTGTGGACCGAGGATCCCGTGGGGGAGCCGTACGGGAAGGAGCGCGTGGACGACGCCGCGCAACACTATTATCGGAACGTGCGTCTGTCGGTCGCGCTGCGGCTTCAGGAGTCCGGCGACCGGGCCGCGATTCGGCCGCTGGAGTTTCGCACCGTCGAACGCGGTCAGGCCCGGGCCGTTCGCACGGTGTGGGAGTGGACCCGCGCGAATGTCTCGGAGCTGACGTTCGAGCTGGTGGACGGCATCCAGCCCGAGGGCCGCGATTTCCGCTTTCCGGCGATCCGGCCGCGGGTGCTCGGCGAGCCGGGGCCGCTCGCCTTTTGCGCGTATCTGCACCGCTACGGGCGCTATGTGGACCGCAACTGGATCGTGACGCACGGCGTGGACCTGGCGGCGAAGTTCCGCGAGACCTCCCAGCCGGAACTGGCCGGTCAGGTGCCGAATGACCGGCCCGTCGTCGGCGAGAAGTTCGTGTTTCAGCTTCCGTCAGGCCGGAACCTGCCGCCCCCGGTCCCGCGTCTGGAGGCACCGGCCGGCAGCCCGGCGTCGCGCTGACGGCGGCGAAGAAGTCAGTGGCTGGTCACGCGGCGTGACCCACGCAGCGCAAAGGACCGGTCTCGGGCCGAGGCCGACCAGCGAATAGGCAATTGGCATGGGTTGGAAGGACCTGTTCAAGTCGAAGACCATCCGGGTCAAGCTCGATCCGCGCCTGCGGTGGTTCGGCAAGCTACCGACCTACGCCGACTATTACAGCTCGCCCACGGACGAGGAATGGGCGGTCGAGTTCAACGACTGGGTGCTCAAGGGGTTCGAGACGTACCTGGCCCGCCTGGGCGGCACCCAGCACGTCCCCCGCCTGCCCTCCGTCGCGTGCGCCCTGCGACTTCCGAAGTCCGGCATGACGGTGTTGGCCTCGTTCCAGGACTACGGCGGGGACATGCGGGGGCGCCCGTTCCCGTTGTGCTTTTATGTGGGGGTGCCGAGCGAACAATGGCCCGGACCGACGAGTGACCGCGTGGCGCCGGCCCTGCGGCTGCTGCGCGAACTCACCGACTTGCGCGACGAGGTGTTCCGGTTCTGCAATTCGCCCGGCCGCTTCGACGCGACCTTCGGCGGCCGCGAGCTTGACGTGACCGAGCTGGCGGCAGAGACGGCGGACGATTCGTGGACACGGGGCGGGGCGGGCCTCCAACTGGCCGAGTGGTTCGCCGCCGTTCGGCCGTGCGTGAAGATCGACGAGCTGGATCGTTGGACCGCCGTGGTGGACGCCTGGGGAGAGAGCATCGCCCGGCTGGAGTCGGCGGAGTTCGAGCCGACCCTGCGGTTTCCGCTCGTGATGTCGTTGCCGTTTGATGCCCAGGTGGGCGGGTGGCTGCACTGGCTGGGGCGGCGCATGGACCTCAGCGAGCGGCTGCTGTCGCTCGTGGTCGGGCGTTGCGGGGACGACGGGACGGGGCGGCTTACCGTGATCGCCCGGGATGTGGTGCCGGAAGACTTCCTGCTGCTGACGGCCGCCGCGGGTTCCCTGCCCTACCTGGACGACCTGTGCGCGCTGACGGGGGACCGGGTTGCGGCCGACGGGTCGCGCGACGCCCCGCGGCGTTGGGCGGACTTCGTGGATTCGGCGGCAAGACCATGAAACGCCGGAACTTGTCAACGGTCGGCCGGCGTCCTAGAATGGGTGTTCGGGCTTGTCCTCGGGCTCCGTCGGATCGCGACAAGGAGGTCGTGCCGGGCACCGTGGCGGCCGCGCCGGCGTGGTGGACGCGCGCCGGCCGGACGGCTGGTGGTCGCGACATGCTGTGTCGGGCGATGAAGCGCCTGTTTGTCCGTGAGGGGTACCGGCGGCGGTGTGCCGTGAGTTCGGCGCCAGGTTGGGTGTATGGCTAGTACGCTGGACGAAACGCCGATCATCGCCCTCGGCAAAACGCCGATCTCCGACGCGGCTCCCTGCGGCGGGGACGCGGCCGATGACGAGCAGTACATGCTCGTCGAGGCCGAGTTGGCCAAGCTGGACCGCATCGATCTGGGCGATCCGGACTGGTTCCAGCTCGAGCAGGCCAGCCTGAATATCCTGCGCACCAAGTCCAAAGACGTCGAAATGGCTTGCGCGCTGGGGTACGCGCTCTTCAAGAAGGCGCGGTACGCCGGCCTCGCGGCGGCGCTGGCGATGCTCACGGAGCTTACCCGCACTTTCTGGGACAAACTCTATCCGGCCCGGCCGCGGCGGCGCAAGGCCCGGATTGAGGCCCTGGCCGAGCGACTGGTGGAGGGCGGCTGGTTCCGGGATGCGGCCCCCCGCCCGGATGAGTTCGACACCATCGACCGGTGCGCCCAGCGTATCGGTGAGCTGGAAGCCGCGCTTACCGAGAAGATGCCGGATGACCCCCCGGACTTCGGCAAGTTCAAGCGCAAGCTCAAGGAACTGGCCGACGGGCGTCCGAAGGCGTCCGCGCCGCCGAGCGCAGCGCCCGCCGCGCCAACCCCCACCGCCACCGGGACCGCGGGGGCCGGGTTCGCGGCCGGGGAGGTCAAGGACGTCTCGGGGGCGTTGAACGCGGTGCTCGGGGCGGCCACGTTCCTGCGGAAGGCCGATCCGACGGACCCGATCCCCTACGTCCTCGTGCGATACGTGCAGTGGGCCAAGCTGGAGCTGCCGACGACGGACGCGGGTCTGCACGAGATCGAGCCCCCGGACAAGCAACTCGTCGAGACGCTGGAGTTCCAGTTCAACAACCGGGTGTGGGAACACCTGCACACGAACGCCGAGGCCGCCTTTCGATCCAACGATCCGCTGTGGCTGGACTTGCAGCGCTACGTGTGCGCGGCGATGCAGGGCCTGGGGGCGCAATACGACAAGGCCCGCGTGGCCATTCAGGAGGTCACGGGCGTGCTCGTGCGGCGGCTGGGATCCCGGCTGTACGACCTGACGTTCCGCGGCGGAATGCCGTTGTGCAGCGGCCCGACCCGGATGTGGCTGGAATCGGAGGTCCTGGCCGCGGCGGGCGGCGGGGCCGGGGGCGGCGGAGCGGCGGCGGCCAGTGACGGCAAGCTGACCGAGGCGGCCACCGAGGCCCGCAAGCTCGCGGGCGCCGGGAAGTTCGGCGAGGCGGTCAAGGCGTTGCAGGAGGGGCTGGCGAGCTGCGGGCAGCGGCGCGATCGGTTCCTGTGGCGGCTACGGCTGGCGGAGCTGTGCTTCGAGGCCCAGAAGCTGCAACTGGCGGCGCCGCTGCTGGAGGAGTGCTACGAGGACATTCGGCGCTACCACATCGACGAGTGGGAACCGTCCCTGGCGGTCGCGGTGGCGCAGACGTTGTACCGGTGTCGCAAGGCGTTGACGGCGGGCGAACAAGCCCCCGCGCCGGAGGCCCTGGCGCGGGTGCGCGAGACGTTTGCCTGGCTGTGCCAGTTGGATCCTCTGGCGGCGCTGGCCGCCGAGCCAGCGGGCAAGTAGGTCGCGGTCCCGGCGGGCCGGGACCGACGTATGAGGAGACAGATCATGGCCAAGGGTCCGTCGAAGGCGCGGGAAGCGCGGGTGAACATCGTCATTTCGGACAAGCTCAAAGGCGGGGCGGAGCCGGAGTTGCCGTTCCGCATGTTGGTGATGGGGGACTTCACCATGAAGGACGACAAGCGGCCGATCGAGGACCGCGCGCCGGTCGACGTGAACAAGAGCAACTTCGACTCGGTCATGCAGAGCTTCAACCTCGGGCTGGACCTGGGCGTGGCCGACAAGATCAGCGGCAGCGGGGAGATGCCGGTGTCGCTGAAGTTCGGGACGCTGAAGGACTTCCGGCCGGAGTCGATCGCCAAGCAGGTCCCGCAGCTCAAGAACCTCGTGGACCTGCGCGAGGCGCTCAAAGCGCTGCGGCCGGCAATGGGTGATAAGGCGGCCCAGAAGAAACTCCTGGAGGCCATCAAGGATCCCGAGGTGCGCGCGAAGATCCTGGCCATGATCGCGACGCCCGGCGCGGGCGCCGCCGGGGATTCGGCGCCGCAGGCGTAGGCCCGTGCGGAACAAGTGTCAGGTGTCAGGTGAAAGGTGACAGGACGAGTGGCGGGTAACAGGTGACCGGCGCGGCACCGCGCATGTCACCTGTCACCTGTCACCTGACACCTGTCGCCTGATGAAGGAGACAGAGAGACCATGGCAGAGCAACCCCAACAAGCGGCCGCGGCCGCCGGAGCGGCGGACACGACGGCGGTGGACGCGCTGATCGATCAATTGGACCTGGACCACGAGTACATCGACCTGTATCGCAAGGGCATTGCCGGGCTGGTGCAGAAGGCCGCGGGCCTGGACCTGGACAAGGTCACGCTGAACAAGCAGGTGATCGACGATTTCATCGCCGAGATCGACCAGCAGCTCAGCGCCCAGATCAACGAAATCCTGCACCACGAGCAGTTCCAGAAGCTGGAATCGGCCTGGCGCGGCCTGTGGTACCTGGTGAGCAACACCGAGTTCCGCGCCAACATGCGCATCGAGGTGCTCAACGCCCGCAAGGAAGACCTGCTCGAGGACTTCCAGGACTGCAAGGACTGGCAGAAGTCCGGCCTGTTCAAGACGGTGTACCGCGACCAGTACAACACCTTCGGCGGGGCGCCGTACGGGCTGATGGTGGGCAACTACGACTTCGACTACCGCAACCCGGAGGTGGAGCTGCTGAGCGAGATCGCCCGGGTGTCGGCGGTGGCCAAGTGCCCGTTCCTGGCCGCGGCGAGCCCGAAGATGTTCAACAAGAAGATGGACGACTTCTCCAGCCTGCCGAAGCTGGCGGAGATGTACGAGATCTTCGAGCAGCCGATGTACGCCAAGTGGAACAGCTTCCGCGAGTCGGACGACGCCCGCTACATCGGGCTGACCATGCCGCGGTTCCTGCTGCGGGCGCCGTACACGGTGGCCAACCAGGACGTGAAGGACTTCGTGTTCGAGGAGGACGTGCGCACGCAGACGCACGAGCGCTACTTGTGGGGCAACGCGGCCTTCGCCATGGCCGGGCGCATGGCCGAGAGCTTCGCCAACTTCGGGTGGTACAACGCCATCGTCGGGCCCAACAGCGGCGGCACCGTGCCCAACCTGCCCTTGCACCAGTACGAGGCGACGGGGCAGTTCCACACGAAGATCCCGACCGAGACCCTGATCTCGGAAGACATGGACGTCGATTTGTGCAATTTCGGGTTCATCCCGCTGGTCATGCGCAAGGGCAGCGACAACGCCGCCTTCTTTGACGCCCCGTCGGCCAAGCGCGTCGGCAAGTTCGCCGACACCCCCGAGGGCAAGGAGGACGAGACCCGGGCCCGGCTGGGCATGTCCCTGCCGTACCTGATGATCAGTTGCCGCCTGGCGCATTACCTGAAGGTCATCTGGCGCGAGAACATGGGCCGGGTGATGGACGCCGAGAAGATGGTCGCCGAGATCAACACCTGGCTGAAGCAGTACTGCCGGCAGGGGACGCTGGACGACGTGCTGGCCGCCAAGTACCCGCTGAAAGAGGTGCAGGTGACGGCGACGCCGGTGCCCGGCAAGCCGGGCCTGTACAAGTCGGAAATCCAGATGATCCCGCACTTCAAGCTGAAGGGCGTGGAAGTGCAGCTTTCGATGGTGGGGCAGTTCGACCCGCCGCCGACGTAATCGCCGGCCCCCCGGGTGGGCGGGGTCCGACGCGCCGCGCCGGTGCGGACGAACTTGTCAGAAGCGCGCCGGCCGGCGACTAGAATGGGTGTTCGCAAAACGTGTTTGGGTCCGAAGAAAACTCTACGGTGAACGGTAAGGAGAGGTCGTCATGCCAACCCCCTGCAATCTGAAAGTGGCGGAGTATCCCGGCTCGTCGCAAAAGGAAGGGCGCGCGGATACGAGCGACGTGTTCGAGATCGAGCACCATGTACACCAGCCCTTCAACCCCACGGACGGGCAGGCCACGGGCGTCCGCGTCCACAGCCCGCTCCGCATCGTGAAGGTCATCGACAAGGCCACGCCCGGCTTCCACAAGGCCCTGTGTACCGGCCAGAACCTGGCGAAGGTCGAGCTGATGTTCTACCGCATCGACCCGGCCACGCGCCAGGAGAAGGAGTACTACCGGATCACGCTCCAGCAGGCGCGCATCGTGGACATCCGCCCGTACATGCCCATGAGCTTCGTGCCGGCCAACGAATCGTACCGCCACATGGAGCAAGTCAGCTTCGTGTACGAGACGATCGAGTGGAACTGGCTGCCCGACAGCGTCGTCGAGATGGACGAGTGGCGCAAGCCGTAGCGACGGCGGGCGCCGGCCCGGCGGGTTGGCAGCGTCCGATCGGCGGCCGAGGGCCTTGACCGGCCCTCGGCCGTGCCGGTTCGGCGGCGCGTGGAGGCCCTGCGGAGCTCATGGCGCGCGAGCGGAGTCTGTTGGAGCGCGTGGCCGCTTCGCGGGAGGAGGCGGTCGCGGCGCGCTACGCGGCGACGGCGGCGGACGATCCCGAGGCCCGCATGGAGTCGGTCCGCCGGCACCTGACCAAGCTCCTCAACGCGCGCCAGGGCATGTGCGAGGCGGACCCCGACTACGGGCTGCCGGCCCTGACGGACCTGCTCGCCGGCGGCGCGGAGTGCGTGCGCCTGACCCAGGAAGCGATCCGCGCCACCATCGAGAAGTATGAGCCGCGGCTGCGCCGGGTGCGCGTCAGCCACCGGGCCGAGGAAGGCGGCCGGCAGACGCTGGTGTTTCGCATCGATGCGGTCCTGGTCGGCCGCGGCAGCGAACACCGCGTGTGGTACGAAACCGCGTTCAGCCCGACGGGCGAGGCGCAGGTTTCGGGGTAGGGTCGGCGGTTCGGGCCGAGCGGCAGTGCCAGGTGACACGTGACAAGTGCCAAGGAAAGGCCAACCCGTTGGTCAGATGACTGACGCGCCACGGGGCCCTTGTCGGGGCCCCGGGCCGGGCCCCCGGCCCCGGTCACCGCTCACTTGGCACCTGTCACTGGTCACTGGTGGCTGCGGCCTGCGGTGACCGGGTCCACTTGCAAGGCGGTCGCACGTGACGAACACGTACTACCAGGAAGAGCTGCGGTACCTGCGGGAGGTCGGGCCTGAGTTCGCCCGCGCCAACCCCGACATCGCCCGCTACCTCGCCGACGCCGGCAGCGACCCGGACGTCGAGCGGCTGCTGGAAGGGGTGGCGTTCCTCTGCGGGCGCATCCGGCAGAAGCTGGACGATGAACTGCCGGAGCTCACGGCCAGCCTGATGTCGCTGCTCTGGCCGCATTACCTGCGGCCGGTCCCCTCCCTCACGATCCTGGAGTTCCTGCCCGACCTGGAGGGCATGCAGGCCCCCGTCGTGGTCGAGCCGGGCGCGGAGTTCGCCAGCCGGCCGATCGACGGCACGCGCTGTGTGTACCGCTCAAGCTGGCCGGTCGTCCTGCGGCCGTGGGGGTTGCGCGACGCCCGGCTGGAGACCCTGCCCGGCCAGCCGGCCCGACTCGTCCTCACGCTCAAAGTCGCCGCCAAGGCCAAGATCGAGGACCTGATGCTCGACCGCGTGCGGCTGCACCTGGCCGGCGACCCGCGAACCGCATTTACCCTCTACCTGCTGCTGGCGGCCCACGTCGGCCGCGTGACGGTCCGGCCGGCGGGTGGCGGCCCCCCGGGTCAGGCCCGACGCGAAGTGGAGTTGCCGCCCGGCAGTGTGCAGGCCGCCGGCCTGAGCCTGGACGAAAGTGTCGTCCCCCAGCCGCCGTACATCTTCGCCGGCTACGGGCTGATCCAGGGCTACTTCACGTTCAAGGAGCAGTACCTGTTCGTGGATGTGTGCGGGCTGGACCGGGCGGTGGCGGGGCTGGAGCCCACCGGTACGCTGGAGATCGCGTTCACGTTCGACCGACGACTGGAGAGCTATCCGCTGGTGTCCGCGGACAATATTCGCCTGCACTGCGTGCCGGTGGCGAACCTGTTCTCACACCACGCCGAGCCGATCCGGCTGGCGCACGATCGCGTGCGTTATTTGGTGCAGCCGGCGCGGGCGGGGCTGGCGGACCGGCGGCACGCCGAGGTCTTCTCGGTCGATCGCGTGTTGGGCCTGGTACGGGCGCAGACGTTGGAATCGCACGAGTTTCAGCCGTTCTACTCGTTCGCCCACACGGCTTCGGCGGACCCGCGCAGCGCGACGTACTACCAGACGCACCTGACGCCGAGCGCCATCGGCCAGGGCGTTCACTGGGGGACGGACGTGTATCTGTCGTTCGTCGTGGGCGGCGAGCCGGGCGTCCAGCCCAGCGAGGAGACGATCTCCGTCGAGCTGACGTGCACGAACCGCGATTTGCCCGGCGAGCTGCGGGCCGGGGACGTCTGCGAGCCGACGGACCGCTCGCCGGCGGGGGTGCGGTTCCGCAACCTGCTCAAGCCGACGCCGACGATCAGCCCGCCCCTGGGCCGGGGGCTGCACTGGCGGCTGATCTCGCACCTGGCGCTGAATTACGTCTCGCTGCTGCGGGTGGAGCACTTCCGCGAGCTGCTGCGGATCTACGACTTTCACGCCGCCTACGACGCCCAGCGGGCCGCGGCGCACCAGCGCCTGTTGGAGGGGGTGGTGGCGGTGCGCTCGGCGTATCGGCAGCGGATGGTGCGGGGGGCGCCGGTGCGGGGCCTGCAAGTGGAACTCGACCTGAACGAGGACCACTTCGCGGGCGAGGGCGACGCGTACCTGTTCGCGTCCATCGTGGACCGGTTCCTCGGCGCCTACGTCACGCTCAACGCCTTCAGCCAGCTCAAGGTCCGCTTCGCGCGCACGGGACAAGTCTACGACTTCCCGCCGCGCTGGGGCGAACAGCCGACGCCCGCGGAGTCACGCCATGACGGACGTTAGCGCCACCCACGCGACGGACAGCGCTCCCGCGGCGGCCCCGGGCCTGCTGGACCGGCTGGTTGCGCAGGGGTGGACGTTCGACTTCTTCCAAGCAGTGTGGCTGCTGGAACGCTACGTCGGCGCGGACACGCCCGTGGGGCAGCGGGGGCCGGCGGCCCGGGAACGCCTGCGCTTCCGCCCGGATTTGTCACTGGGTTTTCCCGCCACGGACCTGCGCCGCGTGTCGGTCGCGGGCGGCGCGGGGGACGACCCCGGGCGGCACCTCCTGGAAGTGACGTTCCTGGGGCTGTACGGCGTCTCGACGCCCCTGCCGCTGCACTACGCGGTCGAGATCCTGCGGACGACGGAGCCGTCGATCGGGGAGGAGGCGGAGGCGGCGACGACCTCCAGCCCGGTGCGCGATTTCCTCGACGTCTTTCACCACCGACTGATCTCGCTGTTCTATCGCAGTTGGCTGAAGTACCGCTACGAGCGGATGTTCGCCGTGCCGTGGCGCGACGCGGTCACCGGGTACCTGCGCTGCCTGATCGGCTGCCCGCCGCACTTCGACGAGCCGACGCTCGGCGTGCCGCCGATCCGGCTGCTGCGCTACGCGGGAACGCTGACGCAACGGCCGCGCTCGGCGACGACGCTGGCCGGGCTGCTGAGCGACTATTGGGGCGGCCTCCGGGTGCGCGTCCGCCAGTTCGTCGGGCGGTGGGTGCCGCTGGACGAGGCGGACCAGAATCGGCTGGGCGCGCGGAACTGCGGCTTGGGGACGGACCTTACGGTCGGCGAGCAGGTGTACGACCTCGGCGGGACGTTCACGATCGCGCTGGGCCCGGTCGATTGGGCGACCTATCTGACGTTCGTCCCCGGCGGCCCGCGGTTCCGGCAGACGCGGGCCCTGACGCGGCTGTACTGCACCGACCCGCTGGGGTTCCAGATGGAAGTCACGCTCCGCCCCGGGGAGGTGCCCGCGCTGCGCCTGACCAGCGATGACGCCGCCGGCGCGCTCGGCATGACCACGTGGGTCCGCACGCGCGACCTGGGCGAAACGACCGTGACGTTCGACGCGACACAGGACACGGGGGTGTCCCTGGGCGCGCCGCCGGTGGCGGCGCGCGGGGCCGCCTGACGGTTCAGGCGGCGGGTGCGTCGCCGCGCGGGCGGCGACAGTGAGAGTGAGAGCGAACCATGAGTGAAGCTCCGACGACGGCGGTGACAGCAGAGGACTTGCGGCGGCTCCTGCGCCGCAGCGATCCGGCGTTGATGCAGGTGTTTCAGGGGGCGACGAGTGTCTGCGCCAGCCGCAGCCATTACGAGGTGGCCCCGGAACACCTGCTGCTGCGGCTGCTGGACGAGAACGTGGCCGACGTGACGGCGATCCTGAACACGTTCAAGGTGGACCGCGGACGGCTGCGCCACGGGCTCCAGCGCGTTCTCGACCAGTTCCCCACGCAGCACCGCGGCAAGCCGGCCCTGTCGCCGAAGCTCATCGAGCTGTTCCAGTCCGCGGGCGTGCTCACCGACGAGTTCGGCTTCGATCAGATTCGGCCGGGCATCATGATCCTGGCTATCGCGTTGAACCCGGCGCATGTCCGGCTGGGCGAGTTTGTCAGCGAGCTGGAGCGCATCGACATCGACCAGCTCCGCGAGCACTTCCACGAGATTGTGCTCGGGCCGGCCGCCGAGGCGCCCCCGGCACGCCGCGCGCGGCCCGGATCGGCGGAGGGCGGGGCGCTCGAGCAATTCACCATCGACCTGACCGCCAAGGCCCGCGCGGGGCAGATTGATCCCGTCTTCGGCCGCGACCGTGAAATCCGCCAGATGATCGACATCCTCGGCCGGCGGAGGAAGAACAACCCGATCGTGGTCGGTGAGGCGGGCACCGGCAAGACCGCGATCGTCGAGGGGTTGGCCCTGCGCATCGTGCAGGGCGACGTGCCCCCGTTCCTGCGCGACGTGAAGCTCGCGTGCCTGGACCTGGGGCTGCTCCAGGCCGGTGCGGGCGTGAAAGGGGAGTTCGAGAACCGCCTCAAGACCGTGATCCGCGAGATCAAGGAGAGCGCGCAGCCGATGATCACGTTCATCGACGAGGCGCACATGCTCATCGGCGCGGGCGGGGGCGGCGGCGGCGACGCCTCGAACCTGCTCAAACCCGCGCTGGCGCGCGGCGAGCTCCGTACCATCGCTGCGACGACCTGGTCGGAATACAAGAAGTACTTCGAGAAAGATCCGGCCCTCGAACGCCGCTTCCAGCTCGTCCGCTGCGACGAGCCCGCGATCGAGGACACGGTGGTGATGCTGCGGGGGCTGAAAGACAAGTACGAGCGGCACCACAAGATCCTGCTGCTCGACGAGGCCGTCGTCGCCGCCGCCGAGCTGTCCAAACGCTACATCAGCGGCCGGTTCCTGCCGGACAAGGCGGTGGACCTGCTCGATACGGCGGCGGCCCGCGTGGCCGTGGCGCTGACGACGCGGCCGGCGGTGCTGGAAGACATCGACCGGCAGATTGTGAACCTCGATACGGCTATCGCGGCCCTGAAGCGTGACCACGCGGCGGGGCTGATGATCGACGACAAGACGCTGGCGGAAATGGAAGCGTCGCGCGCGGCGCTGCTGGAGAAACGGGCGGCGACCGAGCAAGCGTGGCAGAGGGAGTTGGAGGCGGTTAACCGCGTCCGCGAGCTGCGGGCCCGCTTGCAGGGGGCCGAGAGCCCCGACGCGGTCGCGGTGGGGGAGCGTCGGCCTCCGGCCGGCGACAAGACCGGCGAATCGAAGGCGAAAACGCCGCCCGAATCAGCAACGCCGGTTGACCACGCCGAGCTGCGGCGCCAGATCGACGAGGCGATGCAGGCCCTGCGCGCGTTACAGGGCGACGAGCCGCTGCTGCACCCGCAAGTGGATGCGGCGGCGATCGCGGCGGTGCTGTCGGATTGGACGGGGATTCCCGTCGGCAAGATGGTGCGCGATCAGATCTCGGCCACGCTGCAAATGGAAGAACGGCTGCGTAGCCGCGTGGTCGGTCAGGACCACGCCCTGGGGATCGTGGCCGAGAAGCTGCGCGCCTCGCGGGCCGGCCTCAACAACCCGACGCAGCCGATGGGGGTGTTCCTGTGCGTCGGCCCCAGCGGCACCGGCAAGACCGAGCTGGCGCTGTCGGTGGCCGACCTGCTCTTCGGCGGGGAGCGGTTCCTGACATCCATCAACATGTCAGAGTTCATGGAGAAGCACACGGTCTCGCAACTCAAAGGCTCGCCGCCGGGCTATGTCGGCTACGGCGAGGGCGGCGTGCTGACGGAGGCCGTGCGGCAGCACCCCTATTCGGTGGTGTTGCTGGACGAAGTGGAGAAGGCCCACCCCGACGTCATGAACCTGTTCTACCAGGTGTTTGACAAGGGGAACCTCGCCGACGGCGAAGGCCGCGTCATCGACTTCAAGAACACGGTGATCTTCCTCACCAGCAACCTCGGCACGGACATCATTCAGCAGATGTGCGAGTCGGGCGAGGAGGTGGACTGGCGCGAGCTGAAGGACGCGATCTACCCGCACCTGCGCGAGCACTTCAAGCCCGCGCTGGTGGCCCGCATGACGGTGATCCCGTTCCTGACGCTGGGCGACGCGATCCTCCAGCAGATCGCCAGGATGAAGCTGCGCAAGGTCGGTCAGCGGCTGGCCGCCGCCCACGAGATCGACTTCCGCGTGGACGACGCCGTCTACGCCAGCGTCGCCAGCCGGTGCCGGCAGGTCGACCTGGGCGCCCGCCAGATCGACCACGTCATCGACCGCGAGGTCCTGCCGGTGCTGTCGCGGCGGCTCCTGGAGCAGATGGCGACGGAGAAAATGCCGGCGGTCGTGCAAATGGGCGTCAGCGACGCGGGCGAGTTTACCTACGAGTTTACGGACGCCTAGCGCAGGCAGCGAGGTGAGCGGTCATGGCCCTGGCGCGAGATATGAGCAAGGCCCAACTGGCCTTTCAGGTCGCCGGTCGCGACGTGGATGAGTTCCTGGTGGTCCGCTACCGCGGGACCGAGGGGCTGTGCCAGCTCTACAAGTTCGAGATCGACCTGGCCGCCCAGACCGAGGGCATCCTGCTCGACGCCATCGTGGGCCAGCCCGCCGTGCTGAGCATCAACACGGCCGAGGGCGAGCGCTGGTTCCACGGCATCGTCGGGCGGATGGAGCTGACCCAGGAGACGGTCGGGCAGACGTATTTCCGCGTTGAGCTCGTGCCCGCCGTGTGGCTGCTGACCCACCGCTACCACTCGCGCATCTTCCAGGGCCAGACGACGCAGGAGATCATCACCGCCGTGCTGACCGAGGGGGGCATCGCCACCGACCGGTTCCGTTTCGCCCTGGAGCGGAGCTACGCGCCGCGCGAGTACTGCGTCCAGTACCGCGAGACGGACTACAACTTCATCGCCCGGCTGATGGAGGAGGAGGGCATCTGGTGGTGTTTCGAGCAGACGGAGGCGGGGCACACGCTGGTGATGGCCGACTCGCGCTCCGCCTACGGTCCGATCGAAGGCGAAGACACACTGGTCTACCGCAGCATCTCCGGGCTGAACGTGGAGACCGAGCACATCTACCGCTTCCGCGTGGCCCAGTCGGTGCGGCCGGGCGCGGTGGTGCTCAACGACTTCAATTTCGAGAACCCGCAGTTGCGGCTGGAGGCCCTCGACGACGCCGGCCGGGACCAGGCGCTGGAGTTCGCCGATCACCCCGGCGAGTTTCTGGAACAGGGCCAGGGCACCACGCTGGCCCAGATTCGCAAGGAGGAGTTCGCGGCCGGCCGCCTGGTCGGCATCGGGTGCAGCAACTGCAAACGGCTGGCCCCGGGCAAGACGTTCACCCTCCAAGACTTCCCGTCGGCCGGCTACGACGACACGTACCTTGTCACCAGCCTGGTCCACCAGGGTAAGCAGGCGACCACCCGCACGAGCACCGGCGGCAACGGCCGCACGCACATTCTGGACACGCGGGCGCACCAGTCGCTATTGCAGGCCCGGACGAATGAGAACCCCGTCATCGCCCAGCTCGCGGACGCGTTGCTGCAAATCGTGACGCGGCTGCGGGCCGGCGACCCGACCGCCCACCGGGCGCTGACCTCGTGGCTGTATCACGCCGGTCAGGTGGCCCGCGACTTGCCGGCCACCGCGATGGCCTCGGGCGCTCACCCGCTCGCCTGGCTGTCGGTCCCGAACCTGCTCGAGGACGTGCAGGCCAACCTGATCGATTTCGACGTGCCGGTGTACGACTGCACGTTCGAGTGCGTGCCGGCCAGCGTGGTGTACCGCCCGGCGCGGGTCACGCCCTGGCCGGTGATGCGCGGCACGCAGACCGCCCGCGTCGTCGGTCCCGAGGGCGAGGAGATCCACACCGACAAGTACGGTCGCGTGCGGGTGCAATTCAACTGGGACCGCGCGGGCAACGAAGGCGGCCAGCCCAAGCTGTTCGGCGCCGACTCGTCGTGCTGGATCCGCGTCTGCCAGGGCATGGCGGGCGGGGCCTACGGCATGATGTTCATCCCCCGCGTCGGGCAGGAGGTCATCGTCGATTTCCTGGAGGGCGACCCGGACAAGCCGATCATCATCGGCCGCGTCTACAACGCCGACCACATGCCACCCTACGAGCTCCCCAAGGAGAAAACCAAGAGCGTCATCAAGACGCACAGCAGCAAGGGCGGCGGGGGCTGCAACGAAATCCGCTTCGAAGACCTCAAGGACAAGGAGCAGCTCCTCCTCCAGGCCCAGCGCCAGATGGACACCCGCGTCAAGGCCGGCCACTTCCACACTGTCGGCGGCAGCTACCACGTGCTGGTCGGCGGCGAGAAGGACGGCGAGAAGTACGGCGAGTACCGCCAGAAGGTCTTCAAGCTCAAGCAGACGCACGTCGGCGAAGAGCGGCGGGCGTGGATCGAGAAGGACGACTCCCTCAAAGTGGACGGCAATCGCGCGGAGGGCATCGGCGGCACCTTGTCCGTCAGCGTCGGCGGCGACGTCGTCGAGAAGTTCGACGCCAACCACAAGCACGAGGTGACCTCCACCTTCGCCTGCAAAGCCTCCGACGTGAAGATCGAAGCGTCGGGGACCATCGAATTGACGGCCGGCGGGAGCTCGATCGTGTTGACGTCGGGCGGCGTCTACATCGTCGGGTCCACGGTGTACATCAATAGCGGCTCCGGCCCGTCCGTGTCCCCGCCGGGCTGCTCCGCCGTGGCCCCCCAGACGGCCGAAGACCCGTCCGCGGCCGAAGCCACCAAACCGGGCAAGGACACGCGGTACGGCGGTCCCAGCGCCGCGGTGGCGCCACTCCCGCCGCCCGAGGAAGTCCCCGGCCACGAGTTCGAGGAAGAGGAGCCGACGCCGACGCGGACCTCGTGGATCGAGATCCAGTTGGTCGACGAGGCCGGCCAGCCGGTCCCGGGCGAGCGCTACGAGATTCAGACGTCGGACGGGAAGCGGCGGACGGGCGTGACGGACGCGAACGGGAAGGCCCGCATCGAGAGCATCGCTCCCGGCGAGTGCCAGATCTCGTTCCCGCAACTGGATACCGACGCATGGGAGCGCCAGGCATGAGCGCGCGGGCCGCAGGCCTCCCCACGGGCAGTCGTCCGCGACCCGCCGCGCGCGCTCCCCGGTCGAAGGGAGTTTGCCCATGCCAGTGATACGCGAAATCCGGGCCAAGGACGGCGATACGCTGTGCAGTATCGGCGTCGCGAGCGGCTTCAAGAACTGCACCAAGCTGCGCCCGCACAATCCAAACTTCAACAGCCGGCCGCTGGCCCCGGGCGACCTGGTGAAAGTGCCCGAAGTAACGCGGAAAGACGAACCCGGCCAGACGGAAATGACCCACAAGTTCGTGCGCAAGGGCAAGGTGAACCGCGTGTGGATCATCCAGGACCGCCACCGGGCCAACGGGCAGGAAGCCCAGGGCGACGCGGTCCGCGAGGTGGCGGTGAGCAACTACGTGACCGGCCGTCAGGGCCGCGGCTTCGCGCCGGACCCCTGGCGTGACACGACCTTCTTCGGCTTCAGCGCGGGCGCGTCCGCCGACCCGGACCACTTCCGCCTGCTCATCCACGACCTGCACGCCCACCGCACGAACACCGACACGGTCGAGGTGCGGCTCCGCACGCAGCGCCCCGTCCTGGGCCGCATCCCCAACGAGATTCAGTCGTGGCAGGACCTCACTCAGGCCGGCACCTCGCTGGGCCCGATCCGCTGCCAGCGGTGGAACAATACGCCCTGGTACCGCTCGCCGTACCTGCGGCTGGTCGTCGATGACGAGGACCGCCAGCTCAAGCGCACGGACGGTCGAATCAACATCGCCAACGACGACGCCGGCACGTCGAACGACACCGGCACCGCGGTGACCGATCAGGTGTTGCTCACGCCCGCGCTCGACGACCTGGAAATCGAGATTCTCGACTATCGCATCGAGGCCTTCCGGCCCGCGCCCGACTGTGAACACGCGGACGCCAACGGCAAGTGCCGCGCCCGCGCCGTGGCCCACGTCGGCAAGGAGGAGATCGAACTCAAGCTGAAGGTCGTCCGGATCGGCGGGCAGGCCGGCTCCGGCGCCACCAACGCCCAGATGCGCCAAATGGTGTTCGTCAACCTGCGGAACCGCTACGCGCAGGCGAACATCGGCGTGAAGACCATCCAGGAGCCCGGCCCCGGCGTGACGATTGTGGACAGTTTCATCCACGACGTCCCCGAGCCGCGCAACATGATCATGATCTCCGACTTCGACGGCCTGCCGGCGACCGGCGGCGGCACGCTCCGCGCGGAGGTCAATCTCGCCAGCGGACGCGTCAGCGCCAGCATCACCACCGACCGCGGGGCCTCCCCGGCGCTCACCGCCGGCAAGCTCGCCGCAGAGCTGCGCCGCCAGGGCGTCGTCTGCCGCGTCTCGGCCAATCCCCCCATCGTCGGTTCGCCGCGTCCGTACGGCTCGGCCGACATCCTGTGCTTCAACCCCGACGGCACGCTGGCCCCCGTCCACAGCGTGACGGGCGATCCCGCCGAGGCCCAGACCATCGGCAGCACGGCCGGCTGGACCAACGCCCGCGTCCGCAACGAGGACGTCTACAACACGCCCGCGGAGCCGCGGCGCGGCGGAAAGGCCCGCATGGTCGGCTCACCGGACTACCGGGCCGCCGCCAAGAACTTCAACCGGCCGGGCCAGTATCTGTGCGCGTTGGTGACGCGCCGGCTGGAGACCGCGGGCCTGAACGGCGAGGCAATTCTGCCGCACGTCGGCATTTCCGGGACCGTGGCCCCGCTGCCGGAGTTCCGGCTGGTCGTCTTCGTCAGCCGCGGCGGCTACACCTCACCGGTGACGCTCTCACACGAGGGCGGCCACGCGCTGTGCGATTGCTTCCACACGAGTTTCAGCAACGGGGCCGACCAGGAAGAGGACCATGAGGGCAACATCTTCTGCAAGAACGATGCGCTCGCGTTTTCGGAGTGGATGTCCGCGTTCGCCCGCGACCGCCCGATCCGCAAGCGCATCTCCGATGGCCCGCTCAACGTGTGGCTCGTGACGCTGAAACAGGGCGTGCCCCGCGTCGAGGGCGAGTGGCGCCTCATGGGCGGCCGCCAGATCGGGCGCCCGGGCGCCGACCTGCCCGTCGGCGCCGCGGTGAACCCGACGTGTACGCAGCGTCTGCGAACGCATTCCAGCGCCATGTTCATTCCGTTGCGACGGCTCCACGAGGCCCCGACTCCGCGCTAGCTCGGCAAGAGGTGAGATATGCTTCCCAAACCCCCCAACGGCTATCTGGAGAAGGCGCAAGCGGACCAGGCCCTGCTCAACTTCCTGAAGGCGAAGAAGTTCGACATGCCGACCCCGCTGCCCAAGCGGGTCGAGCCGCGCCAAGCCGGCGAGTTCACCAACAAAGCCCTCGAGAAGGACACCCTGACGGCGGCGGAGGCGGGGCGGCTCAGCGAGCTGGTCCGCTTCTACAACCTCCGCCAGACCGCCCCGACGCTCGCCAAGCGACTGAACCGCCGCGAGTCGGGTGAGCCCGAGTGGCAGCGGGCGCTCGTGTTCACCACGCTGCTGGCGGATGTCGGTGACGACGCCCAGGCCCGGCAGGCCGCCGACTACCTGCGTTACCTGGCCGGAATGCGCCCGGCATCGGAGGCGCCGGAGATGATCGTCGGCGCCTACTTCGCCCTGCCCGCATCCGCCGACCCGAAGATCGTCACGGACCTCCTCGATGCCGAGCAGCGCAAGGCCCAGGCGGCCGCCGCCCAGAGCGAGGACGCCGACCGGCGGGCCGCGGAGATGGAGTCGCTGAAGGCCGACCGCTTCGCCCGCGTCGAGCGCGCCCGCAAGCGGAAGTTCGAGATTCTCGCGGTGAAGGACCCCGCCCGGCGGCGGGGCCAACTCGCCCGCGTCTACCTGGAACTCGAGGTCTACCCCACCACGAGCATGCCGCCGTGGAGCCTGATGATGCTCCAGCGCGAGTGCGACGAAAGCACGCCCGCCGAGGTCGCCGCCGTCTTCTCCGAAATCCTCGACCTGATGCGCATGCCGACCGGGGTCGTCGGGCCGACCGGTCAGAAACCCAGCGACGAAGAGGAACTCGGCTTCCTCACGCGCTGTGTGCGGGCCCTCGAGTTCTACCTCGGCTCGCTGACCGAGGACCAGCAGAAGTACGTGGACAGCAAGAAGGGCTTCCCGCGCGAGCAGGATGACCCGCTATGGTGGGAGCTGGAGACGGCCCCGGCGTCCAAGGATGAGAGCTGATGCCCCCCGCGGCACGTACCAACGATCCGACCGGCCACGGCAACCCGCTCAACCCGGGTCCGGGCAGCAATGACGTGCTGATCGGGTACATGCCGGCCTGGCGGGCGCTGCCG
This sequence comes from uncultured Planctomycetales bacterium, assembly GCA_964462635.1. GTDB lineage: Bacteria > Planctomycetota > Phycisphaerae > UBA1845 > Fen-1342 > JBFMAI01. The sequence continues at coordinate 38,852 of CAYWYJ010000021.1, forward strand.
TCCTCCGTCGCGTCGGCCCTGGACGCGATTTCCAACACGATGAAGTCGTTCCTGGCCAAACCGGTGATGACGCCGGCCGACGCGGCGGCGGACATCGCCGAGATTTGCCAGAACCTCACCGAGGGCGGCGCGAAGGCCGCCGCGGCCGGCGCCCCCGCCGCCGCCAGCGCCGCCGGCACGCAACTCGCCACCCTCAATTCAACGAACGCTGCGCTGACGACGACGTGGACCTCCGCGTCGGCGGCCCCCGGCGGCCAGCCGGCCGCGAACACCGCCTATACCGAAGGCATCAAAGCCGCGGCGGGCGCGGCGGCTTCCGCCGTCGTGTCCGCGATGTCCAGCCTGGCGGACATGCACATCTGCCCGATCCCCGCCGGGACAGTGCCGCACGGTCCCGGCTTTGTCACCAGGGGCAGCGGCACCGTCCTCATCAACAACTTGCCCGCTTGCCGCCAGAGCGACAAGGTAATGGAGGCCTGCGGCGGCGCCGACCCCATCTCGATAGGCGACCAGACCGTGCTCATCGGCGACCAGGGCGGCGGCGGCGGTGGCGGTGGTGGCGGAGCGGGAGGCGGTGGCGGCAGCAGCGGTGGCGGGGACGGCGGCGCGGGAGGCGACGAGGAGGCAAGCGCCGAGTCCACTACAACGGAAACAGAGACCGAGCCGCAGGAGCGCGTCCCGGGACCGTCCAGCGAGAAAGTGGACACGGGTACGCACTGGGTCAGCATCGAGCTCGTCGACGAAGCGAACCAGCCGGTTGTCGGGGAGCCGTTCATCGTCCGATTGCCGCAGGGCGAGCGCACGCAGGAGGTCCGCAGTTGCCTGGACGCTCGCGGCACTTTCCGCGTCGAGGGGCTGAAACGCGCGGGGGCCTGCACGATCCGCTTCCCAAACCTGGACATGGCCGCCTGGCAACGTTGGACCGGCAAGGCCCCACCGCCGGCGGCCGGTGCCACCGCCCCCCCGGCCCCGGGGGTGGTGGGGCCGGTCCCCGCCGGGTGGACGACCGCGCGCGGACAGTGGCGGACCGTGCGCCAGGGCGAGTGCTTGTCGAGCATTGCGGCGGACACGGGGCAATTCTGGGACACGCTGTGGAACCACCCGGCCAACGCCGAGCTCAAGCGCCGGCGCGGCGACCCCAATATCCTGCTGCCGGGCGACGCCGTCTTCGTGCCGGAGAAGCGGCCCAAGGAGGAGTCCGCCAACACGAACCAGCACCACAAGTTCATGCGGCGGGGCGAGCCGCACTGGCTGGATGTGAAGCTGCTGCGTAACGGCGAGCCGCGGGCCAACGAGCCCTACACCCTGGAAGCCGGCGGAGAGCAACGCACGGGCACGACGGACGCGCAAGGGCGGATTCACGAACCGTTGCGCGGCAACGCACGGCGGGCTACGCTGACGGTCGGCAGCGACGTCTATCGGTTCGTGCTGGGCGGCGTCGATCCGCTCAGCGAGGTTTCGGGCGTTCAGCAGCGGCTGAACAACCTCGGCTTCGCGTGCGGGCCGGTGGACGGCCGGCTGGGCCCGCGGACGATCGCGGCGTTGAACCTCTTCCGGCAGCGCGTCGGGTTGTCGCCGTCACAGAAACTGGACCAGGCCACGCTCGCGAAGCTGAACGACGTACACGACCGGATGACGGAGCCGATGGGCAGTGCGGACGCGGTCGATGAGGCCACGTTCGAGAACTACGGCCTGCAAGCGAAAGACCTGGATACGACGGAGGCCCCGGACCCGTCCGGACCCGTGGGTTGAGGGCCGGGCGC
>CAYWYJ010000022.1:0-40273 GCA_964462635.1 uncultured Planctomycetales bacterium
ACGCCGTCCGGCTGATGCTGGTCGGGTTGCCGTTGGCGTCGAAGCCGTTGGCCAGTGTGATGTACGCGGTGCTGGAGCTCTGCGGGACGACAATGCGGCAGCCGTAGTTGCCGCTGCGCTTGTAGAGCGCGTTGACGGCGACCGAGCCGCCCAGCGTGACCAGCTCGTTCGTGTCGGCCGCCTCGAAGCCCGCAAACCACTGCACCGGCACTGCCGCTGCCTCCTACTTCACGCCGCCGTCGCCCGCGTCACCGCCGGCCGTGCGGTGCTCACACCGCTCGTTGTCGAACGGGCAGTCCTTCTCTCGCGTCAGCACCACGCCGCGGATCGTGCCGTCGTCCTCGAAGTCCACCCATAGCCGCCCGGGGTCCAGCAGTTCGGCATCGGCGAACGTCGTCCGCACCGCCGCCAGCACCGCGTCGCGCTTCTCAGCCGGCGTCTGGCCCGCAGCGCTGGCGAACTGATCCGCCAGCCACGACCGGGGGATCGTGAGCTCCCGGCCGTTCACCAGCGTGATGACCACCCGATCTTCGTTGACATCTAGCGACCGCACGTTCACGGCATCACCTCCGCACCCGGTACGTCACGGTCAGGACACTCGTGAACACGCGTTCCTTCTCCAGGTGCTCCGGCGAAAAGATCGGGTCGTTCTCGATCGCCAGCCACGCGGCGCTCGGGAACGCGTCGAGCTTGTGGAACCGCAGGTGATCGCCGATCTCCTCGACCAGGTGCATCAGGCCGTCGAGTGCCGCGGCGTCGTCCGCGTTGACCTTCCGCTGGATGCCGATGTCGATGGCGCAGTCGAAGAATGCGTCGGAGCGCGTCGCGGCGGTTACCGTCAGCGACTTCGGCACCACGCTGACGCGCAGCTCCTGAAGCTGCGACAGATCGAAGACCGGCTGATACCGCCGCTCGGCGGTGAACGGCAGGCTGAACGGGCTGGCGTTCAGGCTGGCCACAACGGCGTCGGCGATCTGATTGATCGTGCTCACGGCGGCGTCCTCCCGTTCTGCCGGCCCTCCAGGTACGACACCCGCCGCTCGATGGCCTGGTACTCGGCCCGCAGCGCCCGGGCCTCGACGATCAGCTCGTCCAGCCGCTTCTCGACGTGGTCGAGCTTGGCGGTGACCACGCCCCACTGGACGGTGAACGCCAGCACCGCCAGCAGCGCGGTGAGGACGACGCCGGCCCAGCGCGACCAGTCAGGCCGTAGGCTGGAGGCGTTAGGCCGTAGGGCTGGCACTCGATCGTCAGCCCTGCGGTCTATGGCCTCTGGTCTCCTGGCGTTGGTCATGCCGCACGCTCCATCCCGATGAACTTCGTGTGAATTCGCAGCGTGCGGCGGTACAAGTCGCTGTATCGCCAAGGCGGCTCGCTGCCCGGCGCCATCACCTCGTAGATGAAAAGCTGCTCGCCGACCGCCTCGTGAATCCGGTCGCCGGCCTGCGGCAGCGTCGCCTTGCCGTCGAGCACCAGGTCCGCCGCGAGCACCAAGAAGTCCCGCGACTCGGTGCGGTGAACGACGCCGTACTCGTCCGCCTGCTCGAACTCCGTCCGGCCGATCGTGGCCGCGATATCGACGCTGTCGCCGCCGCGGAGGTACGTGACCGTCCGCGACAGGTGCCGCGTACGCTGGTCCTCCAGCCACGCCGCGCCGTGTTCGAGCAGGTCCATTGCAAGGCCTTTAGGGCTTTAGACTGTCAGGCTGTTAGGGATGAGTGCCAGGAGCTGCCCGCGGTCCTGCGGTTATCCGCCGGATGCGATCCTAACGGTCTAACAGCCTAAACCGCTAAACACCTACTGACTCATCCGCACGCGGACGGTCGCATCGGCGTCCGCCGCCGCCTTGACGCACTTACCGATCAGCTTGTTGCCCGCGGCCGTCGTCGTGGCGACGTTGTTCGCGTCGTCCCAGTACACATTGGCGCCGGCCGTGATTGCCGTGCCGCCGCCGGTGGCCTTGGCGAAGTCGAAGACGCCCGTCACGGCCAGCGCGCCGAGCGTGCCGGCCTTGATGTCGAGCTTGGCCACGCCGACCAGATCGCCCTGAACGACCACGTCGCCGGCGGCCACATCCGAACTCGGCGTGTAGTCGATCGAGCCGCCGTCATGCCGGAAAATCGCTTGTGCCATTGCTTGCTCCTCGGATTACGCAGTGCCCTTGCTCAGCAGCGCCGCGCGGAAGTCCTGCATCGCCACGCCGAAGTCGAAGTAGCCGCGCCACTGCATCCCCAGGGTGTTGAAGCTCGTCTCGCCGCTCTCGATCGTGGGCGTCCGCCGGCCGCGGAGGTAGGCGATCTCGATCGCCGCCACGTCCGCCGGGTTGGCGAACAGGTACCACGCGGTGGCGCTGGAGCCGGCCAGGCCCTGGGCGTTGAGGTACGGGCTGGCGACCGGACGCCACTTGCCGACGTGCGGGTTGCCGGCCGGGCTGGGCTTGCCCTGGGCCGTGGTCTCGTTCACGCGCGTCTCGGTCATGAGCTGCTGGGCGACGACCTTCAGGCTCGTGGGCACCAGCAGCACCGCCGGCGACAGCAGGATCGGCTTGCCGTCGGCGTCGATCTGGTCCAGGAACTTCTGCTCCGCCAGCGTCAGCGCCGCGATCGACAGCGCCGTGTCGGCGCCGCTGATGTAGTTGCGATGTTCGGCACTGAAGAAACCGTTCGGGTTGCTCAGCAGCAGCTCGCAGACCGCCTCCTCGCGCTTCAGCGCCGACATCCGGCCGATGATCCGCGGAATCTGGAGGAACGCACCGAGGTCATCGTTGATAATCATCTGGCGCGTCAGCGCGATCATCCGCCCGAACGTCTCGACGCGGTTCTTGTAGGACTCCTCGCTCAGCGTCGTGTGCTTGAGCTCGCCGTCCGGGCCGACCTTCTCGAACACGCCGTTGCCGGTGAGCCGGTAACGCGTTACCTCCTTGAAGTCGTTGACGTCCGTCTCGGAGCAGAATTGAGTGACGACGCTCTCGACGGCCTCGTAGGCGGCCAGCATCGCCTTGTTGGCGACGTTGGAGAGGATGCCGGACAGCGAGATCGTCGAGAAGCCGTACCCGGCCTGGATCAGCCGCTGCTCGGCGACGAACGCCGCGCGGATCGTGTCATCGTCGAAGCCGGTGACCCCGACGTGTCCGCCGCCGGCGCGGATGATCTCGTGGAACACCGTGTGCAGACCGGCGCGGCGCAGGTCGCGCGACAGCGCGGCTCCCATCGTGCGCGCGTCGTACCACTTGGCGACCCGCTCTTCCGGGGCCACGCGGTAGTTCAGCAGCAGCGCCGCCTCGAGGGCTTTGCCGGTCGGCGACTCCGTGCCCCGGCGGACGCCGGTGACAGTGGGCCGCTCGGCACGGAGCTTCTCCAGTTCGGTGCGTTCCTCGGTCCAGCCCTCGGCGATGGCCCGCTCCTCGAGCTGCGGGAACTGCCCACCACAGATACGGCGGATGGCGGCGATGCGCTTCGTCTCCGCCGCGGCCTGAGCGCGCAGCTCGGATACGGCATCTCCGCCGTCGTTGGCATCGCCGTCGCCCGATGCATCGCTGCTCGGGTCGCCGTCCGTGCCGGGGCGTTTCTGTTCCGCGTCGTACATTGCCCGAAGGCTCGCCCGCTGCGCCTCGCTGAGGTCGGCGGCGACGAAGCCCTTGGCTTCCAGCCACTTCTCGAAATCCATGACATCCTCCTTGATGTCCGCGGCCGTCGCCGCGACCTGGGCGCTGGTGTCCTCATCCGCCCCGAGCGCCACGAAGCTGATCTCGCCGAGCGTCGCCTTCCTGGCGATGTGGACCGGTCCCTCGAACTCGCGCCCGTTGGCCGCGGCCTTGCGGCCCTTGGGCACGAACTCCACCCGCTCGGCGAGAGCTCCCAGCGACGCCTGCCAGGGAAAGCCGTTGCGGCTGCTTTCGACGATCTCCCGCGCCACCGGCCCCGCGCCGGAGATGACGCCGGTGACCAGCAGGTTCGAGCCCTGCACGGCGACCGAATCGGTGTGCCCCACGATCAGGCTGCGGTTGTGGTCCTTCAGGATCGGCCGGCTGCGCGCGCTGATCTGGAGCCCCGCGAGGTCCACCACGACCGGATGCGGCCAGCCGGCCAGCAGCATCGCGCCGCCGGTGTAGGCGACCATGCTGAAGCGCCGCAGCGGCGCAGCGTCGGCACCGGCCGCGGCCTCGATGTTCGCCCACTCGCCCACGGGCGCGCAGAGCTGGAGCAACCTACGGTTCATCGTCCTCGGCCTCCTTGCCGATGGGCTGAGCCTGCTGAGGCGTCAGCCCGAGTTCGGTCAGAAGCGCGACTTCCCTGGCGCGCTGCCGCAGCTCCGCTTCCCAGTCGAGCCCCTCCTCGGCGTACTCGCGGGCCAGCGTGGTGGTGTGGCTGGCCAAGCGCGTGGCCTGCGCGGCAGCCTCCTTCACCGGGTCGACGTGCTCGTAGCCGTCCCAGAACCACTGATGCGGCAGCTCCGCGTCGCGCGTGCGTGCGACCTGCGGCAGCAGACCCTCCACAAGCGCCGCCTCCGACAGCCAGGCGGTCAGGATGCGGTCGAGGACGACGCGCCCGAGGTGGTCCTGCTCGACGTGCAGCGCCTTGAAGTAGGTCTGGTGATCAAGCCGCCCGGAGGCGTAGTTGTAGGCCGACGAGTTCGCCGCCGCGACGTTGAACGGCATGTTCAGGCAGCGGGCGATCTCGTTGAGGATCTCCTTCTTGAACTCGGCGTAGGTCGTGGCCGGCTGCTCGGCCTTCATCTGCTCGGCCCGCCAGCCCTCCGGCAGCGGGACGAGCATGCGCGGCTCGATCTCGATCGTCGGCAGGTCGCCGGCGGACTCCGGCTCGCTCTCCGCCGGGGCCTCGGTGTAGATCAGCCCCGCGAAGTCCGCCGCCGTCTCGGCGGCGGCGATGACCGCCAGCGTGTAGCGGCGAAGCTGAGCGAACAGCGGCAGCGCCGGCGTGATGTCCGGGATGCCCCGACTCTGGCCGGGCCGATCCGCCCGGAAGTAGTGGATCACGCTTTCGGCCGGCAGGCGGTCGTAGTCCAGACCCACGCCGGCGCTGGCCCGCGTGTCGCCGGGATGGACCTTCAGGACGTGGTACTCGACCGGGTTGCCGAACTCGTCGAAGACGATACCGTCGATGGCGTCGGGGTCGAGGATCGACAGGTCCGGCGTGGTGACCTGGTCGGCCTCGATGAGACGCAGGTCGAGCTTGACTTGCGTGGGGAGCCTGGGATTGCTGGCCAGGATCGCGAACGCCTCGCCGTCGGCGGCGCGCGCCATCCGCAACGTGCGGAGCTTCTCGGCCAGGCCGACCGCCTTTGCCCAGCGGGCGAACTCCCGCTCGATGCGCTGGTTCGCCTCCGGGGCAGGCGTGAGCATCTGGAGCCGTGGGCCGGTGCCGATCACGTCATTGGCCAGTGTGAGGACGATGCCCTTGGCGTACGAGTTGTTCGCGACCTCATACCGCGCCCGGTTGCGGAGGGTGCGCCGCACCTCCGGGCTGTTGGCCGCGTCGGCGGACAGGCCGTCCGCGTTGGCCCAATGCCGGCGGTTCTCATCGGTCGTGACGGCGGCGTCGTAGCGGGCGCGGATCAGGCGGCGGAACCGGCGAGCGTTGGCACCTGCCGCTTCCGTCGCCCCGCGAGCCACGATCGTCCGCAGCCACTTCAGCACGTCACACGCTCCCCGGCGGCACCAGCTTGGTCAGCCGCAGGCCGCGCTTCGGGTCCCTCACCGCCGTCTTCGACGCGAGGTACTTGTCCGCCTCGATCTGCTCGGTCAGCGGGTGCTGCTCCACGCTGCCCGAGTCGCCCTGCGCCCGCTTGGGGCCCTGGGCGTTCTCGCGAATCGTCTGCTTGAGGTCCTCGGCCATGCTGCGCTCCGCTGACCGGGCGCTGCCGGAGGCGACGCCAAAAGAAAACGCCGCGCAGGGGTGCAGCCCTGCACGGCGTGTCACTTGCTGGCTTGTCGTCCGGCGGGGATCAGCCGCCGTCCGCTCGCCTCCGGGAACTCCCGGTGTCGTTGTCTGTCAACTTATTACCACCGCGGCGGGTCCACGCAATACGAAAACACCGGCTCCGCGAAGAAACGTACACATCTGTACCGCGGAGTCGTTTCCGGCGAAGCTGTAGGCCGAGGAGAGCAGATGTGAGTGAGCGCATCCTGGCCGTTCGAGTCGCCACCTCAAAACGTGGTCAGCTTTGGCCAACCGAATACTGGAAAACGCTGATCGACGCGATTGTGCGGGGTGGCGCCAAGCATGACCCGCGCTCCAAGTACCCAGATCTGTCGCTCGCCTTGAGCGACATGGTCGAGGAACGGAACGGTCGATTCTTTCCGAGAAGGGGTCGCGCAACCTCGACGCTGGACGACACGGCCATCCACCTCATCGTTGTGTCGCGCGTGGGGCCTGGCCGCGAGGCCGTGTCCGTCTGCTTCGCAGACTTGCCACACGTTGACTCCTGGAGCGTTGTGCGGGTTCCGTATTTCGGCACGATCGGAAACTCGAAGTACGAGGCACAGTCCGCGCGGAACCGTGAGGCGTTGTCGAGCGTCTTCGCCCCCGTGTGTTCGCATGCCCATCTGCGGCTCGCCTTTCAGCTATCATGCGCTCGCAGAGACCGTGACCTTGATAATCTGGCGGACGCTCTCATCCCGTTCTTCAACAAACAGATCGGCTGCCTGGACGAAATCACCCTTGTAAAGCTCGAACCGGCGCAGGCCGACTACGAAACCCTGCGTTTCTGCTGCGTGCCTTAGCACGACCGTTCGTGCGTCATGACCCGCCGGCCGCAGTTGCGGCAATGACGCACCCGCAGCACATGATCGCGCTTGCGGCGCGTGTAGAGCACCGGCAGATGGCCGCAGCCGCACCGCGGGCAGCGCAGACCCGACGGCTCGCGCGGGGACATATCAATCGGCGATGTCATTTCTCGAGTTGCCATTGCCTGTAGCGCTCCGCGTACGGCCGGCGTGGTCGGGTTGGGACCGGACGATCCAGACCCGGCGGCGCGGCGCCCTCCATCGAGGCGGCGACCGCGCAGCCCACCAGGCAGTCGAGCCAGTGGTTGTCGAGTCCATCGACGCGCAGCCTCCATTCGTCCACCGTCCGGCCGCGGCCCTCGGTCTTCACCCGGTACTCGCTGGTCAGGTGATCGGCCAGGAGCCTGTGCTGTCCGGGCTTGCGGCCGAACAGCGACAGGCAGCCCGGATCGCCCATCGTCACGGCCAGCCGGGCGTGGATGAACGACTTCCAGTAGTTCGTGTCGAACAGCACGTGGCGCACGGACCGTCGCCCCGTGATCACCGGGATGCGCCAGTTCAGCCCCACACGGTCGCCAGGCTTGCGCTTGTACTCGCTGAACGGGATGCTCGAAGCGCCGACGTAACGCCCGTGGGCGGGCATGACGACGCCGGCGTACTTGCTCTGGCGGCAGAACCGGTACACGACGTCGGACGACTGACCCCAGTTCGCGTCGATCAGACAGCGGTCGATCCGCACCATTGCCCCGTCATCGCGCCGCCACTCGCGACCGAGCGTCGCTTCGGTCAGCCGCTCCAGACCGGCGTACACCGCGCCCTCCAGCCCCGCCCGCGGCGCGGCCGTCGCCAGCGTCCGGCGGATGTCGCGCAGCGTGAAGTAGTCTGCCTTCTGGTCGGGCTCCGTGCCGTAGTCGATGACGTACCCGGTGAAGTCGTCCTCCCACGCCGCCGCCAGCCAGAACAGCGCCTTGGCCTGCACGTCGATGAACATGGTCAGGTGCGTGGCGCCCAGCGGCACCTCGCCCCGGCGGTGCCCGTTGACCTTCGCCATGATCTGGTCGGCGGTGAGCAGCTCGTCGTCGGCCTGCTCCTCGGACAGCGGCTCGTTCTGGTACTCCGCCCAGAACGCCGCCTCGCCGCGGTCGAGCTTCAGGTTCATCGCGTGCTGGACGGCGGAGAGCTCGTCGGGATGGTGCCGCTCGGGCCACGCGACGACCGCTCCCTCGTCCATCGCCGCGCGGTTGGCGCGGTAAAACTCCGTCGCCTCCGCGATCCCGCGATCCGCCTGCATGCCCGCCCGCCAGAGCTCCGCGTAGCGCGCCCACAGTGCCTCGTTGGCGGGGAATGAGTAGACCATCTTCGTCCGCTCGCCCTGCCACTGCGGATGCTTCTCCCGGTCCAGGATGCGGTCGGCCAGGTCGTCCGGCCGCACGACGGTCAGCGTCATCAGGCCGGCGATCTTGCGACCGGGGCCGGCCAGGCCCAGGATCGCGCCGGCGAGGATGCGTTCGCGCGCGGCGCACTGCGACGGCGAACGAGCGGATTCATCCGTCTGCGGGTCGTCGATCAGCACCAGCGCCGGTCGGATCGACGAGCCGTCCACGCGCTTGTGCTTCATGCCGCGGATGCGCCCGGTGATCCCCGCGACTTTGACAATCGCTCCGCTGGCGCGTGAGTAGCCGTCAGGCCGCAGGAACCGCCGAGCCTCCTCCGGCCAGTCGGTCGGAGCGATGGTCGGCAGCACAATCTCTCGCGCCGTCCAGCCGATGTGCGTCTGGCGGCCGTTGTAGAGCTGCCCCATGGCGCGCTGATGGATGCCCTCCAGCGCTCGGATCGGCCCGACCACCTCGGCGAAGTCCTGCTCGAGGAGGTCGTTGCTCTCCAGCTCGACCTTGATCGACTCGAGCATCCCGGCGGCGTGCTCCTCGTCGCTGCCGATCAGCGCGACGAACTCACGGTGCCCGTACACCAGCGCCCACAGGCAGGCCGTCTCGCACAGCGACGTCTTGCCGCTGCCGCGGGGCATGGCCATCGCGAACAGGCCGCCCTCCAGCACGGCCTGCTCGATCTTGGCGATGACCTTCAGGTGGTCCGGCGACCACGGCAGGTGGAACGTCTGCGGGAAATACTGCTCGCAGAAGAACCGGAAGTCCCGCTCCGCCCGGGCGCGATGCTCCGGGTTTCGAGGTGAATGTACCCAGTCGCCCGTCGCGATGTCGCGCCCCAGCAGCGCCAGCTCGCGGTTGCGCTGCGCGACGCGCTCGCGGTGGGCCTCGTACTTGTCCCCGACTGCGATCGGGGAGCCGCCCAGGCCTTCGGCCTGCGGCCGGGGCCGGTGCCGTTCGAGCACGAGCCAGGCCACGTAGCGCAGCAGGTCGATGTGCCGGCCGTCGCCGATGCGCAGCCCGGCCCGGGCGCGATGGCGGTAGATGGTCCGCTCGCCGGCGACCTCGCCCAGCGGCGTCGAGTTGAGCAGCCCGATGAGCTGCGCCGGCCGCAGGTGGCGCGGGTCAATCGTCACGGCCGGCCTCCCGCAGCAGCCACGCCGCGTAGTGCACGAGGTTCAGCGTGCCGTCGGCGTTGGTGGGCGCGCCCGCCGCGATGTCCGCCTCCAGCATCTCGACCGTGACGGCCTGGCCGGCCACGGTCGACAGGAGCCGGGCCACGTCGGCCACCGACAGGGCCGTCGGGTTCAGCTTGTTCTCGGGGCCGCCCACTACGCCGCCTCCCGCCCCGGGCGCCGACAAAGCCGCCACGGGCCGCCCAGGGCCGCGTTGGGGCCGCCGTGGCGCGACGTTCCAGACCGCCGGCGACTCCGGGCCAATCCGGTCCGAACGAGAGCGCTCTCAGGCCGGGTCCGGCCACTGACTCGGACCTCGCGCCGAGACATGCAAGGAATTCTCGGAATTCTCGCCGCATCGCCTTGCTTTCCGGCGCAGCGCCTGGACTCATGTCGCTGTACGCGACGCGCGTACCCGGACCGCATGGGGCGGCCGGAATACGGAGAACCACGATGAAGAAGAGCACGAAGAAGACCACGCCGAAGAAGGCCGCCAGGGCGGCCGCCACGCCCAAGGCCCAGCGCAAGCCCGCCGGCAAGGCCACGCCGAAGCGCCTCAGCGCCCTCGACGCCGCCGCGCAGGTCCTGGCCCAGGCGGGCAAGCCCATGCGGGCCCGGGAACTGATCGCCGCGATGGCCGACCAGGGCCTGTGGACCAGCCCCGGCGGCAAGACCCCGCACGCGACGCTCTACGCCGCCATGATGCGCGAGGCGCGCGCCAGGGGCGACGCGGCCCGGTTCCGCAAGGCTGATCGCGGGCAGTTCGAGTTCAACGCGCCCAAGGCAGGAGAGTAGACCATGAACGCCCGCCAGCTTCAGGACCAGCTCCGCGACCTGCTCGAGACGCTGCTGTTCGCCCGCGACGACGCCGACGACCCGGCGGCCGAGCTGGCCGGGCACGTCGCCGGCATCCAGCGGATCGCGACCTACGACGACGTCGGCATGCTCACCCGCGACAAGGGCCTGGTGATCGAGACGGCCGACGGGGCGGAGTTCCAGGTGACCATCGTGGAGAGCCGCCCGGCCGCGACGGCCGACGGCGCGGAGGACGAGGAATGAACGGGAACCAGGACCACGAGCCGATCGATCCCGTGCGTCCCGAGGACGCCTGCCCGAACTGCGGCGAGCGGGACATGGACCTGCTGGTCTGGGTCGCCGATGGCGACCGCGTCGAGTGCCAGCGCTGCCACACCGTCTACCGCCCGGGTACGCAGGACGCACCCCCGCGTACGTGGGGGCCAGCGTAGCACACATCACGAGCCCTCCAATGACGCCTCCGCGACCGCGGGGGCGTTGCTTCGGCCTGGGATTCGCTCCGCCTGCCGCCCGGTGAAGTTCTCCCAGCGCTGAACGATCACGTCGCAGTACAGCGGGTCGAGCTCCATCAGGAACGCCCGCCGGCCGGTCTGCTCCGCCGCGATCAGCGTCGAGCCGCTGCCGCCGAAGAGGTCGAGCACGTTCTCGCCCGGCCGCGAGCTGTACTGCATCGCGCGGACCGCCAGCTCGACGGGCTTCTCGGTCAGGTGGATCATCGACTGCGGGTTGACCTTCTTCACCGACCAGACGTCCGGGACGTTGTTCGGGCCGAGGAAGACGTGCGCGGCGCCCTCGCGCCAGCCGTAGAAGCACCACTCGTGGTTGCCCATGAAGTCCTTGCGGGTAAGAACGGGGTGCTCCTTGACCCAGATGACCGCCTGGGAGAAGTACAGCCCGCACGCCTTCAGCACCGGCGGGTAGTTGCCGCAGTTGGCATACCCGCCCCAGATGTAGAACGCCCGGCCGGGTTCGAGCACCCGCGCGATGTTGCCGAACCACGCGTGCAGCAGTCGGTCGAACTCGTCGTCCGAGACGAAGTCGTTGACCAGCGGGCGATCTTTGGCCCGCATCTTCCGATGCGTCGGCTGCGCCTTCTCGGGATGTCGCTCGACGTCGAAGCGCTGGTGATGCCTGACCCCGCTCTTGCCGCGGGCGACGTCGAAGCCGCAGTGATGCAGGCCCTGTGCATCCAGCGCCTTCACGCCTTTCTGCGTGCCCGCGAATGACGACAGCCCCGCCGCGATGGCGTTGTTGCTGCGCGGCTCGACCCGCACGTTGTAGGGTGGGTCGGTATTGACCAGGTGAATCGGCTGCCCGTCCAGCAGCCGGTCCACGTCGGCGACGGAGCCGGCGTCGCCGCAGAGCAGGCGGTGATCGCCGAGCACGATCAGGTCGCCGGGCCTGGTGACGGCCTCGTCCGGCGGCTCGGGCACCTCGTCGGGATCGCACAGCCCCGGCTTCACGCCGGGGTCGAGCAGCCTGGCCAGTTCGTCCGGGTCGAAGCCCAGGAGCGACCAGTCGATGCCGGCGTCCTGCAACTCGCCGAGCTCGATCGGCAGCAGCTCCAGGTTCCATTCGGCCAGCTCGGCGGTCTTGTTGTCCGCGATGCGGTAGGCCCGAATCTGTTCCGGCGTCAGGTCGCGGGCCACGTGGACCGGCACCCGCTCCAGGCCGAGCTTCTGCGCGGCCTTCCAGCGCGTGTGCCCGCAGACGATGACGCCGTCGGCATCGACGACGATCGGCTGCCGGAACCCGAACCGGCGGATCGACTCGGCCACCGCGTCGACGGCGGCGTCGTTGACGCGCGGGTTCTTCTCGTATGGCTTGATGTCGGCCAGCGGCCGCAGCTCCACGTTCATGCTCCGCCTCCCTGCAGGTGCTTGTCGATCGCCAGGACGATCAGGAACGGGTTGTCGCGGACCAGCGCGGCCGTGCAGCCGCGCAGGCCGACGCGGTGGCAGAACGCCGCCACCTCGGCGGCCCGGAGCCGCAGGACGGTGCGATAGGCGCGGACGAACTCATCCTCCCGGCGGGCGACGGCCTGGAACTCGGGCGTTTCGAGCTGTTCGGCCGGCAGCGCGCAGAGCCGTACCACACGCTGCGCACAGCGCGCCGCCCAGAACAGCAGCCGATCGATCGGAACGGTCATCTTGTCGTCGGGGGTTACCACGGCCGGCCTCCTTTCAGCGTGGAGAGTGCCCCGGAGCGGCCCTGGCGCGCGGGGTGGTACCACAGGGTACCACCCGGCGGCGTTGCGCCGCCCAGAGCGGCCCGTATCGCGTCCCACGGCCGCCCGGGCGAGCGATTCCGCCGCGCGAAAGAAACTGTGTCCGGATTGCGAGGCGTTCCCGCGGGCCGAGCCGCGCCGCACGGCGTGGTAGGACCCGCAACGGCTGCAACGGCCCGCAAGGTCCGCGACGCCCGCAATCTGGCGCGCGTGCAATAGACTCCACGCGCGACCTGCGTCGCTCGACGCGTCGCGCGTCGAGAGACGCAGGGGGGGTGTGGGGGGGATTTCTCTACGCGCGACGCGAGGTTTCATCGGTTGCACCGTATGCAGTTCGAGCGTGCCGTTGCGATTCATGCTTCGGCCTCCGGTTGCCGAATGGTTGCATACATGACCGGGCAGTTCGGGTTCTTCGGGAGCCAGCGGTAGGCCAGGCCCGCCGCTTCCGCCTGTCGCAGGAACTGCTTCGCCTTCCAGGTTGACAACCCCGTGGCGAGTGCGGCGATCTCGGCGAAGGTGCGGGGCGTTTCGTCGAGGCAGATCTGCACGAATGTCAGGACATCCCAGATCGACGCGGGCTCGGCGGCCTGCTCGTCGTCGACGTCAGGCGCCCGCGCCGCGCGCCGCGGCTTCTCGCTGCGCAGCGCCCGCGGGTCGAGGTCGGGCGCTGGTTGCCAGACGGGGAATTGCCAGCGCAGCACAATCGGCTCGACGGGCGGCCACGAGCGCACGACGGCCTCCAGCACGACCGCGCCAGGCTGCTCATGCGGGCGCAGTACGAGGTGCGCGTCGGCCGCCCGGCTCTGACTGCCGGCGCCCGCCCCGACGTCGGTTACCGACTTGGCGGACTGGTTGCCCTTCGTGGTGTGGTGGATCACGATGAAGCAGCAGCCCAGCCGTTCGGCGTAAGCGTCGAGGCGGTTGTAGATGCCGGCCATCGCGCCGTTGTCGTTCTCGTCGGTGCCCGCCGGCATGAAGCGATACATGGCGTCCAGGATGATCGCGGCGTACTGCCCGGGCGCGATCGCATCGAAGTATGACGACATGGACAGAATGTCGCGGAGTTGCCCGCGCAGCGGGTGGACGTAGATCTGCTCGGCGATCTCGTCCATGCCGACACCGAGCGCCGCGGCGACCTGCGGAATGCGGTGGGCGATGGTCTCGGGGTGCAGCTCGTTGTCGAGGATCAGCACTCGCCCACGCTCGGCCGGGTACAGCCCCAGCCAGGGCCGCCCCGTGGTGATCGACATGGCCTGCCCCAGGACCAGCCACGACTTGCCGGTCTTGGGCGGAGCGATGACGTTCATCGTCTCGCCACTGCGCAACAGGCCGTGAAGCACGGGTTTTCTCAGCAGACGCAGCTTCATGATCTCCCTCACGGACATGGGTGTAGAGGACGGAGGAGAGCGATCCTGGTCGTAGTGGCTTTCGACCAGCGCCACGGAGACCAGGTCGGGGGCGTAGCGTGCGATGCTGTGGGCGATCCGGCCCACTTCGCGCGCGTCGAGCGGCGGCGTGCAGCGCTCGATGTTCACGCGGTTCAGCGCCGCCAGGATCTCCGTCGCCGTCATGCCGGCCCGCCGCATCCAGCCGGCCAGGCGGGCCAGCGTGTCGTTGCGCCGGCCGGCGGGGATCGCGTCGGCCCGCGTGCCGTCGCATGCCGCGAGAGTCGGTCCGCCGTTCGCGGCGGCGTCGAGCAGTTCGGTCAGCCAGGCCGGCGGCTCGGGGAGTTGCTCGGGCGGGACGTGCAACGACGGCCCGTCGGCCCAGCGGTAGGGCCGACCGTTCACGACCGACGGCGTGACGCAGATGTACCCGCCATCGGCGCGGGTATCGACGTGCGGGGCAATCCGGCTCGCGGTGTTGCGCCAGGCGCGGCCCGCCGGCTGGCGGAACAGGTGCTGGCGGCCGCCGCGCGGCGTGAGCGAGGTCGGGGCTTTCTCCAGCTCGGCGCGCTTGTCCGGCTCGTCGGCCAACCATGGGTTCTCGGCGCCGTCAATGTCGATCGCGACCAGGCCGTCGGTGCGGATGGCGACGTTGGCGTCGGGCTGTTGCGCCCACCAGTGTTCAATCTGCTCGGCGTCGGTCGTCGCGTCCAGCAGCCCGTGCCCGGTCAGCGGGGTCTTCTGCCCGGGCGCGCAGGGGAACACCGGGTAGCCGAGGTCGGCGTACCACAACGCGGCCTGAAGCATTGGGCTGGGCGGAGCGTCGGCCATCAGAACGGCACCTCGCTTTCATCGGGAGCGGGCGTGTACTCGGGCAGGCCCCCGATGGGGCTCGGGGGCAGGTCTTCGGGCGATTCCAGGCGGGGCGGACGCTCGCCGAGCTGGTAGGCCACGACCCGGTCGAACTCCTCGCCGGCCGGCCGCTCGACCGTGATCGCGAGCGTCGGCGCGAGCGCGCCGGCCTGGGCCAGTTCGACGGCCTCCTCGGCCGACTCTGGCACAGGCTCCAGCGAGCGCCGCGCCCACCATTGCACCGCCTTCTGTCTGGCGTATCCGACGTGCTCCAAGCAGACCCACTCGGAGACGTAGGCGTTGAACCCGACGCGGTAATCGACGCGCATGGTGCGGGGGGCATCCGGTGGTGCGCCGCGCTTCGTGTGGACGGCGTAGAAGACGTCGGTGACCTCGTACTCGACCCGCCTGGGCTGGTCCGAGAGGACGCCGGCGTCGCCGGCGTGGCCGTCGTGCCGGCTCGATCGTCGCGGCGGGAACTCGTGGCCGCATTGCGGGCACCTGGCGTAGCCGGCGGCGATCACCTCGTGGCAGTCGGGGCATTCCTTCGCAGGCGCCTCGCCGGTGCCTGGCCTGGACTCGGCGACGCGCAGTGCATCGACCGGACCATGACGCAGTGCGTTGCCGCCGAAGTCGAGGACCAGGCAGTCGGTTTTCCCCGGGTGCAGCCGAAAACCCCGTCCGACCATCTGATAGAAGAGCCCGGGCGACAGCGTCGGCCGCAGCAGCGCGACGCAGTCGATGTTCGGAGCGTCGAAACCGGTGGTGAGGACGTTGACGTTGACGAGGTACTTGAGGTCGCCACCGCGGAAGCGCCGCAACGTCTCGTCGCGCGCGAACGGCAGCGTCTCGCCGCAGACGAAGCCGCACTCCACGCCATGCCGGTCGTGCAACACGCGCGCCACGTGCTGGGCGTGTGCCACGCCCGCCGCGAAGATCAGCACGGCCTGGCGGTCCTGTGTGTGCGCGATGATCTCGCGGCAGGCGGCATGGACGAGGTTGTCGTCGTCCATGAGCTGCTCGACCTCGCTGGCGACGTATTCACCGGCGCGGACGTGCAGCCGATCGGTGTCGGGTTTCTGCGTGCCCGCCTTCGTGCGCAGTGGACACAGGTAGCCCTGCACAATCAGCTCGCGGACACCGATCTCGTAGCAGACCGCGTTGAGGATGTTCTCCGGCGCGCAGATCGACCCCGACTTCATCCTGAACGGCGTCGCCGTGAAGCCAATCACCCGCACGAGCGGGTTGATGGCCTGCATCTCCGCCAGGAACTGGCGGTACATCCCCTCGCCATCGGGCGGGATGAGATGCGATTCGTCGACGATCACGAGATCGACGGCACCAACGTCGGTGGCGCGCTGGTAGACCGACTGGATGCCGGCCACGGTGACCGCATAGCCCAGGTCGCGTCGCTTGAGGCCGGCGGAATAGAGGCCGAAGGGCAGGTCGGGCGCGACGGCCCGCAGCTTCTCCGCCGTCTGCTCGAGCAGTTCCCTGACATGTGCCAGGATCAGCACCTTCCCGCCCCAGAGCTGCACCGCGTCCCGGCAGATGTGCGCGATGACCGGCGTCTTCCCGCCGGCGGTCGGGATGACCACGCAGGGGTTGTCCTCCCGCTCGCGCAGGTGGCGGTAGACGGCCTCGACGGCCTCGACCTGGTACGGACGGAGCTGCATCACGCGGCCGCCGGCTGAGCTTCCTCGGGCAGGGGGAACAACTCCTGCGGGGCGGCGTACAGGCGCGTCAGCCGCTCGCCGTTCAGGAACGCCGACAGGGCGCGCTCCGTCTTGTTGTACGCCTCCTGCCGACTGGCTCGGGCGTGGCCACTGGAGGCCTTGACCAGGTAGTCGAACAGCAGCCGGATCGGGTCGCCGGCGTCCTCGCCGCAGCGGTGGTTCCGCAGCGCCTCGGCGAACTCCCGCAGCCGTTCCGGATCGGCCGAGTACCAGGCCCGGGCCAGGACGCCCCGCGTGACCGCCGTCGCCACGCCCGGGAACTTGCAGGCCGAGAGGGCCTCATTGGCGAAGCGCACGGCGTCCAGGTGCCGGGCCAGCAGCTCGCGCTCCTCGCCGGGCGAGCGCCGCCGGGCGCTGTCCCGGCGCAGGAACATGGCGTGCAGCGTGCCCATGATGTTCTTGGTGATCAGCCCCATGTTCGCCGTCAGCGTGAGGATGTGGGTGACCGGCCGGACCTTGCCCGTGTCGAGCACCTCCATCACGTCGGGCGGTTCGTTGACGGCGACCATCATCGGTACCGTCACGCCCGACAGGGCGACGGCCCACAAGCGGTGCTGGCCATCCAGCAACACGCGGTTGCTGCTGAAGGCGATGCCCTGGTGCGTGAGCCGCCAGCGGCCGGCCTTCATCTCGCCGGCCAGATAGTCCACGTGCGCGTCGCTGAGCGGCCGGTTGTGCGTGTTGCAGTTCGTCAGCCAGTCCTCGGCGATCTCGGGCGTGATGTTCAGAACGACGTTGTAGCGATCCGTGCGGGCGAAAAGCTCTTCCAGTTTCATGCTGCCACTCCTTCCAGGTGCTGGGTCAAAAACGCGACCAGAGCGCGGAGATAGTCCGCGTCGAACACTTCGATGAGGGTGCGGGCTCCCATGACCGGGTCATGGGGCATGTTGAGGGCGGTCATCGGCGCCGGGGGCGTGCCCGTGCGGACGGGCTGGTGGGCGTTCCGGGCGATGGCGGGGGTGCGGCCGCGACGCTGCTGCGCGCGACGCCGCCTGCCATCACGCCCGACACGGGTCGATTCGCAAGGTGCACAATGTGCACCTTGGGCCGGTTGGGCCGCTTTGGGCGACCTTGCCTCCTGGGCGGCCTTCTGCCGCTCCAGAACCTCCCGGTATCGCCGCACCGTCTCGACGCTCACTCCGACGTGTTCGGCGATAGCGGGGTTGCTGAGCTCCGGCCGGAGCTTCAGCGCCTTGACCACCGCCTTCGCCTTGTCCTCGTTCGTCCGCCGCAGTCCGTGCGCTTTGTTCGCCGCCACGCTCAACCAGCGGGCGTCGGCCAGCTCGCCGGCGATGACCTCGGCCCTGATCTGTGGACGATTCAGGCGGCGATGGGCGAAGAAGCGGTGGAACCCGTCCACCAGCCAGTACATCGCGCCGTCGTGGACGACCGTGACGGCGGGGAACTCGACGCCGGCCTCCAGCGCCTCGGCGTATTCCTGCACGATGCCGGGGTTGATGGCCGTGCGGGGCTGCGTGTCGCCGTCGATCCGCACGACCGACATGTCGATCAGTTGCTCAGCCATATTGGGTTCTCCTCTCAGTTCAGGGATGGGGACCACCAGCCCGCCTCGAGGTCGCGGGTGGTCCAGATGTCCGCGTCCGTCGGGGGCGGCGGCTGGTTCGCCAGGTCGCGGATCGTCACAACCACCCGTCCGCCGCGCACGACCTGGACCCGGTACGTCAGCAGCCAGACGATCCGGCTGTCATCCGGGAATGCGCCGCCGTGCTGGAGCGCATCAAGCAGGCTCTTCAGCAAGTTGTCCGCATCCCTGCGCCGGCGGTCGGGCGGATACACCTCGACCGTCACCGCCAGCCGGCCTTGCGCCGGCGACAGGCGGCGCGCTGCCAGAATGCACGCCACCCGTCGCCGGAACTCCCGCCCGGCCCGGCTGATCAGCGTGCGCGGGCCGACCCGCCGGTAGTAGTGGTTCACCGACGGCGGCCAGGGCAGCTCGACCGTCACCGGCGCTACCGCTGCCATGGCGCTTTCCCGTTGGTCGCCGCGGCGACTCGCGGCGCGGCCACGCCCTTCTTCTCGTACCCCTTGATGACGTTCGTCGGCTCGCCGTTGTCGTCGCGGTTCTTGACGCCGACCTTGATGGTCAGCGGCAGGTTGTGCAGTTCGACGGAGTCCTTCGGCGCCAGGACGCCCACCGCCCGGCAGATCGCCGACAGTTCGGCGCGAGCGATCCTGACCGCCGTCGCGTCGGGGTTGTCGAGGTTCAGGCGGGCCCAGAGGCTGCGCCCCTTGTGCTCGCCCTCGATGATCTGGAACGTCAGCTCCAGATACTGGCCCGTGCCCTTCTTGGTGGGCTTCATCTCGCTGGCGGTGATGACCGCCGTGTACTTCCCGGCCGGGACCGGATCGAACGTGAAGTTCGGGTCCACGGCGTTCGCATCGAATCCATTCAGGTTCGCCACGTTCAGTCTCCTTCTTGGTTGGTGGTTTCCGTGTCAGCCAGGGGGTTCTCGCCGCGCAGGAAGGCGGCGTAGATGCGATAGTCCAGGGGAATCTCGTCCGGCAGCCCGAGGCGGTTCTTGGCCACGTGCGCCGGCCGCTCGGTCGTGCACAGGATGCGCTCGCCCTTGCCGATGGCCTGCACGCGCTTGCGGTCGAACGCCTCGGTGGTGGTCTTGGTGTGGACCTTGTAGGTCGCGAACAGGACCTCGTCGCACCATTCCTGAATGAGCGCCGAGGCCAGCTTCTGGAGCCGCGGGCTGTAGCGGTCGTAGGTGTCCATGCGGGGGTCGGCGAAGCGTTCGATCTGGGCGTGGGCGATCAGGATGACCCCCATGCCGCGCTCGTTGCGCAGCGCATCCAGGCCGGCCAGCACCTCGCGCCACGGCGTCAGCGCGAACACGTAGCCCTTGCCGTAGGGGATGTCCTCGATGCTCTCGACGCCGCGTTCCTTGCAGACGCGCGCGAAGACGAGCGTCTGGAGCCAGTCCAGCGAGTCGATGACGACCGTCTGGTACTCGTGCGGCTCGGTGTACAGCTCCGCCAGCGCCGCGACCACGTCGGCTACGCTGGTCGCCAGCGGGAACCTGTGGCAGTCGATCCCGGCCAGCCCGTCTTCCGTGGGGATGAAAATCGGGCTGGGGGCCATCGACGCGAACGTGCTTTTGCCCACACCACCGACGCCGTAAATCTCCATCCGTCGTGGGGCGCTGACCACGCCCCATTGCACCTGTTCCAGCAGCTTCATGCGTCTGTTCTCCTTGTGCCTGAGTGCTTCCTTTCGCCATGAATCCGGGCGCGGGGCCGGCACAGGGAGTCCGGACCGCGTGGAGGAGCGAGGGGAGGGCGTGAGCGCGGCCACGCCATCCGGCCCCGGGCCCGGGCTCACAAGCGGTCGATCACGCGGAGTCCCTCGTAGCGGGTGAACCAGTCCCCGGTCGCGCGGCAACGCCGCAGCTCGGCCATCGCCTCCTCGTTCTGGGCCTGCGCCGCATCGAGCACCTCCGGCGCGATCCGCCAGACGCCGACGCGGAACGGCTCGCGTTTCTCAACCGCTACGATGTGAACGGGGAGCACGTGCCCGCCGGCGACGGACACGAGCGCCCGGTAGAAGGCGACCTGGTGGACGTACCCCAGCGCGCGCAGCGCGAATTCGAACGAATCCAGCTCGTCAGTGGTCTTCAGGTCGACGATGCCGAATTCAGCGTGCGGGTTGATCCAGTCGATCCGGGCCTGGCACTGGAACTGGGCGTACGTGCAGCGCACGACGCCTTCGGCGATGCCGTCCGCCAGCAGTTCTTGCGCCAACGCGTGCTGCTTGACCGCCGCCGTCATCTGCTCGACTAGCGCGGCGTGGGCGTCGCTGAGCACAGGCCGGCTCTGCCCCTCCGCCCATTCGGCGAAGGCCTTCGTGTTTGAGCCGAATGGCTGCCCTGTTCGTGGATTGATCGGCCCGCCGATCGCGAAGTCGCGCTGGTAGCGATCGCGGCCCTCCAGGATTAACGTGTGCGCCGCGCGGCCGATCAGGTAGGCCGTCGTGTCCCGCTCCGGAACGAGGCCCAGTTCCTTCTTGCGGAACAGCAGCGGACAGCACCGAAAGTCGTTGAGGGTGTGCGCCGTCAGGAAGTCCCCAGCCTTGGCGTGGTACACGTCTGCCGGCTCGCGGACGAGAAAGCGCAGGTCGATCTTCGCCGGCGTCCCTGCCAGGCCGGCAGGCAGGTCGGCTGCGGATTGCAGACGGCCGTCCTTCGGGCAGTAGTCGCGGCGGTAGTCGCCTTGACCGATCGAGACGAGCGGAGGCGGACCGTTGGGGTGGGAAAACGCCATCACAGTCCCTCCGCCTCAAGCTCGCGGTCGATCTGCTCGAGCTCGCGTCGTCTCTGTTCCTGGAACTGCGATCGGGGTGCAGGCCGGCGGCGGTGCGAGACGGACGGCTCGGCGGCGCGGGCAGCCTCAGCGGTCGCCTCGCACAGGTCGAAATACTTCGCGTCGGCCTCGGCGAGCCTCCGGCCGAACTCCTCGAGCCAACGGGCGGTCGTGTAGATCATCCCGCCGATGCGCAGGTGCTGAAGCCGTACGCGCTCGCCGCCGCGGCTGAGCACGCCGCGCCGGCACCAGCGCCAGATGCAGTTGGTGCTCGGCCGGCCCGGCGCGATCTTGGCCGCGTCGGTCAGCGTGATGTATTCGTCCGTTACGGTGGCCTGCTCGTGCATCGGAACCTCCTGGCCATTGGGTGCCTTGCGTCCGATGCACGCGGTTCTAAGAGGCGCGCTGGCGCGGTAACTCGGTAACTCCAGTTACCGCGTCCAGTGGGGCGGCCGGCCGCACGTAATCTCCGGCGGTCGCCTCATTTGCGGCAAGTCGGGAATTTTGAAAGAAAAACGCCGAGCTGCCATTTCGGCAACTCGGCTGACAGGTGGGTAGCCCCGTCGGGGACCCGCTACCCGATCCTTCGCATGATCTCGATCACCTTGGCCCGGTCGCGTTCCGCATACACGGCGTCGGTGATTTGGGCGCTCGCGTGGCCGAGTGCGAGCTGGGCCGCCTCCAGGCCGAACTCACGCCGCAGCAGCGTGGCCGCATTGTGGCGAAGCTGGTGGGGATGAAAGCTGTGTGCCCGACGCCAGGCGTTCATCTCGGGAAGCAGCCCGCTTTCCTTCAGTCGGCGACGCCACTCTTCCTTGCTCTCCTCCTCCCGACGCCCGAGCGGCGGGGGCGCGGGGAGCGCCTTCTCTGAGGCGTACTGGATCGCCCGGTAGTAGCTCTCCGTCGTGTACCGGTCGCCCGGCAGTTTGGTCGGACGGGCTCGGCGGTTGGTACCCGGTCGGTTCCCGCAGGATAACGGCGTCGTCCGCGCGGCGTGTCGTGCAGCTCGACGATCCACATCCGCTTCGGCGGGGCTGAACAAACACGCTGTCGTCGCGCGCTCTCGGAGGAAGGGCCGCAGGATCTCCTGCGCCCTGGGCCCGAAGTAGATGACGCGCTCCCGTTCGCGATGTGCGTTCTTGTGGTTCTGCGGGCGATAGGTCCACACGCCGGTCGGATCACCCATCTCAATATCGCACGGTCGCAGGCCGAGCAGCTCGCCCGCTCGCGC
The DNA here is from genome assembly GCA_964462635.1 of uncultured Planctomycetales bacterium. GTDB lineage: Bacteria > Planctomycetota > Phycisphaerae > UBA1845 > Fen-1342 > JBFMAI01. Next base: position 21,879 of record CAYWYJ010000022.1, read on the forward strand.
GCCGGTCAGGAGCTGCAATTCAACCAGGGCACGCACGGGACGATTCAGGTGCGGCCGAATGGCGTCAATGATGTGCTCGGATGCGGGACCGACCTTCGGGTTCTCCGGTGCGGTCGTGCGGCCTCGACGCAACGGCTCCAGCGTAGATAGCGACTGGTGCACCGAGACAGGGACAAGCTCGTGCGCCGCTGCCCACCTGAATAGCCGGCGGATGCGCTGCACCTGAGCATTGACGTACTTGCGCGACCACGGCCTTCGGGGAGGCTTGGCTGCTGGGTCTCCGCGAACCATTTCGTCGCGCAGCATGCGCAGCTTCTTGGGGCCAAATTGGGCAGCCGGCGTGCTGCCGAAGTGCTGCCGAAGCAGTCGCAGCGCCGTCGCGATCGAGCGAGCTTCGCCTTCGTCGACCTGAACCTTCGTCTGCTGCCAGAACGAGTGGATCACCTCCGCAATCGTGGCCCCCGTGGCAGCTTCGGCCGCCGGTTCATCGAACGCCCGCCGCGGAAGACGCCGACCGTTCGATTCCCACTCAGCGATCAGGCGATGGTAGCGCTCGCGGCTCTCCGGCGTGCCGTATTCGCCAAGCCAGTAGTCGCGACGACGCTTTGTCGCCGCGTCGGTAAGCGTGACGATGGCCTGGGTGTAGTCCTTCCGTTTGCGGTAGTTGGGCGTCTTCGGCATGTGCGGACCTCCGAACCGCGGAGCGCGGTGTAACACCGCGCGTTTTCGCGTCTTCGGCCGCACTGCCGACCGTCGGCAGGTCCCCGCAACTCTTGGGGGCGGCGTGGTTTATTGTAACAGCCACCGGCGGGACTCGAACCCGCAACCTGCGGTTTACAAAACCGCTGCTCTGCCGATTGAGCTACGGTGGCAGGCGCCTGCCAATACTAACAAGAGCGGGAATCGCTGACTATGGCACATGTCGCCCAGCAGCCGCGGCGGCCGGCTCACCCACTGACCGGAGGCCCGCTCAAGGCCGGGAGGACGCCAAGCGACCCACCGTGCATAAACCGGGGGCCACGCTCCGCGGTTGCGCGGCGCCGGCGCCGTCAACGGCGCGGAGCGACAACGAAGTAGTACCTGCTGGCGGATTCTGGCCCTCATTCGACCCCCCGGCCGCGACGGAGCGCCGTCGGAGCAGCACGCCTCTCCCCCAGCCGCAGAGCCTTCCGGGGCGTCGCCACGAGACGCGAACCGGCGTCCTTCTGCTCGGGTCCGTGACGTTTCCAGCGATCCTTGTACTGCGGCGGTGGCTCGCGGCCGGCCGCCGCCCGCAGGGGCGGGCGTCAATAGCCCGGGGGCGAAGCGAGCGAAACTCGCTGAAGCCCCCGGTCGAGAAGGACGTACATCCTTGAGCCCCGAGGGGGCGTCGAAGTCGCCCAAGCGGTGCGGACTGCCGCCCCTTCGGGGCGGAAGAGAGATGAACACACCCTGTCCTCCCCGAGGGCTCGGCCGGTCCCGACGCGTCGGGACCGGCTAGCGCCCCCGCCCATGCACCGCGGCCCCTTCGGGGCCAGGGCGGCTCGCCGGACGCTTCACGCACCCCTTCTGTTCCACCAGCGATGGGAGGTGTGGACACGCCCCCGCCGCCCGGTATAGTTCCCATTTTGCGGAAGGATCCGCTCCCGCCGTCGGAGACGCCGATGAACCTGCAACGGATTGCCTGGTGCGCGTGGCCGTTGATCCTGATCGTGGCCGGCTGTCAGGGGCCGTCGCGGCGTGACGAACTGGGGCCGCCGCCTTCGCCGATTCTCAGCACCCGGCCCCCGCGCGCCATTCCCGCCATCCCGCCCCCGCCGCGCGAAGAGCCGGAAAAGGTGGTGCCGGAGCAGCGGCCGTCCACCGTGAGCGCGGCGGACATTCGCGTGCCAGTCGGGATACGGAGGGGGCGTTGGAAGACGATCATCGTCCACCACTCGGCGAGCGATAAGTCCACGCCGCAGGGGATGGACTCGTGGCACCGGCAGCGCGGGTGGTCCGGCCTCGGCTACCACTTCGTCATCGGCGGGGGCGAGAACTACCCGGACGGGAAGCTGTTCGTCGGGCCGCGGTGGAAGTTGCAGCAGACGGGGGCACACTGCAAGGCGCCCGCGGGCCGCTACCTGGGTGCCTGGCGTCCGAACAACTTCTTCAACGAACAGGGCATCGGCATCTGCCTCATCGGCGACTTCGATACCCACGCGCCGTCCGCGCGGCAGATGCGGACGCTTCAAGACCTCATCGCCGTGCTGATCGACGAAACCGGCATCAGCCCCGGCCAGGTGTTCGGACACGGGGAGGTCACCAACAAGACCGCCTGCCCCGGACGCTACGTGGACATGGCGGCCTTGCGGCGGGCCGTCGCCGCCCGGGCCGCGGAGCGCTCCCCGACGGCATCCTCCGACACGCCCCGCGGCTACTGAGCGACGATCGTCCGCTCCGCCGCGCGCCATCCGTGGACCAGTCCGTAGGCACCGACGGAGAACAGCCAATCGCCCGAGGGCGCGATAGAATCTCGCGTTCACCGGAGTTGGTACCCTTGCCGGAGCATCCCCCTATGTCGCCGTTCGCCCGCCTCGCCTCCATCGTCTCAGGCTTCGCGCTCCTCCTGGCCGCCCTGGGCTGCCAACAGCCCGCCGGCGACCGCCTGGACCGCTGGCTGATCGGCGAAGTGACCATGCACTCGGAGTTCGCCGCCAACCTGCGGACGCTGGCGATGCCCGGCGGGCGTCTCACCGGCACACCGAACGCCGAACGGGCGCAGGAGTTCGTCGCCGACAAACTCCGCGAGTACGGCCTGAAGAACGTCCACGCCGAGCCATTCGACATGACCTGCTGGACCGTGCGTGAAACCAAGGTGACGGTGCTCGACGATCCGCCGCGCGAGCTGGCCGGCGCCGTCGCGCTGGCGATGACGCTCAGCACGCCGCCCGAGGGCGTGACGGCGGAGCTGGTCGATTTGGGCTCCGGGACGGATGAGGAGATCGAAGCCGGGGCTGAGCGGCTCCGCGGCCGCTTCGCCCTGGTGCGTGACGTGCGGCACGAGCGCGGCGCCATCGTGCGGAAGGTCATCGAGCACGGCGCCGCGGGCGTGGTGTTCACGAGCCCGGCCGAGCGCGCGCCGATCATCGGTAATGGCCACCGCGAGCCGCGACCCGAGCCGGTGGTGGTCGTTCCGCACGATGAACAGCTCTTGGCCCAGGTGGCCGCGGGCCCCGTCCGCGTCAACATCCGCCTCGACGCCGAGGCGTGGCCGTGCCGACCAAGCAACGTCGTCGGGGAGATTCCGGGCCGTGGGCCGCTGGCGCGCGAGGTCGTCATCCTGTCGGCCCACCTCGACAGTTGGCACCTGGCCGAGGGGGGCATGGACAACGGCAGCGGGTCGGCGGCGATTCTCGAAACCGCGCGGGCGCTGGCCGCGCTGGCCGCGAAAGATTGGCGGCCCCGCCGCACCCTCCGCTTCATCTGGTTCATGTCCGAGGAGATCGGTCTCAACGGCAGCCAGGCCTGTGTGCGCGAGCACCTGGCGGAGCTGGATCGCGTCGTCGCTGTCATCAACGCGGACATGCCCGGGGCGCCCCGCCGGCTGGTCGCCTTCGGCCACCCCGAGGTGCAGCCGTGGCTGGAGCGCGTGCGGGCCGACCTGGCGGCCTACGAGCTGGACCTGAAGATCGCGGAGGCCAAGGGGATGTGGAGCGACCACGCGCCGTTCATGCAGCAAGGCGTGTGTACGCTCGCGGTCGGCGGCGAACTGGGGCCCGGCGCGAAGCACTACCACACAACCGGGGACACGTACGAGACCGTCGATCGCCGCGGGACCGTCCAGTCGTCCGCGGTGTTCGCGGTCATGCTGCGCCGGCTGGCGGACGAACCGCGGCGGCCGACGCAGCGGCTCGCGGCCCAGGAGTCGGACGAGCCCTAAACGGGCATTTATCAGGATCGTGGAACGCCAACCGGGAGGGCGAGCCTGTCTCCTTCGGCGACCCTGCCGGCCCGGCGAGCCGCGGCTCGGCGGGAGCCGCGCCCTCCCGCGCCGCGTGTTCGCACACGGCAACCGCGCTCGCGCCGGATGATTCGAACGTGGCGCCTAGCTTTCCAGGTCGATCACCGGGCGCTCGGCCTTGGGCCGGTACTTCTCGACGAGCGCCCGCAACTTCGGCTGGTCCGGCCGCAGCTCAAGGCTGCGGTGCCAGGATTCGACCGCGTCGTCACGCAGCGCGACGCGCTCCGGGTCGTCGAGGTACTGCGTCATCAGCACCACCCCCAGGCCCGCGTACGCGGGAGCGTTCTGCGGGTCCAGCTCGATCGCCCGGCGGTAGCTCTCCGCCGCCGCGTCGTACGCCCCCTCGCGCCACAGCGTGTAGCCGAGGCGCTCGTGGGCGGCGGCGAGGTTGGGGTCCATCTGGAGTGCGACTTTGAGCGTGCGGTGGGCGGTCTCCCACCGCTCCTGGTTGAGGTACACGGTGGCCAGGTTGACCAGGACCAGCGGCTGGGCCTGGTTGCACTCCAGCGATTCCTTGTACGCCTTGATCGCCTCGTAGTGCCGGCCGAGGGCGGTCAGGGCGGCCCCGAGGTTGCTGCGGGCGAACGCGTTGCGTGGGTCGAGCTTGATCGCCTCCTGGTAGCTCTCGACCGCCCGCTCAAGCTCCCCCGTCTGGTGGTAGCACGTGGCCAGCCGGAACCGCAGCTCGAAGTTCCGCGGGTCCAGGTCACACGCCATCAGGTACGCCCGGATCGCCTGCGTCATCCGGTCGAGCAACCGGTACACGTCGGCCAGCTCGATGATCGGCGCGACCTGCGTCGGATCGAGCCGGACGGCCTCTTGCAGCGCGTCGGCGGCCTGCGCCAGTTGCCCCTGCTGCCGGTATACCTGGCCGAGCTTGTAGTGCCCCTCGGCGAAGTGCGGATCGAGTTCCACGGCCTCGCGGAACTCGGCCAGCGCCACCTCCAGCCGGTTGGCGGCCAATGCGGCCTCCCCGTCGGCCAGACGCATCCTCGCCATCTCGTGGCCGAGCATGCATCCCGACGAAAGACCCCACAGCACCAGCATGGCCCCCGCCGCACCGAGCGACCGTTGCGTCAGTCGAATCATGGCTCCCCGGCGTCCTCACGAGCTACCACAGGGCCACGCCGCCATCGGACCGCGCCGCCGACGAATAATCCCTTTTACCCCGCGGCGGGGAGGCGAGTCAACCGCCGGGCCCCGTAACGGCACGAGCACCTGTCAGAACCCCGCGCCCCACCGCGGAGCCAGCCAACCCACCACTCGCGTGGTGGGTTCTGCTGGCGGCTCCAATGAAGATGTGCAACGCGTCACCCTCAGATCACTTCCCCAGCAGGACGTCCAGCAGGCCAAGCGTCTCGCCCTTGCGCTTGACGATGAGCACGGGCATGGGGGCGGCCGCGACGATGCGCTCCGCCGTCCCGCCGAGGATCACCGACGCCACGCGGGTCATGCCGCGGCTGCCGACGCAGATCAGGTCCACCTTGCGGGCCTGGGCGAACTGGACGATGGCGGCCTCGGGTTCGTCGGCCGAGGAGCATTGCAGCTCGCAGGGCAGCCCGCTGAAGTCGACGTCGCGGACAAACTCCTCCAGGCGACGCTGGTGTGCCTGCTCCTGCGCGCGCACCGCCGCCTCCAGCGTCAGCCCGGTCTTGCTGTAGCCGTAGCCCACGCTGAAAACGGTCTGCACGAGCACCTGCGGTCGCGGCTCGCCGCTGGCCCGCGCCAACGCGACCGCCGCCCGCAACGCCAGCTTGGCGTGTTCCGAGAAATCCACCGGCACAAGCACGCGCGAGAGGTGTACCGCGGCCCCCTCCGGAATCAGCATCACGCTGCACGGGGCCTTGCGGGCCAGACGGTTGAACGCGTGCCCCGTCGCCAACTGCGAGGCCGGCAGCGTCCGCCCGGCGAGGATCAGATCGAGCTCCCGCTCGCGGGCGGCGCGCAACGTCGCCTCGACGGCCCCCTGCGGTTCGATTTGCAGCGTGACCCGCGGCATCAGGTCCGCCGGCAGTTGCTCGCGCAGCGTCCGTTCGTGCTCGTACGGGCCGCGCGGGTCATCCGGGGCCCGCCGCGAGTAGTAGACCACGTGGACCAGCTCGAGGTCGGTGAGCTGGGCGAGGCGCGCCGTGTAAGCCAGCACATTCACGTCGTCCGGCCACTCGTCCAGGTACAGCCCCAGTCGCTTGACTTGTTCCATGAGCCGGCCTCCTAAGCGCGGTGCCACGCCGGTCCCGGCCCCGGGACCGGTGGCGACACTATAGCGCAAGGCACGCCGCCGCACCAGCCGCGGCCTGCCCTTATGTGCTGAAAGTGGCGGCCGAGAGAACGTGCTGGCACGGCGGTGTCCCGACAGGGCTCCGCGCGCGACGTCGGGCGCTACGGGTTGGTCAATAGCCGGACGAAGGGGTTGATGTCTCCGAAGTCCACCACGCCGTCGAGGTTGATGTCACCGTTGAGCACCGGGCAACCCGGGAAGGCGGCCTGCCAGCCGGCCGGGTTGGTGAGGGCCAGGACGAACGGGTTGATGTCGCCGAAGTCGACCAGGCCGTCGCAGTTCAGGTCGCCGGTGAGCGCTTCGCCGATGACCGTGACGGTGACGCCGATGTAATCATGGTACGTGGGGTCGTACGGCCGCTCGGCGTAGACCAGCAGCGTGAGCTTGCCGTTGGCGTCGATGTAGCGGCCGAAGTTGGAACGGATGTTCCCGCGCAAGTAGCCGTCGCGGTTGCCCGCCCAACTGTCCATGTAACGGTTCTGGTCGAGCAGGCCGGCGCCGTCGCTCCACTGCTGGGCGACGCGGTCCCAGACATACAGCTCGACCTGCGTGCAACGGTTGGCGAAGCCCTCCCAGACGATCCCGATGTCGTCGATGACCGTGGGGTTCTCGGCGATCGTGAACTCGTACACGTGCGTGGACTCATTGGTGCTCGCGGTCGGCCATCGCGAGTTGTAGCGGTTCGGGTCGCTCGTGCTGGTACTGGTCGCGTCGGAATACGCCAGCCTGGCGTACGCGGTGGGCTCGAACGTCGTGATTTCCGTGGTCACCGGCAGGCGAACGCCGCCGATGTTGCCCCAACTGGCCGTCTCGTCGCCGAAGCCGAACTTGTCGGTCCCGCCGCCGGCGCGGAAATCGTAGACGCGCTGATAAGCCGGCGCGATGCGGAAGAAGCCCTCGCTCAGCCCCTCGCCTTCGTCGAGGTCGGCCGAGACCGCCACCACGCGGACCTTGACCTGCGCCGCGCTGATGTTCGGTACGACCCAGTCGTAGTAGCCGGTGTCGGTCGTCGTGGCGATGAACTCGTATGACTGGCCGTTGTCGACCGTGTAGTACAGGTCGATCCGCGGGATGTCGACGTTGTTGGTGTCCGTCGCCGCCCACTGGATCGTCGCGGTGGAGCCCGCCGCCAGCAGCTCGCCGCCGTCCGGCGAAATCACGTCCACCGCCGGCACCAGCGCCGTGTACCGCGGCACCTGCATGACGATGCAGTGGACCGCGCCGGCGGCCGGAATGATCGACGTGCACTCGATCGGGACGATCTGGACGTTGGGCCCGGCCGCGGCCTGGAACTGCGCCAGCGCGTCGGCGCTCTCGGTGGGATAGCCCGAATACGTCGGCATGAAGATGCGGTCGTTCACGCGGAACGCGTTGGTGTACGTCCAGTGCGTGCTGCCGGTGTTCCACGCCCACGTGCGGTAGACGTTGAAGCCCAGGGCCTGCATGTACGGGACGGCGTTCTCGGTGATCTGGATCGCCGTCGGGTCCGACCCGGTCTTGAACTTCGAGATGATGACGTTGTGCTCGTCGATGAGGTACATCCACATGTCGATGTGCCCGGTGCCGTCCACGCTGGACGGCAATTGCGGCATCACGTGCAGCGTGTCGATGCCTTGAAAACGGGCATACAGCTCGGCGATGAAGGCCGGCGTGAACCCCGCACTAGCGGGGTTGTCCCCGTTCACCAGGGCCGTGACGAATCCGCTGCGGTTCGGCCCGGGTTGGAAGTTGCCGCCCGAGTAATACAGCCCCATGTCGTACGTCGGCATGATGAAGTAGTCATCGCCTAGCAACGTCGGCCGGAAATTGTCCAGCGGCCGGCTCGGGTAGTAGTGGCTGTCCACGATCGCCAACGCCCCGTTCTGCCAGATGAAGTGCGGCCCGTAGTCGCGGATCCACAGCGCGTTGGCGGGCTGGATGATGAACCGCACCTTGGTCATGTCCGCCCCGCCCGCGATGAACGCGTTGGTCGCGTTTTGCTGCTGCGTCGCGTCGGGCACCACCACCCACGCGATCTCGTCGTGCGTCGGGCTCGCCGTCAACGCCACCACCAGGTCACGCACCACGGTCGCCCACTGGCTCGACGTGTAGTGGTACAGGACGCCGCGCGTCGGACCGTACTCCGGCGGCGACTCGATCAGCCCCGCCGACGGGACCTGCTGGTCCACCTCAATCGCGTAGGGCGTCAACCTCTGGGCAGGGTCGTACGGCGTGCCGCCTTCGCGGTAACGCGGCAGCACAACCGGCTGCCCCTGGGCATCTTCGGTGACGATCCCACCCGCCGGTCCCCCGGTCCATCGCGCCTCCTGAGCCGCCAGGTCACCGGCCAGGCCGGCCAGACAAACGACAAACAGAATCCCTCGCCATGCACGCACCGGACACCTCCAAGTTAGATGATGATTGGATGCGGCGAACATCGCCGCGGGTGGCTCCGTTTCCTCATGCCCTCATCGTAGGGGATGCCACGGCACGGGCCAACAAGTTCTTGCGACGCAGAACGACGCTCCGCCGGGGTACCCCGCCAGCCACGATCCGTTCAGCTCAAACGCAGGTATTATCGGGCTGCTCAAACACCTTGGACGACGGCGCACGATCCACCGCCACACTCGGGCCCCCGCCACGACCGAACAAGCCGGAAGGCCCGGCTGAGCTACTTGTCGATGTTCTCTTCGGCGATGGGCTTCCTGGGACCGACGTCGGTCAGCTCGAGCGGGCCGAACGAACCGTCCAGGCGCTTCTGTTGGTGGAACGTGCAGAGGCACCAGTAGAAGCTGCCATCGTCGGCCTTGGTCGCCGCGGCCGCCGCGATGTGCCGCGAGACGATCGGCGAATCGCCACCCGAGGCCCGGTCGAGCCACCAGTCCTTGTCCGTGATCACGAGCTTGCGGACGTCCTTCCAACCGGCGTTTTCGAGGAGCTTGCGCATCGTCGCTTCCAGCTCGTGGTCCACCTTCTGCGCCTGGGGCATCGTGGCGACCTTGAAGGCCTCCGCCAGCAGCTTCTCGCGCAGCTCCGCGTAGTGCTTGTAGTTGTCGCCTTCGATAATGAACTCGCCGGCGGAGAAAATGTCACCGTAGCTGCGAATCTGGAAGCGCACGGTGTGTCGGCCCGGCTTCAGCTCGCCCAGGTTGTACGTGTATTGGTCCGGCCCGATCTTGCGCCGCCCCTTGCCTTCCGCATAGAAGAACCCCGGGTCCTTGTACGCGGTCATCTTCTCCGGCTCGGGGGCAATATCCAGCACGAGGAACTTCGTATCCAGGGCCTCGGCTTTCTTGATCGTGACGTACTGAAAATCGACGGTTTCGCCGTCCACCAGCATGTCGATCGGGACCTGGATTTCCTTGACGCTCTTGTCGCCGCGGCCCAGCAGCTCTCGCCACGTCTTCTCAACCTGCACGAGGGCGTAGATGGGCTCGCCCGCCTTGAACTCCGTGGCTAGGTTGGCGGGCTGGGCCGGATCAATCGGAGACTTGGAAAAGACGATCTTGCCGCCCGTCGGGGCCGCGTCGGTCGCCTCCTGCCTGTCCGCGTTCTTGTCGCCTTTGAGCTTCTTCTGCCCCTTCTCGATGGCGCCTTTCACCTTGTCCACGCCCGGCACCTGCGCCGGCACCGGCGTCGCCAGCACCCACAGGCAGAGGATCGCCGCCAGACTGCGGCCCGCTGTTCGTATGGCTCGGCTCATGCCCAAATCTCCTTGGTGCGGCCGGTCTCCATCCCGTCCGCCGATCCCCCGCACGCCCCTTCTACGCCGCGCGCCGGGGGCCGTCAATCCATCGGCGGGGCCGCTTCCCGGCGAACGGGGGTAGTGCCCACTGGAAACCCGGCTCCGGGCGGGATATAGTGCGCGCTTTGCGGCTCTTTGCAGGGCGACCTCATGCAGTTGACCAAGATTCTGACTCTCGACCGTATCCGCGTGCCGCTGACGGCGTCGGACAAGATGGGCGTGATTACGCAGCTCATCGACCTCCTGGCGACCACCGGAGGCCTGACCAACCGCGACGCCGCCCTGGAAGCCGTCTTGAAGCGCGAGGCGGAGCGGACCACGGGGATCGGCTACGGGCTCGCCATCCCCCACGGCAAGAGCGACGGCTGCGACCGCCTGGTCATGGCCGCGGGCAAACCCGCTCAGCCGGTGGACTTCCAGAGCCTGGACGGCCGCCCGGTCACCTTCGTAGTCCTCTTGGTGAGCCCCCCGGACCAGACCGGGCCCCACATCCAGGCCTTGGCGAAGATCAGCCGACTGATGAACATCGAGGACTTCCGCGGCGCGGTCGCCCGGGCCGCCACCGCCGACGAGTTGTTCCAGGCCATCGCCCGCTGCGAGTCCGCCGAGTCCTGACCCCCCTGCTCAGGTCCCACCCTGGCTGTCATCCCCTGACAATGGCCGCGCATACGGCGGACAGGAATGCCGTCGGCGCATAAGAACGGGCCTGACGCGAACGTCAGGCCCGTAGTGAGCAACGATTGGAAGGTGCGGGAAACGACCAAGACGGTCGTCGCCCTCGGCCTAGCGCCGGCGAAGCAGGAACGCCAGCCCGAGCAGCGCCAACGAGGCGGGCTCGGGAACCGGCGTGTACTGCATGTCGTCGTGCATGATGTGGCCGGCACCCCAGTCGGAGGCAATCTGGACCTTCTTCACCGGCGGATCGCAGTACCAGCCGTCCCAACCCCAGGCGTTGTTGCCGGCCATGCACTTGACCGGCGCCGTACCGAGGACGTTGTTGTTCTCGTCGAAGAACGTCGCCGTCGCACCGGACGACTGGTAGTTGGTGGTGAAGTAGCCCCCGAATTGCTGCGCCGGAACATCGAACACCCACTCCGCCGTGATCCCGTACGTCGGGCCCATGAACTTGGAGCCGCCGTGCGGATACGTGGTGTAATAATAGGCCCAGCCGGTCGTCACGTGCAGGCCCTGGCCGCTGCCGACCTGATTCACGTCACCGTTCCCGTCGAACACGTCCAGGTGTGATACGAATTGCCCGGTGGCGTGCTTCTCAAAGCCCTCGGAATAGGTGCCGACGAACTCGCCGATCGGCGTAATCGCGGCACTCGCGGCCGCCACCACGCCGGCCATCGCAACCAACGTCAAAACTCGCGCCATGAATCACTCCTCCTGACTCTTGGTCTGCCCACGCATCCTGGCGGCGGATGCGTACAACGCGCAGTCACAGGCTCGGGCGGGCACGTCCCAGAATCCGCCATTCACCTCGCTGGACCCCGAGCCTCCTCTAAGCTCCTCCAACTGAGCCGCTCGCGGGTACGACCATTACCTGAGATGCTGCTCCTAGGCTAATCTCCCGCACGTAGAAGTCAAGCAAAAAGCGGGAATCGTTTCGCAAAACACTCCGATAACCAAGCTTAGCTGAAGATCAGATAATATAATATATTGTATGACTGAAGAACAACAGTCTAATCATTATTTACTTAATTATTGAGTCGCTTGTTTAAATAGGTATTCAGGATCATGGGGCGCCAACCGGGAGAGCGAGCCTACCGGCCAGCCGCGGCTCGGCAGGCCGGCAGGGTCGCCGCAGGAGACAGCCTCGCCCTCCCGTGTCGCACGACCGTGAATACCCATTTGGCTACATTAACACGGCTCGCGTCCAGGCAGCTCAATGAATCCGTACTTGGGGCAGCGGCGTGCGCTTCGCCGATTGGGCGGATACGGCCGACTCCAGCCGGGCTACGAAGTCCTCGAGAGCGGCGATCACTGGCGGATCGGCCTCTGTGAAGTTCGCCAACGGGCGACCCGCATCGCCGCTGACCCGCACCACCCCGTTCAGCGGGATCGCTCCCAGGAACGGCACCCCCAGCTCCCCTGCCGCCTTCTGCGCGCCGCCGTGGGAGAATATCTCATCGCGGTGTCCGCAGTGCGGACAGACGTAGTAGCTCATGTTCTCCACGATCCCGAGCGGCTCGACGCCGAGCTTCTGGTACATCCGCAAGGCCCGTACGGCGTCAAGTAGAGCGACCTCTTGAGGCGTGCAGACCACCACCGCGCCGGTTAGCGGGATGGTCTGGGCCAGCGTGAGTGGGATGTCGCCCGTGCCGGGCGGCAAGTCCACGAACAGGTAGTCGATCTCGCCCCAGTCGGTGCGGTCCAGGAACTCCTTGACGTACTTCTGGGCCATCGGCCCGCGCCAGATCACCGCTTGTTCCGGGCCGACCAGGTGGCCCATGCTGACCACCTTGACGCCGTCGGCATCAATCGGCCGGACCCGTCCCGCCTCATCGAGATCGAGCCGCCGCCCCTCGGTGCCCGTCAGCTTGGGTAACGACGGGCCGTAGACGTCCGCATCCAGCAACGCCGTGCGGGCCCCTTTGCGCCGCAGCCCAAACGCGGCCAGCAGGGCCACGGTGCTCTTGCCAACACCGCCTTTGCCGGCCCCGACCGCGATGACGTGTTTGACTCCGGGGAGGGGCGTGGCGGTGGGGGGAATGTCGCTCATACGCATCGCTCCGTCTGGGTTCCGGGTCGGCAGCGCGCCGATCGCACGTCGGCCACGCCGACTGGCTCACCGTCTGGCGGTGTGCCGCCCGACCTCCGGCGCTCACCGTTCGCCAGCGAAGCCGAGCGCCCGGTCCGCGCCGACCGCAGACAACAATAGACGCAGTGCTGGCCAATATCCAATGGGCCCAATACCATGCGCCGCTCGACCGCGGTTTGCGAATCGCTGCACCGGGCGGCCGGCACGTCAGCGCGGCGGGGCCGCCCGCGAGGGTTCTCAGTGCGTCAAGCTTGGGTCGGAAAGCAGTTTCGCGGCGGCGTGGCCGGGATCGCCCGCCGGATGGGCGACGTCTGGGCGACGACCGATCGCCTGCTGACCATACTGGCGGTGGTCATCGGCCTGGTGACGGGCCTGTGGGCCATAGGGTTTTCCTGGCTGATCGATTCCGTGCGTGATCTTTACTACCACCACGGCGGCCAGGCCCTGGCCACCCACGGGCTCTTCCATTGGCTGTTGCCACTGCTGCCCATGAGTGGCGCGCTGCTGGTCGGACTGATCACGTGGCGCTTCGCGCCGGAGGCGGAGGGGCACGGCGTGCCCGAAGTGATGGACGCCATGGCCCGCCGTGGCGGCCGCATCCGGCCACGTATCGCCGGCGCCAAGGCGGTGGCGTCGGCGCTGACGATCGGCTCGGGGGGCTCCGCGGGCACGGAGGGGCCGATTATCCAGATCGGTGCGGCGATCGGCAGTGGTATCGGCCAGTGGTTGCGGTTGGGGTTGCCTGAACTGCGTGTGCTGATCGGCTGCGGGGCGGCGGCCGGCATCGCGGCCATCTTCCGCGCGCCCATTGCCGGCGTGTTGTTCGCGGTGGAAGTCCTGCTGCGCGACGTATCGCTGCGGAGCTTCGTTCCCATCATCATGAGCGCGGTGGTCAGCAGCACGGTCACCCTGGCGGTACGTGGCGGCAACGCCCCCCTGTTTCCCGTGCCGCATGAGTTCCTCACGGCCACCCCGGTCTACCGTTTCTCCCTGGCTGAGGTCGCAAACTACGCGGTCCTGGGCGTCTGCTGCGGCTTTGTGGCTTGGGTCTTCGTGAAGTGGCTGTATGCCGCGGAGGACTTCTTCCGCAAACTGCCGGTTCACCGCGTCTGGCGGCCCGTGGTGGGGGCCGCGCTGTTGGGGGTGCTCGCGGCGGGCAGCGACGCGCTGACCAACCGCGACCTGCCGCGAAAGCCGCCCCTCACAGCACCCGTCGCCACGGTGCCGGCTTCCAGGGGGGCGCATCAACCGGCTATCATGGGCAACGGCTACCCATTGATCGGCCAGACGCTGGAGCCCCTGGCCTATGGACCTAGCGCTCCGTCCGCCGGGCCGACCTGGACCCTGCCGGTGCTGCTCGTTCTCCTGGCGGCCAAGATTCTGGCGACTGGTCTCACCTTGGGAAGCGGGGGTAGCGGTGGGGTGTTCGCGCCCAGCCTGTTCATCGGGGCGACCACGGGAGGGACGTTTGGGCTCCTCGTGCAGGCCACCGGCTGGTTCCCTGACGTGACGCCGGGGGCCTATGCCCTCGTCGGCATGGCCGCGGTCGTGGCGGCGTCGATCCACGCGCCCCTGACGGCGACGCTCATGTTGTTCGAGCTGACCGGGGATTACGAGGTCATCGTGCCGATCATGCTGGCGGGAATCCTCGGACTGGGCGTGGCCCGGCGACTGGAACCGGCGTCGATCTATACATTGAAGCTGCTGCGTCGCGGGGTAGACCTCCACCGGGGGCAGGACGTCAGTCTGCTACGGCATGTGCCGGTGCGCGACGTCATGCGTCCGGCGACCGTTACGATCGCCCCCGGCGCGGGCGTCCTGGAGGTCGTGTCCAAGTTCGTCGCCCACCCCGGGGTGTCGTTGTTCGTCACCGGCGCCGACGGCCGCCTCCTGGGTGTGATCTCGGGGCCGGAAAGCCGCTGCGTCCTGGCCGACGTGTCCACCTTCCAGGACGTCTTGATCGCACGCGACCTGATGCGCGAGAGCGGCTATCCGACGGCGGGGCCCGACGACACGCTGGCGGACGTGCTCAAGCGACTGGCCACCTATCGCGGAGAGGTGCCCGTCCTGGACGGCGGTCGCCTGGTCGGCGTGATCTGGCCCGAGGATGTCATCGCGCACTACAACGCCGAACTCTTCCGACGTGACATGGCCACCGGCATGGCGGCGGCCCTGTCGCCGGGTTCCCGGTCCGAGCCCCTCCCCGCCGTGGAGAACACCAGCCTCGCCCAGATTGGCGTTCCTCCCGGCTTCGTCGGCCGCAGCCTGGGCAGTCTGGACATTCGCAGCCGTTATGGGGTCACCGTGCTGCTGGTTCAGCAGCCGCGGCCCGTTGGGCCGGGAACCGTCAACACGGTACCGACCCCGGCCTATCTGTTTGGGCAGGACGACATACTGCTGGTCATGGGCCCGAAGGAGCGACTGGAGCAACTGGCGCGCGGCGACACGCGCGCGGCGTGAGCCCTCCGGGGGGAGCCCCGCACGGTCAAAGCAGCGGCGTGCCCCAGGGGACTTCGTAGGCCTCGTCGTTGACGATGGCGAAAAAGCCGTTGTCGTCCACGCCGATGTCGTACACGGCGTCGCTGATTCCCCGCCCGGCGAAGTAGAAGGTCAGGGCCTCGTGGAGGGTCCGCTCGTCGGCGTCCCGCGGCACGTCGAGATCCACCGTACGGACTTCGGTGTTGTCGAAGCCGTAACGCGGTACGCAGCGGACCATGAGCGCCGTCTTCCGCATGGCGTGGTTCCACGGTGGCTGGTCCCTAGCGCTGCCACCACCCATATTATACGTATCCCCCGGGCGGGGTGTTCAAGCCCCCCGCTCAATTCCCGATATTAACCGGCCCCTCACGTCAGCCGAGCGGTAACGCGTCGACCAACTGCTCCACCTCGTCCGGGGAATTGTAGAAGTGCGGGCTGGCGCGCAACCGTCCCTGACGCACCGCCAACACGATCTTGAACTCGTCCCGCAGGTGCCGCTGCAACGCGCGGAGGTCATGCTTATCTGACGCAAACGAGACGATGCCGCTCCATTCGCTCGGCGTCCGCGGGCTGAAGATGCGCCACCCTTTGCCGCGCAGCCCTTCCACAAGCTGGTCCGTGAGCTGCTTCAGACGCCACTGTATCTCCTCTGATCCCACTTCAAGCAGCAGTTGGACCGAGGCCCCCAGGGCACGGATGCCGGGCACGTTGTAGGCACCGCTGTCAAACCGCCGGGCGTCGTCGCGGTAGTCGATCTTCCGCTCCGGTCCGTCGAAGTCGTGCTTCATGCACAAGTAGCCGGGCTCGGTCGGCCGCAGGTGCCCGAGCAGCTCGCGCCGGCAATAGAACACGCCGGCCCCTTCCGGGCCGCAGAGCCACTTGTGCCCGTCGGCCGCGAGGAAGTCGATGTTCATGGCCCGCACGTCGACGGGGAGGGCCCCTAGCGCTTGGATCGCGTCCACGCACAGCAACACGCCCTTCATCTGGCACAGCTCGCCCAGCCGCGTCAGGTCGATGCGAAACCCGTTGCCCCACTGCACCGCGGAGACGGTGACGAGGCGCGTCCGGCGATCGATCGCCGCCGCGAGGCGGTCGAACGGCACGCGGCCGTCCTCCTCCGCGACGCGGCGCAGCTCGATGCCGCGTTGCTCCAGTGCCATCCAGGGGTAGACGTTGGCCGGGAACTCCATCGTGTTGGACACGACGTTGTCGCCGGTCACCCACGGGATGCCGTTGGCGACGTAGTTCAGCCCCTCGCAGGTGTTCTTGACGAAGGTCACCTCTTCCGGGTCGGCGTTGATCAGCCGCGCGACCGCCTGCCGAACGTGGTCGATCACCCGGAAGTAGTCGCCCCGGAGGTAGGCGGCTTCGGCCACCTCGTCGGCATACGTCCGCAACGCCGCCGCCGCCGGCCCCGACAGGGGCGCGATGGCGGCGTGGTCCTGAAAGTTGTACCGCCGGGTGATCGGGAACTGGGCACGGAGTTCTTCCAGCGTCATGGCATCCTGTCCCGCTAGAGGGCGAACGTCGGACGAAGACGGGGATTGTAGACCCTCCTGGCGTTGTTGTCTGCGGTCCGTCCGCGCCGGTCCACGGGGCGGCCGATAACCCCAACCGGGCCGCCGGTCGCGGCCCACGGGTGGCCGGTCCCGGATTCCGCCGGCGCGAGCCGAATCGGCGGGGCCGGCGTTTTCGCCTAGGCGTCGTCGTCGGAGGTGGTTATACTGGCGGTAGCACATTCACTAGAGCGGACTACGCAACGAGCGACCTATGGCGGCGGACGGGCCGCGCCACGCGGGCGCCATCACGGAATTGCTTCATGCCGTTGAACAGGGGGATTCCTTAGCGCGCCGACATCTGTGGGACCTGGTCTACGGGGAACTGCGACAACTCGCTCATCGTCAGGCGCTGGCCGAGAAGCGCGCTCTCGGCCCTCACACCACCATGCTCGTACACGAGGCCTATCTCCGGCTCGTTGATAACGGCGAGGCCGACGTCCACTGGCACAATCGCCGACATTTCTTCGCCGCCGCCGCCCAGGCCATGCGCCGCATCCGCGTGGATGACGCACGTACTCGTGCGCGGCTGAAGCGCGGCGGCCCCGGGCTGGTCGACGGGAGCGGGCGCCCGGCCCGCCCCGGCACCCCGGGCCAAGTGCCCCGCCGAGCGCAGCCGGCCGAGTCGGTCGCGGACCCACGAGCGGGCGACGACGATCCGCTGGAGTTGTTGGCGTTGGATGAAGCGCTGACCAAGCTGGAACAGGTGGACGCACGCAAGGCCGAAGTCGTCATGCTGCGGTTCTTCGCGGGGATGACCGTGGAGCAGACCGCGTCGGCGATGGGCATCGCCCCGCGCACGGTGGACAACCTGTGGCGTGTGGCCCGGGCCTGGCTGCACCGCGAGCTGGACGGTGACCGCCGATGAGCCCTTCGC
Source organism: uncultured Planctomycetales bacterium (assembly GCA_964462635.1). Classification (GTDB taxonomy): domain Bacteria; phylum Planctomycetota; class Phycisphaerae; order UBA1845; family Fen-1342; genus JBFMAI01. The sequence goes on from CAYWYJ010000022.1 coordinate 39,538, forward strand.
ACGATCTGCCACAGCGCGTCGACGAGGTCTTCGGTGCCGCGCTGACCTATGCGCCGGCGGAACGGGCGGCGTTCCTCGACCGCGCCTGCGCCGGCGACGGCCGGCTTCGCGCCGAGGTCGAGTCGCTCCTACGCCACGATCAACAGGCGGGTGCCGAGTTCCTGAAGCCGCCCGACCTGCCGCCGCCCGCCGCCCCGGCAGGGCCGACCGACGGCCCCGACCCGCTCATCGGTAAGTCCATCGGCGGGTTCGAGATCAAACGGCTGATCGCCGCCGGCGGCATGGGCACCGTCTACGAAGCCGAGCAGCAGCACCCGCGGCGGACCGTCGCGCTGAAGGTCATGCAAGGGTGGGCCGCAACGCCGGCGGTGGCGCGGCGGTTTCAGCTCGAAGCCGAAATCCTCGCCCGCCTGCGGCATCCGAACATCGCCCAGGTGTACCAGGCCGGCATGCACGAGCTGGCCGGCGTCCGCGTGCCGTACTTCGCGATGGAGTTCGTCCCCGATGCCCGGCCGATCACGCAGTACGCCGACGAGTGCGGGCTGAACACGCGGCAACGGCTGGAGTTGTTCGCGCAGGTGTGCGATGCCGTCCAGCACGGCCACCAGCGCGGCATCATTCACCGCGACCTCAAGCCGGCGAATATCCTCGTCGCTGGCGATGAGTCTGTGGTGCCGCCCAGTAGCGCCGGACCGGAGCCTGCCCGCCGTGGCGGGAGTCCGGCGTCGCGGATGCG